>JBDNFP010000259.1:0-16174 GCA_041689775.1 Spirosomataceae bacterium
CACCGAGCAGAGAGTGAACGAAGTAGTGGACATTTTAAACCAAAGACCCAGGAAGAGATTCGGGTTCCGATCGCCCGAGGAAGTTTTTCGAAACGCTACCCTAAATAACGAAGGTGTTGCGTTTATTACTTGAATCCACCAGATAAAAAAAACGAGAGCGAGCCAATTGGCTCGCTCTCGTTTTTTTATCCATTCTGTATCTGAGCTACCTCCTTGGCAAAGTAGGTCAGGATAGCCTTGGCTCCGGCGCGCCGGATGCTCATCAGGGCTTCCAGCATAGCTCGTTCGCCATCGATCCAACCGTTTTGTGAGGCTGCCTTGATCATAGCGTATTCGCCGGATACGTTATACGCTGCAATCGGTATATTGAAGTTATCGTTCAGGAGTTTGATGATATCGAGGTAAGGCAAGGCGGGCTTTACCATCAGAAAATCGGCCCCTTCATCAAAGTCCAGCTGGGCTTCCAGCAGTGCTTCCCGAACGTTGGCGGGATTCATCTGGTAGGTTTTTTTATCGCCGAAACGAGGAGCGGAGTTCAGAGCATCGCGGAATGGACCGTAGAAAGCACTGGCGTACTTGGCAGAATAGGACATAATACTGACGTTGGAATAGCCTTCGGAGTCGAGCAATTGCCGGATATATCCCACGCGGCCATCCATCATATCGCTGGGACCAAGGATATCCGCTCCGGCCTTGGCTTGGGCTACTGCCATTTTACCCAGAATTTCTAATGATATATCGTTGACTATCTCCCCGTTTTCTACGTAACCATCGTGGCCGTCGCTGCTGTACGGGTCCATGGCTACGTCGGTCATGAGGGTCAGGTCGGGGAATCTATCTTTAATAGCCCGGAGGGCATTCAGGTAGAGGGTATTCTGCTGATAGCTCTCTGTGGCAATTTTATCTTTCTTACTTTCGGGATAGTTGGGAAACAGACAAATAGACTTGATTCCCAGATCCGTTACTTCGTGTAGCTCTTCCAGCAGGGTATCCAACGAAAACCGGAAGATTCCGGGCATCGATTTAATTTCACTTTTTATGCCGGTGCCTTCGAGTACAAACAACGGAAAAATCAGATCGGATACAGATAACGTCGTTTCTTGGGTTAACTCACGTATAGCGGCCGTCCGACGGTTACGCCGGGGGCGGCGGGGTAGGTGTATCATTTTTATAGAATATATATGTTTATCGGGTTAAAGGTTAAGGGTAAAATGGTGAAGAGGAAAGCTCTTTTTGCTAGATGCGGCTTTTGCCGCACTTCTCTGCCTTTCACCTTTTCCCTATTGTCCATTGACCCCAAGGTGTATTGCTTGCTTTAAATCCTCAATTAAATCTTCCACATCCTCAATCCCCACGCTGAGGCGGATGAGGGTATCTTTTAGTCCGGCTTTGGCGCGCTCTTCCTTCGGGATGCTGGCGTGGGTCATACTCGCGGGGTGAGTGCACAGCGACTCTACACCGCCGAGTGATTCGGCCAATGAAAATACGTGCAGATTTTCCATTACTCGAATGGCTTCTTCATATACGTCGCCTTTTAGTTCGAACGAAACCATACCGCCAAAGTCACGCATTTGCTTCTTAGCCAGCTCATGGCCGGGGTGTGAGGGTAGGCCGGGATAGTATACCTTGCCTACCTTTGGGTGCTCTTGGAGCCAGGTAGCTACTCGAATAGCGTTTTCGCAGTGGCGCTGTATGCGGATATGCAGGGTTTTAAGTCCACGCAGCACCAGAAAACAATCTTGCGGACCCGGTACGGCACCACTGGCGTTCTGTATGAAAGCAAGCTGAGCCGCCAGTTCGTCATTGTTGAGTACCAACGCCCCCATAACGGTATCGGAATGGCCGCCGAGGTACTTGGTAACCGAATGCATGACAACGTCTGCGCCCATATCCAGTGGGTTTTGGATGTAGGGTGAGGCAAAAGTATTGTCCACGACCGTCATGACGGACTTTTCGCGGGCTAGTGCTACCACTGCATTGATATCAATAATTTTGAGTAGCGGGTTGGTAGGAGTCTCCACCCAGATCATCTTGGTTTTGTCGGTAATGGTGGCTCTGATGTTAGCGACGTCGCTCATATCCACAAAGTGAAATACCAAACCGAAGGGCTCAAATACCTTTTTCATAATCCGGTAAGTACCTCCGTACAGGTCATTGGTAGCAATGATCTCATCGCCAGGGCGGAAGAGTTTCAGAACGGCATCCGTAGCAGCCAGGCCCGATGCGTAGCAAATGCCGTGCTTGCCGTTTTCCAGCGCTGCCAGTGCTTTCTGTAAGGCTGCACGGGTGGGGTTGTCCGTACGGGAGTATTCGTAGCCTTTATGCTTGCCGGGGCTCTCTTGCACGTAGGTAGAGGTCTGATAGATGGGCGTCATAATAGCGCCGGTGGTAGGATCGGGCTCAACTCCCGCGTGTATGGCTTTCGTTCCGAATTTCATGAAGTGTAATTTTGGTATATTATGAATTATTTTAAACGATTCTGCGTAGGTACAACAGGCAATAGCCTGCTGATGTTATCTTTGGACAAATTTACAAAAAGACCCTTGCCGAACGCACTTTTTCGAAAATACCCATTCCCCTTAGTATTCAGTACCATATTGGCTGTCCTGCCACTTCTTACGAGTTCACTACTTACTGCTTGGGCCATTGGCTACGAATCTGAATGGGCTGCAATGCCACTAAGCCGGTGGGTTGGGGTTACTTTGTTACTAACATTCGCGTCAGCTTTTGCGCTCACTCCACCTACTTTCTTGGCTCTGGTGTATGGCTATTTTTTGGGTTGGGTAGGACTGCCTTTGCTTTTCTTGCTTAATCTGGGCGCTATTGCAATCGTGTATGCACTTGCAAAGAAGCTTATACCCCCTACTTTTTTACCACACTTACAGGAGGCTTATCCTACTTCTACCAAATTATTGCTTCGGTTTCACGAAAACCCGATACGGCTTATATTTTTCACCAAACTCTCCCCGGCTCTTCCGTTTGCGGTCACTAATTTGTTGTTTACGCTGCTTGGCGCCCGATTGTCTCAAATGCTACTCGGTGGAGTGTTGGGAATGATTCCGCGTACGGCACTAGCGGTTTGGGCGGGCTATAAGGCTAAGGAAATACGCACTTTATTAGAGAACCCCAACGAAGGTGCCGCCACTCAAATCCTGATTTTTTTGCTTATCGCATTCTCTACGCTGGGTATTGGTTGGTTCTTTAAAGGCAAGAAGTAACACAAAAAAGGGCGCAAACACGGATTGCTCCGCGCCCACGCCCCTCGTAAACTTAAAAGAGGAAGGTGATTCTAGTTAAAGAAGCTATTAGCGTTCATTAAACGGCTTACATATAGTTTATTATCTAATTAGTTCAACTAAATCATGCGTACTATTATACACATGATAATTAGGTAAATAACAAACTAATGGTTGTCAACTGCGCGGCTGGCCGCCTAATTGCTAACAGTTCCTCAGTGATTATGATTTTTAGTCCACTCGTCCATAGAAAATTTTCCTGAACCTACAATAGTAAACGTCAGGACTAAGGCAAGCGTAATAATCGATAGCCACAACTCCGAATTGACGTAAGAGAAGCCAGCCCGAAGGTTGATAAAGAAAACGGCCACGATTAAAATGGGTACCTGAAACCAGCAGGCAATACGGGTAAGAGTGCCCAACGCGATCAGAAAACCGCCGAATATGTGGGCAAACGCAACAAAATGAACGGCCATTACCGACCACAGGTCAAAGTCAAGTCCGTTTACCAGTTCAGCTAGTCGAGTGGTGTTGCTTATAAAGCTAATTCCTTTTACGAATAACAGAACTCCTAAACCAATGCGGACGACGTCTAGCCAGGCGGGATGATGCGTATCACCCCAGTGCTCAACACGCTGAATAACATTCATAGCAAGAAAGGTTTAATTTTTGGGGAATCTAGTTATTTTTTATAAAAAAATCAAGTAATATTTTAATTATTTTAAGTATTTTTTTAAATACGTTACTGTTTTCTCAACTAGACGGGTATGGCCTGTTTCAAGAATTATATAGTGATCTGCGGGGAGCCTTTCAGATAAAATGTTCACTTTTTCGGGAGGAAGTAGGGGGTCGTACTTACCGACAAATAGCCAGGTGTTGATTTGGTTAGCCAGCAGTACCTTATAAAGTTTCGGAATGGAGAATTCGAGGGTACGAAAACTGACCCACGAGCGATAAATAACCCGGCGGCTCTGCGGGGTAGCCAGTATATGCCGGATAAAACGGAGCATGTTTTTGGGAAGTAAGCCGGTTTTTTGGGCGAGGTGAGCGACTGTAAATAACGGAGCCGGGTAGCGAGTTATCTGGTGATAGATCCAACGGGCCGGAGGGAAGCGGGTAGCCAGGTGGTAGAGCGGATGCTCTACGACACCATCGGGGGCCATCAAGAAAATGTTGTTGATGTATTCAGGAGTCGCTTCGGCGGTAGCGAGCGCAAACCGTCCTCCCATACTAAAACCAGCTACGTCAAATTGAGTGATCTTCTCCTGATTCAGGAAGTTCAGTAACATGGTTCTCCAGAGGTCTTTGCCAACTACATCTTGGCTGTTGAATGAATCATTACCAGACACCCCCATGCTTTTGCCGTGGTGGAACAGGTCAAAGGCGTAAATGGTGTAGTGATCTCCCAGGAGCTCCACAAAGGGCTGGTAGCACTCATGGCCCGTCTGACCAATGCCGTGAAAAGCAAGCAGTATATGTGGCCCTTGGCCCAAGCGATCGTAATGTAGTTGCACAGGCAGTTGCTGATGCTAAGAATCCCCCCGGATAATTGCTCCGGAGGGATTGTGATTGATTTGCCGATGATTAAGACTCCATCAGGTACGCTTTTATGAAATCATTGAGTTCACCATTGAGTACCGCTTCGGTATTAGACGACTGATGGTTGGTCCGGTGGTCTTTTACCCGGCGGTCGTCAAGTACGTAGCTCCTGATTTGGGAGCCCCACTCGATTTTACGTTTCGAAGCTTCCACTTCGGCCCGGGCCGCATTACGCTTTTCAAGCTCAATCTGGTACAGCCGCGACTTCAACAGTCGGGTGGCTACTTCTTTGTTCATCAGCTGAGAGCGTTCTTGCTGACAAGCAATGACGATACCCGAAGGTTTGTGGTGCAGTCGCACGGCGGTTTCCACTTTGTTTACGTTCTGTCCACCTGCTCCACCCGAGCGATACGTATCCCAGGTAATATCCGCTGGATTAACGTCGATTTCGATGTCGTTGTTGGCGAGCGGGTACACGTATACCGAAGTAAAAGAAGTATGCCGGCGAGCGTTGGAATCAAACGGTGATATCCTGACTAGGCGGTGTACCCCATTTTCTGATTTGAGGTTTCCGTAGGCGTAGTCACCTTCGATTTCTAACGTAACGGATTTTACTCCGGCTACGTCACCGTCTTGCAAATCTACCTCACGTACCTTGTAGCCGTTTTTCTCGGCCCACATGATGTACATCCGCATGAGCATAGAAGCCCAGTCTTGCGACTCAGTTCCCCCGGCACCGGCGTTGATTTCGATCACGGCGGGCAGGTCGTCGCCTTCCTCACCCAGCATCTTACGAAACTCAATCTCATCAAGCTTATTGGCTAGTTTAGCTCCTTCTTCATCCACCTCTTCTTCGGTGGCTTCTTCGGCCTCATAAAACTCCCAAATGGTATCGAGGTCGTCGCGCAGGCGAGCGAGCTCTTCATAACCAATGGTCCAGAATTTCAGGCCCCGTATTTCTTTCATCACCTTTTCGGCGCGATCTGAGTCGGTCCAGAACTCCGGTTGAGCGGTTTGTTGCTCTAATTCGTCTAGTTGGTTTTTGCGATGACCGTAGTCAAAGATACCTCCCCAAGGCCTCAACTCTGGCCTTCAAGTCTTTCAACTGATCTTGTGTCATAATAGATTAAATTGGTTAGTTACAGGCCCGAATAGTTTGAAATGCTACTATGATTGTCGGGAAAGGTGCAAAGATAGTAACTTTTGCGCTATGGTTCAGGGTAGTTCCTAGTGGGCTTTCAAGCAAAACCTATTACCTTTGTGACGTTTTTCCAGTAAACCATTTTTACCCAAACTTAAAAGGAAATGGCTCAAACATACGACGTTATTGTGGTTGGAAGTGGTCCCGGTGGCTATCCGGCCGCTATTCGTGCTTCCCAATTAGGATTAAGAGTTGCAATTGTTGAAAAAGAAAGCCTCGGAGGTATCTGTCTCAACTGGGGATGTATCCCCACCAAAGCACTGCTAAAAAGCGCTCAGGTTTTTGAATACATTAAGCACGCCAAAGATTATGGCATTACAGTAGGCGACTACTCCGCTGATTTTTCGGCTGTTATCAAGCGTAGCCGTGGTGTAGCCGACGGTATGAGCAAAGGCGTAGCCTTTTTGATGAAAAAAAATAAGATTGATGTCATCATGGGCTTCGGCAAAGTGATTGCTGGGAAGAAAGTAGAGGTAACCGACAAAGATGGTAAGAAAACGGAATATGCAGCCAGCAAGGGAGTGATTATTGCTACCGGTGGCCGTGCCCGCGAACTACCTAATATCAAGATAGACGGCCAGAAGGTAATCGAATACCGTAAGGCAATGAGTCTCGAAAAACAGCCTGAGTCTATGCTCATAGTTGGTTCGGGAGCAATCGGTGTTGAGTTTGCCTACGTGTACGCTAGCATGGGTACTAAGGTAACGATCGTTGAGTTTATGCCTTCGATGGTACCCGTAGAAGACGAAGATATCTCGAAAGAGCTGGCCAAGCAGTACAAGAAGTTGGGCGTGGATGTACACGTTAATTCTTCGGTAGAGAAAGTGGATATCAGCGGCAAAGGTTGTAAGGTAACGGTGAAGACTCCAAACGGAGAAAAAACGTTTGAAGTTGACGTAGTACTATCAGCGGCTGGTATAATATCTAACCTCGAAAATATTGGACTGGAGGAGATGAAAATCGCTACGGATCGCGGTAAGGTCGTTGTGAGTGAATGGTACGAAACCAACGTTCCGGGCTACTACGCCATCGGAGACTGTACCCCTGGACAATCGTTGGCGCACGTAGCCACGGCCGAAGGCATTATCTGCGCGGAAAAAATCGCCGGACACAAGACCGAAGCCCTCGACTACAACAATATTCCTGGCTGTACCTACTGTCAGCCCGAGATTGCTTCGGTAGGCATGACCGAAAAGAAAGCCCGTGAAGCTGGCTACGACATTAAGGTGGGCAAGTTCCCCTTCATGGCGTCAGGTAAGGCATCGGCGGCCGGAGTAAAAGAAGGATTCGTAAAAGTAATCTTCGACGCCAAGTACGGCGAGTGGTTGGGTGCGCACATGATTGGTGCTAACGTAACCGAGATGATTGCTGAGGTAGTAGTAGCGAGAAAGCTCGAAACTACGTCATACGAAATCCTGCGCTCGGTACACCCACATCCTACGATGTCGGAGGCGGTGAAAGGTGCTACTGAGGCGGCTTACGGTGAGGCAATCGATTTGTAATTTTTAGGTAGTTAGCAGATAGATATTTAGCTGGCAGCTTTCTGTTGTATTAAAACGCCCCTTCTGGATTTCTCCGGGAGGGGCGTTTTAATATTCATTCCTAATTTCCGGTTTCTAACAAACATGAGACACCAGGTTGTGATTTGAGCATTCTTCCTAAAAAACTACTTTGTTGCGGTTACCAGGTTTTTTTCTAGATCTGCTTTTTTGAGTTGGGATACTTTCTTTGTTGTACAAGGCTTATAAATTGCTCCCGTTGCAAAATCAACGATTGCCGAAGGAGCAAATAGCAAAATATCAGCGATAAGTGCACCTACTCGAACCTCGCGTTGGGGTTGACCCGCCATAGGTTTAGTTTTTTGGCACTCAGAAACTTTTCCACCAAAAAGAGTGGCGCAGCTGCTCATCGACATACACAGACCAATTATCAGGGCTGATAAGGCTAGTTTTTTCATTAGGAAATACTTTTGCGTAAATAATTAGATGGTATAAATCTCCTGTGAATGTAGACATAATATGTCGCAACATTTGCTTGCGTAGTAAGATTTTTTGTGACCGGTTCTGACATGAATTACTGAACAAGATGTATCCTGATAGAGGATCATTTTCTAACGGTCATTTTTCAATCAGAAAAGGCGGAGTCCGTGATTTTCTGACGGAACCTACTTCACCAAAAAGTTTTCCAATCCTAACGGAGCATTCTGTTCGATGATAGCCAGTAGATTACCGTCGGGCCCGACGAGTAAGTAAGAGCCTATGGGCATTCCGTACTGTTTCGTAAACTCGTAAGAGCTAGGTACAGGCACCAGGCCAAGGGAGTAGGTGGCCATCGCGTTGATACATTCTTCTTTACTATCGGGAGTCGTACCCAGTGATACTAGTTGAATACCTTTTGCCTGGGCTTTTCCAACTAGTTTTACAAGGTCTTTGGTTTGATTATCGGAGAAAAAGGGCTTTCTGAATCTAAGCCAGAAACTCAATATAACATAGCTTCCTTTGAGGTCATCTGAACGGTAGAGTTTGCCATCAGTTCCTTCCATTACGAATGGGGGGAGTGGCTGGCCTACGGTTGGTTTGCCGAAATCATTGTTTTCGTATAATATCCGGCCTTCGGCAATTTCTTTCTTTGTGCGCTTACGCAGAACGTAAGAGCCCGGTTTGCCAAATTCGTTGATTTGAGGGACCAAATGATACAGCTGGGGGCTTTCCCGAGTTAAACGGACATAGTCAGCCATCGTAATACGTTGGCCGGTTTCCTTGTTGTAGATCAGGGTATTTTCATCCATCTGATATTCGGAAGAGATACCCACAGATTTTACCGAAACGCCTTGACAGAAGCCACTTTGGGCTAAAAAAATCAGGAATACGAAAGTAAAGGAGAAGCGAAGATGCATAAAGTTATTCAATGGGAAGGGTAAGTTGGGTTATACAGCTTCTAAAAGCCAGTGACGGGAGCGTGGTCCCGAAAGGCAAGACAGAAGTCTGCGGAGGTATAGAGTACCAGCGCACCGATTGTAAACAATAAACCAAAGGGTTGGTCATGGGATAGAAAACTACTTGGGACAAACAGAGAAGGTGCCATAAAGCCACCGTATTGCATGAGTAAATTAGCCCTTAACGAGACAGGATGATCTTCTACCCCCTTTTGCAAGGCTATAATTCCAACGCCGGGCCGGTAAGTAAAGCATCGATAAGAATATAGCCCAGGTGCCCATACTTACCCACATAAAATGAGCTTCTGCAAAGAAAAACCGAAGGATCAAGCCTGGTGCAACTGGAATTACCCACCTGAATGATTGAAGATAAACTGCGCTATATGCTTTGCACGACTGCCATACCTGTTTCTCGGTAGTGCGTATGTAGGCAGCTTCAATGTTTGCTAATCCTGCCATTCCGCCCATCTCTTCGGGTGCCTGCTGCTGCCCCTGCGTGAAGGAAAGCCCGTCTGACATGCGGGATTCAATTGCCTGTACGAGATGATCAAAAAGTTCGTCATGCACTTCCTCATAGGCACCGACTCCTGAGGTGTCAATCAGGCTGCGTATGTTTTTATGTTGGTCGTGGGCAAGGGGCATAGTTTAGTAGTATTCAGGATAGAGTTCACGATTTAAAAACCGAAAAATAGCCAGATAGGAGAGGCTTCCCCCTACAGAAAGAATCAGCGTCAAAACCTGCGGGAAGATAGATATGGTGAGGACTTCGAGTAATGCAGTGCCGGACGACAAAGAGGAAGCACAAATATAAGCTGAACACAAAGGAAAACCAATGACGGGCTTGTGGCTTGAATGTTCCGAGTTCAAATTTATTACTTATCATAAATATTAAGGAGTGTAAGAAGTCCACCTCCTATGCCACCACTAATCATACCTTCCAGGTAATCTGTTTCGCCCCAACGCCTCATTCGGAAGTTGAAATAAAAGATAATAACCGCCGATACCTACAAAGAGCGATTTAGTGAGGTGCTTTATCCAATTAATACTCTCAAAAGTGCTTGAAAAGATCGTTGCCGAATCGCTATCGTTCACGAAAAGGCTTTTTACGAAGGGATAAAAATCACCCAAGAGCAAACTTACCATAAGATAAACAAGGCAAATCTGAAAGCCGTAACGTACGTAATAAGAGTTGTCTTTCATGCGTGAAAGGGGGTCGTTGATTGATGCTTCAAATATAAAAGCCCAACGATATCTCGCCAAGCTCATGGCGTATACGGCCCTAACCTTGTGACGAAATGCGGGAAGTTTGGGATTTGGGCTACTGAGAGGAATCCGTGGCGAGTTGCCCGATGTAGGAGTTTATCAGGATGGCTTCGGCGTCTTCGATAGTATCCTCGGCTTTGTCAAGAAGTAATTGGCCCCCGTACAGAAGATCATTCATAATGGAATACCTTCTGTCTTGATGAAACGGTGGATTGAAAGACGGGATTCGGATAGTCTTTGCTGAGAAAGCGGCAAAAAAGAAATGTACTGATCGTACTTCATGTTTAAATTGACGCTAATTGGTGAAATCTTGAAAATTTCTTGGCCTGGCGTAGTTTCAATTTCCTTCAAAACCACCGCAAAGTCGATGTCCGATTCCTCGTGGTAGTCGCAGCGAGCGTGGGAGCCGAACAGAATGAGCGCGGCGAGATTGTCGTCGTACAGTTTTTGCAGTTCAGCTTTAAATCCGACGGCTATTTGTATGACAATGGGTAGCACGGCGACTAGCTTTTCATATCAAATTTACAAAAAAATATCGCCAGCAAATATCTTTCTTTCCTATTTTACCCGCTGACGCCTCTGCATTACTTCCCGGAACGTAGTCAGAATGATTCCTTCTTTTTCGATGTAGGCTTTGAGTTTTGGATCAATCATCGCCAGCAGGTCGCCTTCGCGGGTTTGGGTAGAGCCTGATATAATCGGGAATACCTCCGTTGGGTCGGTGCAGTGCATAATCACCATCGTCAGACCGGGTTTCAGGCTTTGTAGCCCTTCGATATACTTCTGGGTTTTGAAGGCCTGTAGCTTTTCTTTGGTCGGCTCGGGGTTTTCGGGTAGTTTCCAGCCGTAGCTGACATTGTGGAGATCGTCGAGAACGGGTAGGCCCGCCGCCCAGAGTTGCTTTCCGATGGTCTGCGTCATGGCGTACATTTCTGCCGACATTTTTTCGTCAACCTGAATGGCCGTATTATGACCACCCGGAAACATGACTGGAATTTTCTCTTGTATTCCCACCTTTACGTAGCGTTCCAGAAAGGTCGGGGTGGCAAATAGTGTACCCATGTGTGAGTCCATGTGGGTGGGCTCAAAGCCCATGGTACGGGCGCGCTCCAATTGGGCGCGGATTTCGATTTCTACCTCGTCGGGAGTGGCGTTTTTAACTACGGCAGCTACACTCGGCCACATGGCTCCTTCGGAGTCTACGAGCCCTTTCACGGTGGGTTTGCCGGCCAACGGTCCCCAGCGGTAGTCTTTCCACTCGGAAGTCATGGTCAGGTGAAGTCCGGCGTCGAGGTCAGGATTTTGTTTCAGGTAGTGCATAAAGCCCGGTACCCAGGCGCAGGGCATCATCACGCTGAGGGAGGTAGCCACGCCGTCGCGGATCGCTTTGATGGCCCCCTCATTAGAATCGTAGGACATCCCCACGTCGTCCACGTGCATGATGATCACCTTTTTGCCGGCCGGGAAGCCCAACTGCTCGGCGTAGGTTTTGGTTTGGGCGGAGGCACTAGAAATCATGACCAGCGATAGGAGCGACAGAAGAACACGTTTCATAAAAGAGTGTTTGCTGAGAAAGGTACGTGTAACAAGGAAAAGGTACGAGGAAAGAATCATACTTTTATTTAACTAGTACTTTTTTTGATCCGTATCAGGCTATCGGTAAACCTTACTTATTCTTCCTCAGCAAGAACCCTTTGTAAGAAAAAGTAGTACCACTTTTGGAAATATTGGTAAGTACCAGTCGGGCATTGGGGGCGTCGAAGGTGAGGGAAACCGGATCAACTTCGTAGGAGGAAGTGCCATATTGATCATGAAGTTGGATAAGTCGGGCACTGATATCCCAGGTAGCTACCTCGTTGGCACCCTTTACTACCGTTAATTGAGCTCCGTCTTGGGTTGACTTGATTTCCCAGTTATCGTATTCAAATATTTGGTCTCCGTAGATGTCGACGGTGGACAACACATCAAAGCCTCCTATGTCGACCGAGAGCTCATTTTCGGAGGCACTCAGATAAAATGAAAGCGTTTCGTCGGCTGCGGTTACTGAAACACCCTCTTTCTGGACGACCTGTTGAATACGTTTCTCCATGGATTGAGCGAGTGCGAAGTCGTTATCGTTTGGCGGCAGCGTAGAAAAAAATGGGCATAAAAAACTCATCTCGCGGCGGTCGCGAAAAAACCGGACGCCCGAGATGAGTTGATCGAAATCTTCTTGGGAAACGATACCATTACCAGCGATGGTACCACTAGCATCCAGTAGTTTATATTCCAGTAGCAATGCGCTGAACCGTTGAAGCTGGTCGCGCCGCGACACACTGAATATACTCCAAGGGCCCACTGCCATAAGCAAGCTGAACGCAAAAAGAGAAATTGGAATCCAGCGAATGTCCTCCCTTTTGCCCACGAGAAAGTACACAGAAATGCCCGCTAACCAAATGGCCAATGCGGCTACTAAGTAGCGGTTTTCGGTAATGCCGTAGTCATGAATACGGCGGTAGATGGCAATGAACAAAAGAAGAATCAACGGGAAAAGAGCGAGATAAAAGCGGTTTGTAAAGAGCCTGATCCACCGTTCTTCGGTACTTTCCCGGAGAGGATGCACGAGCAATAGTGCTAAAACACCTGCCACTGAAAACGCCATGACAAGGTAGGCTACGCCTCCTTCGGGTAGTTGCCATTGTACGAGAATCTTACCACTGTATACGTACAGAATCAGCAGGTATACTACTACCAACGGTAGCAATACGTACTGAGTAAATACTTTTACTCCGCGCGGATAGGTTGTCTGTGCTTCGAAGGTATCGAGCCGCTCGGGTATACCATAAAGGAAGAAAAGAGGGTGCAGAAAAAGGAAAATGATGAAGAAAATATACATCTCCAATGAGCCCACGAGTGTTTGGGTGAAGGAACCAAACAAAAACCGGACGGTTTCGACGGCAATGATGATCCCCACAAATAAAGTCCCGGCGTACAAGGTGGCGCTGAATAGCTGAACCAACAGCGTTTTGTTAAAATGCCAGAAGCCGTTGGTTTCGTAGTAGCCCACAAAAGGAGCAAACGAAACCAATAGGTGCGCGCAGACGAAAAACATACCGAACCGATAGTAATCGCTTTGAATCAGTTCGAAACCGATCGAAAAATAGTAAAGTACCAATAGAGCAAGTACTCCGGCCAACGCAGCTATTTTGATTGGGGTGGACCACTGCTGACGCTTAGTAGCTAGGTGGGTACTGATGAAAAGTGGAATGGCCAGGAGACAGGTTAATAGTAAGGGAACAGCCCAAACAATGGTTTTTACAGCGTTTGGTAGTTCAATCAGAACTATGACGGTAGCCAGGTTTATTGCGGCTACCAGGATAACCATGGGAAAGCGCAGCACAACCTGCTGAATACCTGAAACTAGGTTTTTAAGGGAAGGAAGCTGGATCATAGGGTGGATGAATGGGTATAATTAGCGGCTAAATATTTGGGGCACTAAAATAGAAAAATATATCTGAGTGCAGGCAGGATTGGTTCATTACAATTTTTTAGATGTGGATAAACGCATGATCGACAGGGTAATGCCGGGTTTTATCGGATTAGCATATACGGTAGAGCACTTTATTCTGAGCAATAGTGGAGTACTTTTGTCGTTGATTGGCTACGAAATTGGACTAATCTCCCCCAGATGAACATAATCCCCGGGCGTATTTACGCTTTCCTATTTTTGGTAGTAATCACATCAACCGCCCAGGCTCAGCAAATCGGTCTTAGTCGGCTATTTTACCCCAATGTAACGTTGCGTGCCGACTACGTAGTACCTACCAACTCAGCCACGTCGCAGGATTTTGGCATGACCCGTACCAGCGTTTTGGGTATTATTCCCATTCAGAGTGAAGTACAGGCGGGTTTTAGCTTCAAAAAGAAGTTGGATCTGCGGGCGACGCATACGGTGATGATTGGACAGTACTCTCAGATTCAGCCGACCATTGAGGGTACTAACTTCCCGGATAATGGCTATAAAACTATTTCGGTAGGTGTGATCCGGTTGCAGGCAAGTTTACGGGATAAGCTATGGGTATACGGAGGAGGAATCGGCGTAACGGAGTCAAACGAAACGTTCTTTACTCCCCAGCCTTTTTTGTGGGGAGGAGCCGCCAGGATGCGGATCATTGGACTGAAAAGTCAGATTGTGTATGGTTCGATTTTGGCTTATAACCAGAAACTACGGGTAGTGCCCGTATTCGGGATCAACCAGCGGCTTAGTAAAGAGTGGCGGGTTACGGCTTTGCTTCCCTTCATGGTGGATGTAAACTACCACCCAACCAAGTGGTTTAGCATGGATATGCTGGCCGGAGTAAATGGGTACAGCGGAGGTTTTCAGGTACAAACCGTGGAAGAAAAGTTTTTGCGTCGCCAGAACTACCGACAGGTAAAATTAGGGGTAGCGGCGAACGTACATCTTCTGACGATATTCAATATTTCGGCTGAGGCTGGCTTGGCCGGGGCAAGACAGCTCCGTACGTTTAATAGCGCCAGAGAAAACCTAACCTCATTGAGCCCTCCTTTAACCCCATATATTGGAGTGAGCGTAAGATACCTGACGTCTCGCTCCAAATTTTCATCCAAGTTTATGGGCAAGCTAGGGCTTGGTGAAAAAGGAGTGGTGAACTGGTAATAAACAAGCCCATGGCTGAAAACTTTCAACCATGGGCTCAATTGTTAATGTCGCACTTGATTAAGCGAGGGTTGTCCAAGGGCCAGCATCGTGTACTTCAATTCCTTTTGATTCGAGCAACGACTTAGCGCGAGAGCTCCGCATACCGGATGCACAGCATACTACTACGGGCTTGTTCCACCCTTTGATCTGAGTGATCTTAGCGGGTAAGCCATCTAAAGGAATATTCTTAGCTCCTTTGGAGTGTCCACCGGCAAATTCTCCGGCCGAACGGACATCTACCACAATAGCACCGTCCGCAATTACTTGTTGTAGCATAGCGGTATCAGGTCCGCTAAATATTGATTTAAAGAAATTCATCATTTCATTATTGGTTAGTTTCTGATACAAAATTATGTGCTAGTTTCTTGGGGTACAGTGATATTTGTTACATTAGGCTACGCCACCGTTTACGCTCAACGTATGCCCATTAACGTAAGAAGCTTCTTCGGATGCCAAGTATAGATACGCATTGGCAATATCGTCGGGCATCCCCATCCGTTTGGCCGGAATACCGGCAATCGTTTGGTTGCGTACTTCATCAGGAATCATGTCAGTCATGTCGGTCAGAATAAAGCCGGGAGCTACGGCGTTGGCCGTGATATTGTGTTTTCCTAACTCCTTCGCCCAGGTTTTTACCATACCAATAATGGCCGCTTTGGTAGCCGAGTAGTTGGTTTGGCCGAAGTTTCCCGTAATACCTACGATCGAAGAGGTGCACACAATGCGACCGTACTTGTTTTCTACCATGTAGGGTACTACGGCCTTGGTGCAATTGAAAACACCCGTCAGGTTTACGTCTAGTACCTGAGTCCATTCCTCGTGCGACATTTTGAGTAGCGAGCGGTCGCGGGTAATGCCGGCGTTATTGATCAGAATATCGATACGACCGTATTGTTCTATAATCTTTTGGGTAGCAGCTTCCAGCGCCGGGATATCCGTAACGCTGAGCTTCATGAATTCGGCGGAGTATCCTTGGTCTCTTAATTCCTGAGCGGTTTCTTCGCCGGCATCCAGCATATCCCACAGAATTACTTTGGCTCCTTCTTTGGTGAAAATCTGAGCGGTGGCTTTGCCAATGCCGCGGGCTCCGCCGGTAATAATGGCAACTTTATCTTGTAAGCGATTCATTTTTTAGGTTGTTAGATTTATAGTTTGTTATTCATACCAATTTAGTTATTAAACGCCGTATTAAAAGCGTTCAGATAATGATGGTTTCCAGTAATTGATTTTATGGTTGTAGTATTCATTTCCTTGACCATTTTAGCTAACCATATTTTCAGACTTTCCATGGTTTCAAATCG
>JBDNFP010000260.1:0-5100 GCA_041689775.1 Spirosomataceae bacterium
TCCAAAAGCGATGCGAAGATGTCTTGTTGGTTTTTCACTCTCTCCAAACAAGATTTCCATCGCTTTTATTCATTTTGTCCAGTTTTCAGACCTTTATTTATACCATCATTTATACCATCACCTACAACATCATTACTATCTTTTTTTGCAGGTAGTGATTTAGGACCATAGAAAGTAAGTGTTACTCCATCAGTCTTATCTTTCCATTCAGGATCTTTTAGTCCTGCTTCTCTACACTCTTCAACTAATTTAACTGTACCTCTTCCAAGTGTATCAATTAACCCTCTTAAAAAAACGATATGTGCAATATCAGGATTTACAGGATGAGAACGATGACTCTTCTTTAACTGACTAGGTTTCAATCCATCAGGAAGATGTCCGCTATTGGAAATGACAAACCTATCGGGATAGATGCTGATAGCTACACTACTGGAAGGGCTGCTGTAATCCCTGTGCATCAGGGCATTGATAACACCTTCCTGCAATGCCTTCTCAGGAAACCTGAAATCAGATCTCTTCCAGCGGTTGGAGTCGAATATACTTCGCATGCCTAAATTACCGATGTAGCGTTCTAATCTATCATGAATAGAAAACAGGTTACCTTCCAAAACCTCATCCCTGAGTAACGCATTATCGGTCTTCCCTTCGCTGTATTCGGTTAACCGGACTCTTACCTGAGGGAGAAAACGGAACGGGTTCTTGGCAAACAGTACAATACAGGCGTTTGTGAACGACCCGTTTTGGAACAACCCATAATGAGATAGAAAACCCATGTCATCATTATGCTCAAAATTGCTACGATGATTTTGCAGAGAATCTAGCCTGGTTTCCGTAATCAATTTTTGGTCTAAATCGTCTATCTCTACACCCAAGGCAGGCTGGCGTTCCCAATGTCGTTCGGATTTCTGACGAACCTGAATGAGTTCCGATATTTGGTTTGAGGTAGCTTTTACAGTTTTAGACCCGTGTCGGTAGTAAATGCTTCCATCAAAAATATAGGGTTGCCTAGATCCTCCGTACACTTTGGCCAACAGAATATCTTTCCCTCCGTCCGATTCAATGCTGATTGTAACGGGAGCCTCGGGTACAATGGCAGAAAGAAGGTAGGTACTGAGCTCTTCCTTGACTTTGACAGCGTCAGTCACACCGACAGGTTTACCACTATCGTTCACTCCAATAATCACGCGACCGCCTTTTCCATTCAAAAAGCTGCATAGCACTTTGGCAACCTCATCGTGACGGACAGTTTCTTTAAACTCAAGCCATTCATTTTCCTCCTGTCCCAACAGAGCCTCTAAAAAATCTTTGTCTTTCATAAAACTTACACTTTCATTTCTTCGACAATCTTTCTGATGATACTAATGTCCTTAAATTGGAATCGTATAAAATACATGCCTTCCAAAGCGAACTTGAAATAAGGCTGCACCCAATGACCCTTTCTGTCTGAAATACTTACGTGACTCATCACTACATAATTGTACATCTCAACAACGCGCAAGTCATCGAAAATTGGCCCCTTATCGAGTTTGAAATCTGTATTTTTGGTACCATCCGTGTTTAAGACGTACAGCTTTCTGAGTAGCTGCCTGAGCAAATCAATGTCTCAATGGGCTAAAAACCAGCGTGGCTTGTTCAGATCAACGGCTTCCTTCATTTCACAATGTGTGATAGATTTATCCCCAATTATGCCCGTGCCATAAGAAGGTCTCAGGATGCCCAGAAATAGATCACAGTTCTTTACCGCCTCAAGGCAGTTTTCCAGGTTGGATTTAAGCGGACTGGCAGGTATAGTTCCTTTGTGTGAACACCAAACCTCATATCCAAAACCTTGCAAAACAGAGCATATTTGCTCTATCTGGTCTTCAAAGCCATGCACTGTCGAAGCAATCATTATGCGTAGCGTGGGTTCAGGTGCCTTTTTACTCATGATGCTTTAAATCAAACTTTTCAATTCTGCTTTTATATCAACTTCAACTGTTCCCCAACCTCGAATACTTTTTCCACCTTCGCCTTCTTTACTTTTTTCGTTTTCACGGATTTGATCTTGACTTGTAACTGCCGCTCGGCCCGGATGCGCTCCAATAGCACCGAAGCAGGTTCATCGTTGGGGTCTTGCGGGGCGAGGGTACCCTCAAAGGCTTTTTTAAGAATACTCTGCCGTAACGCCTCGGCCTGTTGCAGGCTTTGCCTGATCGTTTCCTCAATTTTGTCGCATACCGATAGGCGGCTTTCTATTTCGGCGACGATTTCGTTTTGTTATCTGAGCGAATTAGGTAGTGGTAAGGGTAGGTTGGAGAGAACCGTGATGTTTATCGACGCTAGATTAGTAGTTTGTTTACCATTCTTCAAGAAATACTGTTTAGCACTTTGAGTTTGGGAATAAAATGAGATATATTTTGAATTGATTTCTTCTGAGACGGGTCTAGCTCTGAATATATGATTTTGATGAATGCAATCTTCAATTTCATCTTTCCATATTGTCCCCCGTCCTAATTTATCACGATCTCCACCTTCCGTATATAAAATATCTCCGAAGATGAGCCTGTATTTTTCCAAATCAGTTTCTAGTACCTCAATGGTTTTTATTACTCTCAAATCAAGGTATCCATCTTGTACGTTTGCCACTCGTAAATAGGGAAGATGAATTGTTTGGGTTTTCTTTAAAATTACGTCCCATTGTTGCACCCCCACGAATGTCACAAAACTGCTTCAGTTTCACCCATTTCCACCCCTCCGGCAATTCCCCTTTGTCTGAAGCAGGATTTTCAGGATTTGGGGATTTTAGGATTTTCTTTTCCGACCTCCCCTCCTTCATCCTGTCATCCTTCAATCCACCTAATCCTGATTCAGACAATTTTCCCTCAAAGGCCCATTTCAGCACGGCTTGCCGGTATACTTTGAGTTGTTGTTGGGCGGTTTTGAGACTTTCGATGCCCTTGTCCAGGTTGGTGAATAGCTCTTCTATTTTGGCTACGATGCGGTGTTGTTCGGCGAGGGGAGGGAGAAGCAGATGGTAGGTTTCCAAAAACTGCTTTGGGACACGCCTTTGTCCGACTCCTCCTGTCATATTTTGCGCAGAAGTCTGGCGAGTTCTCTCTTGCACCAAGAAATAAAATAAAAATGAATTTAGAGCTGCCTGATTACACCTAAAAACATGAAACTCTGTTGAGCCAAAAGCGATTTCATTTTTTAATTAATGTACAACAGCTATTTTCCCATTCTCCATACATAGCGTAATTTTTGCAAAAATCACGTCTCCACCAGCCATAGGAGTATACCCTTTTTTGACCTCAGAGTATTTCCTATACTCCTCTAAATGAATAATATTGGAAACCTCTTCCACATTTTTCATTGGCAAGAAACTTATTTCCAAATCAACTTCAATAGTTTCATAAGGAAGTCTGGGATTAATGGCTGAAATCTCCTTCAAACTCACTAATTCCCAACCCTTAGGTACTTCTTTATTTTCACTCATTATGCGGTTAATTGTCTGAATCAGGATTTTATTAATTTTGGGATTTCAATATTTTTATTTTGCGCTGCCTTACTGTAATTTTTTCTCATCTGTCTTTTAATTTGGGGTGATATACTTTTTTGAATTGGAGGCTCGTGGCTCCGAAGTTAATCAGTAAGCCAATGGGGAAATTGTAGGCTACGACATAGTTTTTAGCCTGGGCCAAATGTACATCTTCCAAATTGATGACTGCTTTTAGCTCCACAATTACTCTATCTTCAACGATAAAATCAGCCCTGCGAACCCCCACCTGCCGGCCTTCGTAAAAGATTGTCTGCTCCTTTTCTCTTTCAAAAGAAAGCCCCGCCTGCTCCAACTCAATGGCAAGACAACGCTGATAAATGACTTCTTGAAAGCCATTCCCAAGCGTGTTATGCACCTTCATGGCACAGCCATTGATCCTATATGTAATCTCATCCAACTCCATCGCCCAGAGGGTTAAAATCGTAAAAATGCAACATTTTAAAATCAGAATGTCGTAAAAAAATCCTGTAAATCCCACAAATCTTGATTCAGACGATTTTATGCTGCCAGTGCTTCGTTTAATTCGTTAATAATCATTTCCATCTCCTCACCAAAAAGATCCCACATGCGGCCCCGGCCTCCTTGGGCGTCGAAGGGCGTGTAGTCCAGGTCATCGGTATCCACATGCACGGAAGTGGCAATCTGGTCTTTGAGCAAATATAGCCAGTCCATCTGCTCTTTCGTGAATTTGAGCGTACCAGCCTGCTTACGAAACAGCCACTGCTGGAAGTTCCGGTCCACGGTTTTGTCGTAGGGGGTCAGAGCTTCGTCAATACCCACCACCCGGCGAATAAGGGCCACCAACGCTACCATTTCATTTTTGGGTTGCCCACTTACACTTTCCAACTGCCCGTAGGCTTGCCACACCCGGTGCGGGGCCAAAGTAGGCTTATCGGCCATAATCCGCTCCACAGGGTCTTTGATCAGAGCAAAGGTTAGCTCGCGGCGTTGGTAGGGTTGGCCGTAGAAAAGTTGCAGGGCCGTGAGCTCGTCACGGTTGGTTTCTACCCAGCTCCGGAACGCCTCGATGGTTTCTTGGGCTTTAGTGGTATTATCCTTCTCCCAGCCTACGTTCGCACTTCGTCGGGGTTCAACGCGTCAATCTTCTGCTCGTGGGCCTTGCGTACATTCTCTATGTACTCGTTTACCTCACCGGTAAACACCTTAGCGGCTTCGTTGCGTAGTTGTTCCACCCGCTCTTTTATGACAGCCTGTATCTCGTCGGGGGCTTGCCCCTGCTTCTCCGTGGCTACCTGCTGCTCTATGTCCTCAATGGTATCAGGGTTATGAGCATTGAGCAGATTCTTCACCACCTGACTGATGGAAAATCCACCCGATTTTTCGGCAAAGGTCTGCTTTTCCTTTTCGGTAATCTGCTTATCAAGCCGGGTAAGGCGATTGGCCAACGAGGTAAATAGGTCGGTAGTGTCTATAAAGAGTTGATCATGCAGCGACGGAGTCGCCATATGTTCCTGTTTTGAAATAGTGTTTGTTGATGTACATACCAATGACATTGTCATGAATTTGCTCGTTTTTAGAAAAACATATCGTCCTGCGACTCA
>JBDNFP010000261.1:0-11474 GCA_041689775.1 Spirosomataceae bacterium
AACAGACGGAGTGGAACGAAAAAGGGTTGTACCTTTTTTATTTACCCACTTAAATCTGATCGAAACCCTTTGGCGTAAGATCAAATATGAGTGGCTTCGACCACAAGATTATCTTTCAGCCAAGAACATCAAGCAGGCCCTGTTCAATATCATCACTCACTACAATGATGAATATTCTGTCAACATTTCAAAAAACTTTTTTAGTGTAAGTTAATTTTGCCTAAGCACTTACTTTCGTGAATTAAAATTGATTTTCATTACAACCGCGCCAGCACACGTTCAGACACTGTCTGCCCGATGGACAACGATGAGGTTGCCGCTGGCGAAGGCGCATTTAAAACGTTAATGGCCGTTGGGCTCTCCAAGATAGCGAAGTCGTCGAGTAGGCCGCCATCGTAGTCGCAGGCCTGGGCACGAACGCCCGCTCCACCAGGTTCGAGATCGTCTTCTTGTATCTCCGGAATAAGCTCCTGTAAGGCTTTGGTAAAAGCCGCTTTGGAGAAGGATCGGTACATCTCACCCAGACCGGTACGCCAGTACTTAGTAGCCACCTTACGGAAGCCCGGCCACGCTAGTATTTCGCCAAGTTCTTTTATATTGATATCAAGCTTACCGTAGCCTTCGCGCCGGAAAGCCAGTACCGCGTTAGGGCCTGCCTCTACCCCACCTTCAATCATACGGGTAAAGTGTACTCCCAAAAACGGAAAGTTTGGATCAGGAACAGGATAGATCAAATTCTTAACCAGATGCTCTTTACCGGGCTTCAACTTATAGTACTCACCCCGGAAAGGGATAATCCGTACCTTTACCGCGTCTTCCTGCGTAAGCTGAGCTACTTTGTCAGAATAGAGACCGGCGCAGTTGACAACTAGCTTCGCTTCGTAGCTGCCCCCTTTTTCTGAATTGATTCGGGTTATATTTCCCGCAGTACTTACCTCTACTACCTTTTCGCCAAACCTGATTTCTCCCCCTAGCTCCTGAATACGTTCGGCGTATTTCTCGGATACTACTTTATAATCAATAATTCCAGTGTAGGGTACCCATATGCCTTCCAGACCTTTCACGTGCGGTTCGATTTCGCGCATTTCACCGCCCGATATCTTCCGGTTTTTGACCAGTCCATTTTCCATTCCTCGTTCATACAAACTATGCAAGATAGGGACTTCTTCAGGGCGGGTTGCTACCACTATTTTCCCACAAAGATCGTAGGGGATACCCTCCTTATCGCAAAAATCAATCAGCATCTGGTAGCCCCGGATACAATTCGTGGCTTTCAAGCTACCCGGTTTATAGTACAAACCCGAGTGAATAACTCCGCTATTGTGGCCGGTTTGGTGTTCCGCCACACTTTTTTCTTTTTCAAGCACCAGCAATTTCAGGGATGGACGCTGCTCTTTGAGACGTAGGGCGGTGGCTAGTCCAACGATGCCTCCTCCTACTACTACAATATCGTACATGGGTTATTGGGGAAATAATGGGTTTGCAATTGAAATCCGAAATTACGCCGGAAAAGAGATTTTTCCCATTGTTACACTGGGAATACCTTGCCGATTACCAAAATCAACCGAACCGCCGGCTACGGTCTCGTTGGCCAGTAAGGCAAACAATACAGCCTCTTTTGCATCGCCCGAAATACCTAGATTACTAATGGGCTCAATGGTAAAACCGGGCAACTGATCTTGGATATATCGGATTAAAACGGGGTTGTGTGCTCCACCTCCGCTCGTATACATCGCATACTTTTCCTGCCCATTCACTACCCTCTTGATCGCGTCAGCAATTGTATCGGCACTAAACCGGGTAAGCGTAGCCAATAGGTCTTCCGGGCTGGCCCATTCCGTAGCACTTTGCCGTTGCGCCTCCCGGACGTAGTCCATACTAAAAACCTCTGGCCCGGTAGTTTTGGGAAAAGACGCCTTAAAAAAGGGCTGATTTTTCAAAGCCCATAACAGTTCTACGTTGAGAACTCCAGCGGCCGCCAAGGCTCCGTTTTCATCGTAAGATTTATTGAAATATAGTCTGGTAAAGGCATCTAACAATGTATTGCCAGGACCAGTATCGGTCGTAAAAACGTCATCTGCGTTACCCGAACCGGGCAGGTAAGTAAAATTAGCAATGCCCCCCATATTCAGTAAGATTCGGTTTTCTCCATTCTTAGAAAAATAGAGATAATCACCATATACCGCCAACGGAGCCCCCTCGCCCCCTGCGGCCACGTGCTTTTGCCGAAAATCGCTGAGGGTAATTATCCCCGTAATCACGGCCACATGGTCACCGTCGCCTATTTGCAACGTAGCATTAGGATACTCCTCCAAGCCATGCTGCTTTTTGGGAGCGTGGTACACGGTTTGTCCGTGGCTAGCGATAAGATCTACTTCCTCCGGGGCTATACCCCATGCCGTCAGACATTGTAGTATCATGTATCCGTGCTGAATGCCAATGTAAGGGTTTAGTAGGCATAGGTGTTCGAAACTAATCTCTTTCTTCGCAAACACAGCTCTGATTTTCTCTTTCAAGGGTTCGTCATAGGGTACCGTGGCGAAGTTTTCTACCTCAACCCGGGTATCCAGGCCGCTACCACTGATTTTACACAGGGCCACATCCAGGCCGTCCAATGAAGTACCAGACATTAAGCCGATGATCCGGCGCGTGGTACGCTGCCCGATACTATGAAGTTTAGAGAGTTGAGGATTCATTCGCTATTACTTAAAAAAAGGCTGTCCGAATTGGACAGCCTGGCTATTACACTTTGGGTGTTATAGTACCGCCCTTGAGAGGCCGGCTTCGACTCTTGTTTCGATTATTCCGGCTCTTCTTTTTCTTCTTCTTCTGTTGTTCTTCACTGTACTTGCGATCAAGGCTTTCCAGATCGGTATTAAGCGAGCCAGCCTCTTTCAGTTCCTTTGCGGAAACCATTTCCACCAGCGTTTCCAGCGATTCCGGCTGGATTCCCTTTTTATTCATTTCTAATATCTCAGACACCTTTTCAATCGATACCGGATACCAGTTATTATCCTTCTCAAAGCCAAAATACATGATACGTTTGAAGATATCCGTCTTTTGAAGAAAGGCAAATCCTTTCTTCGTTTTCAAAGGGGCCTCTACCGACGGAATATCGCGCAGGGCATCCATGTAGGTTTCCAACTCGTAGTTCAGGCAGCATTTTAGTCTTCCGCACTGCCCAGACAGCTTCGCCGGGTTGAGCGATAGATTCTGATAGCGGGCAGCTGACGTGGAGATACTCTTGAAGTCGGTCAACCAGGTAGAGCAGCACAGCTCACGTCCACAAGAACCTACACCACCTAAGCGGCTTGCCTCCTGCCGGAGGCTAATCTGCCGCATTTCAACCCGAATTCTAAACTCAGCAGCCAATAGTTTTATCAACTCCCGGAAATCAACGCGCTCATCTGATGAATAGTAGAATGTAGCCTTCGTATTGTCAGACTGAAACTCTACATCCGAAAGCTTCATGTTCAGCTTTAACTCCCGGATAATCTCCCGGGTACGGTACATAACCGGTAGATCACGGGCGATAGCTTGTGTATGCTTTTCGAGGTCTTTCTCGTTGGCTACCCGGTAAATTACCTTTAAGTCATCGTTCAAAAGAACACTTTTCTTCTTCATCTGCAAACGAACCAGCTCTCCCTGCAAGGAAATCATACCAATATGGTGCCCCGACTGCATTTCGCAAACGACGTAATCTCCCGTCGTGAGGTCCAGCTGATTAACGTTCCGAAAATAATCTTTCCGTCCTCCTTTATATTTTACTTCTACAACATCAAACCTCTGAGCTACGGGTATTTCCATATTACTCAGCCAGTCAAACACGTTCATTTTATTGCAGCCGCCTGTTCCGCAGCTACCCTTACTTCCACATCCGGATACCGCACCACTCGTGCCACAGCCACCAGATGAACATGATATACATCCCATTATAGTTTCTCCTCAATCTTTATATCGAAGTAAATCGAGGCCGATATCATGGCGATAGTATTTGCCCTCAAACTGTATCGTTTGGGCCGCTCGTTGTGACTTATGAACGGCATTCTCCAAAGAATTAGCGATACCTGTCAGTACGAATACCCGCCCACCGTTTGTAACGACCTCCGCATTACTATTGAATGTCGTACCGGCATGAAATACCAGCACGTCTTCCGTCTTATCTGTATCGGCAATTACCTTGCCTTTTTCGTAGTGTTCGGGATATCCACCCGATACTACCACCGTCGTAACGGCCACCTGCGGTGATATGGTCATGGGAATATCCTGTAAAGTCCCTTTGGCAGCGGCCGTTAACAGGGTTACCAGATCCGATTGAATGCGGGGTAGCACTACTTCGGTTTCTGGGTCACCCATGCGTACATTGTACTCAATTACATAAGGTTCTCCTTTTACGTTCATCAAACCGATGAAGATGAACCCTACGTATTTAATACCCTCGCTCTTTAATCCAGCGAGGGTTGGCTTTACTACTTTTTCTTCTACTTTTTTCAGAAAATTGGTATCAGCAAATACCACGGGAGATACAGCTCCCATGCCACCAGTATTGAGCCCAGTATCATTTTCGCCAATACGTTTGTAATCTTTGGCCTCGGGTAAAATTTTGTAGCTTTCGCCATCCGTCAATACAAAAACAGACAGCTCTATACCTTTAAGAAACTGTTCAATGACCACTTTATTGCCAGCCTCACCAAACTTACCATCCACCAGCATTTCCTGCAAGCTCTTGTGGGCATCCTTATGGTTTTCGGCAATAATAACGCCTTTACCAGCGGCCAGACCATCCGCTTTAAGAACGATAGGAAGTGGTTGATCAGAAATGTAGACCATTCCTTCGTCTACCTGCGCAATCGTGAAGCTACGGTAGTTCGCCGTTGGGATACCGTACTTCTGCATAAAGTCCTTGGAAAACTCCTTACTACCTTCCAGCTGCGCTCCTCGCCGATCAGGGCCAATAAGCTGCACGTGCTTTAGTTCAGGCTTACTTTGTAGAAAGTCAATGACTCCTCTTACTAACGGTTCTTCGGGGCCAACTATCACAAGTTCAATCGTTTTTTCTGAAATCAAGGCAGCAATTGCCTCAAAATCATTGTAGGATATATCGATATTGGTAGCCACGGAGGCCGTTCCGGCATTACCAGGAGCAACAAACAGATCGTCACAAAGCGGACTTTGAGCAACCTTCCAGGCGAAAGCGTGCTCCCGGCCTCCGGAGCCTAATATAAGTATGTTCATAGTGATTTCACCTTAATTCAACGCCAAACATGAATGCCGACAACTTTGCTATGAGTGGATGGATGTTTTATACTGTTAGTTTGCTAACTCTGAAAGAAACTTAATTCGCATCAATCGTAGCTCTTCTTCGCTCACATCATCATGGCCAAATTCATTCAAAGCAACCGCAATATTATCCGTTTCGGCCGTCATGAAGTAGTCGTAAATATCTTTCTGACGATCACGATCCATAATCTGATTGATGTAATAGTCGAGATTTAGCTTCGTTCCCGAGTAGCAAATATGCTCTATTTCCTCAACCAGATCTTCCATAACCAGCCCTTTGGTATCAGCGATCTCTTCTAGGTCTACCTTGCGGTCAACTTGCTGAATGATGTAAATCTTAATTTTAGATTTATTCACCATGGATTTGATCACCACATCTTTGGCAGTCTCAATATCGTTCTCTTCTACGTATCGATTGATCGTATCCAAAAACTGACGGCCAAACTTCTGGACTTTCCCCATACCAACCCCGTTGATCTGGGCCATTTCCTGCTGGGTGGTTGGGTAGGTAGTGGCCATTTCTTCCAGGGAAGGGTCCTGGAAAATAACGTAGGGGGGAAGGTTTTTCTCCTTAGCAACCTTCTTCCGAAGGGCTTTCAGTAACCCAAGCAGCGCTTCGTCATACGCGTGCGCACCTCCACCTAAAGCGGCATCTTCCTCTTCGGCCTTAATGACCTCATCCGCGTAGTTATGGTCTTTAAATATTGTTATCGGGTAAGGGTCATTGATATAGTTATTACCTTTGTCACCAATTCTTAACACGCCATAATTTTCAGTATCTTTTTCCAGATAGTTAAAAATCACAAGCTGACGTATCAAGGATATCCAGTAGTCGTGACTCTCGTTAAATTCGAGACCTTTACCGTAAACTTCTAGCTTATCGTGCTCGTAGCTGCGTACGTACTGGTTTTCAGTGGCCGTCAGCAGGTCAGCGATATGCTCACCAGCAAAACGATCTCCCGTGTTTTTAACCGCCTGCAACGCAATTACCACCTCTTCTTGTACTTTCAACTTTTCGGTAGTTTTTACGCAGTTATCGCAAAAACCGCAGTCCTTCTCGTAGTATTCACCAAAGTAGCTTAGTAGCTGACGCCGACGACACACCCCAAGGTTGGCATAGGCCACCATTTCATTGAGTAAATGGCGGGCGTTATCACGTTCCGTGACAGATTTATCTTTATTGAATTTTTCCAGCTTCTGGATATCCTCATAGCTGTAAAACATAAGGCAGTTCCCTTCTAGCCCATCGCGTCCGGCGCGTCCAGTTTCTTGGTAGTAACCTTCCAGTGACTTGGGTACATCGTAGTGAATCACAAACCGTACATCTGGCTTATCGATTCCCATTCCAAATGCAATAGTTGCCACGATCACATCGGCATCTTCGTTCAGAAAAGCATCCTGATTAGCCATACGAGTGCCCGAGTCTAGTCCGGCGTGGTAGGGAAGAGCTTTTACGTCATTGACGCTAAGAAGCTCTGCTATTTCCTCCACCGTTTTACGGCTGAGGCAATACACGATCCCTGACTTACCCTTATTGTTCTTGATGTAGCGGATCAGTTGCTTTTTAGCATCTTTCTTGGAGCGAATCTCATAGTACAGATTCTTTCGGTTGAAAGAAGATTTGAACGTCTCAGCCTCCTCCATTTGCAGGTTCTTACGGATATCCTGCTGTACCTTCGGAGTAGCGGTAGCGGTAAGGGCAATAATGGGTAGTTCACCAATATTCTCGATAATTCCGTAGATGCGACGGTATTCCGGACGGAAATCATGTCCCCATTCGGAAATACAGTGCGCTTCGTCAATAGCAACAAAAGAGAGTTTGGTTTTCTGTAAAAAATCCAGATTCTCTTCCTTCGTCAATGATTCAGGAGCTATGTAGAGGAGTTTTAGGCTACCGTTCAAGGCATCCCGTTTTACGCGATTAATTTCAGATTTTGTGAGGGTAGAGTTAAGAAACTGTGCGTTTATACCGAAAGCATTCAACTGGTCTACCTGATTTTTCATCAGGGCGATCAGCGGCGATATCACGATCGCCATGCCTTCACTCACAATAGCCGGAAGCTGGTAACAAAGAGATTTGCCTGCGCCCGTAGGCATAATTACAAACGTATTCTTCCTATTCAGGATGTTCTGAATAATAATTTCCTGATCGCCACGGAACTGGCTATATCCAAAGATTTCCTTTAACTTATCTTTTAGGGTGTCTAATACGACTTGATCAACCTGATGTATCATTTTTGTTAACAAATTGGTTATTCCAAAGTTCTCTATCTTTGCTTACGAATCCAATATTTGAAAATAGTTAATTCTAAAACGCCAATTTAAATTTGAAATTAGTAAAAAATATTCAGTCCATAGCAAAAGATGTATTGCTTCAGGAAGCAGAAGCAATAAAAAATCTTGTGGACTGTATTGATGATTCGTTCGAAAGCTGTGTAGAAACAATCCTCCAAGCGGGAGGACGTCTCGTTATTACCGGTATTGGAAAAAGTGCCATTATCGGGCAAAAAATCGTAGCCACGCTTAATTCTACGGGTACTCCATCGCTATTTATGCACGCCGCTGACGCCATCCATGGCGACCTCGGCATGATACAAACTAACGATGTGGTGTTGGCTATTTCAAAAAGTGGTGATACTCCGGAGGTAAAAGTGCTAGTACCCCTATTGAAGCGAACCGGGGTCACGCTCATCGCGATGGTCAGTAATAAAGAATCTTATCTGGCCAAAAATGCTCACTTCGTTTTACACGCTTATGCTCCCCGTGAGGCCGACCCTCTTAACTTGGCTCCCACCACGAGTACTACCGTGGCGTTGGCACTCGGAGACGCACTAGCCATCTGCCTGCTCGAAGCTAGAGGATTTACTCGTCAGGACTTCGCCCGTTATCATCCGGGAGGAGCTTTGGGTAAAAAGTTATACTTACGCGTCAGTGATATTTACCCGCACAATACACTGCCTACCGTTCTCGAAACAGCAAATCTAAAAGAAGTAATTCTTGAAATTACTTCCAAACGTTTGGGCGCCACCGCCGTGTTGAGCACGGGCACTAACAATCTAGTAGGGATTGTGACCGATGGAGATCTTCGCCGGATGCTAAATCAGCATCGTGAGGGAGATTTGCTGCATTTAACGGCTGCCGGCATCATGACTAGCTCTCCCATTAGTATTCACTCCGAAGAATATGCGGTCAACGCATTACAACTTATGCAGGCTCGCAGTATCACACAACTGCTAGTTGTTGACGAAGGCGAACTCAAAGGTTTTGTGCATTTGCACGATTTGCTAAAAGAAGGGTTAATCTAACGCATCCGATTCGACTCTTTCACCAAGCGCTCGTCCCGGCGAATAAACCGGTTGGCCAGTACATTAGCGAGCATCGCTACTACCAGCGCGTAGAACCCTACCAGATAATTACCAGTCTCCGCTGGGTCGAATAGCTTAGCCGCTTTATAAAAAGACTGATATACTACGGTGGCCAACATGACCGTCATCAGAATAGAGTTGACGGCACAAAGTGCGGACTGCATGAGGCGATTACGGTATTTGGTAATTGCAAAAAGGGCAACACCAGCGACCAGCACCGCCAACGCGATTAAATAGTAAATCGGCTGAACCGTAGACTGCACCTCGTTCGTTTTAATGGTGAGGTGCATGGCCGTCATAGAGGCTTCCTGCATACCATCAACGGCAGTTTTTTGCCAAAGTGGCTGAGTAGCAAACACCCCCATGGCGATTGCGGTAATGGCTAAAAATAAAGTCTGAATTCGTTGTAACATAAGCTGCTTTAGGCGATTAACTATTGGCTGTCGGGCTTCTTTTGCTCGGACAAGGAACAGTACGCTCTGGATTTTAAAAAACAATGATTAGTTAACCTATTGCATAGCCCGTTATTTGCGGGCTACACGAAAACACAAAATTATATTCTACTGGGAAACTAACGACAGTCTCTTAAATTACTACGTCGCCGTAAAGGTCAAATTCTTCGGCCTTCGTAATTTTCACATTGGAAAAATCACCCATGCGTACGTACTGCGCTGCTGGCACTAATACCTCGTTGTCAACCTCGGGCGAATCAAATTCTGTACGACCAATGAAGTACCCTCCTTCTTTACGATCGAAAAGTACCTTGTGCGTTTGTCCAATTTTCTCCTGATTATTTTCCCACGAAATCCCCTGCTGCAACTCCATAATCGTATCGGCCCGCTCTTGCTTCACTTCGGCTGGCACATCATCAACGTACGTATACGAATGGGTGTTTTCTTCGTGCGAATATTGAAAAACTCCAAGCCGATCGAAGCGCATCTTTTCCACAAACTCGAAAGTTTCGTCAAAAAGAGCTTCGGTTTCGCCCGGGTGACCAACGATCAGCGTAGTACGAAGCGAGATGCCTGGCACTTTCTCACGAATAGTTTCGATGAGCGCTTCGGTTTTTTCGCGGGTTATACCGCGCCGCATGGATTTCAATATCTCGGTAGAGCCCGTTTGCAGGGGCATGTCGAGGTAGTTACAGATGTTGGGGCGCTCACGCATGACATTAAGTACGTCCAGCGGAAAACCCGACGGATAGGCGTACTGCAACCTAATCCAGTCAATTCCTTCTACATCTGATAGCCGGGCCATGAGGTCCGATAGGTTTCTTTTCTTATAGATGTCTAGTCCGTAATACGTCAAATCCTGGGCAATCAGGATAAGCTCTTTGGTGCCACGACGAGCCAGAGATTTAGCCTCAGTAACCAGCTCTTCAATGGGCCGCGATACGTGGCCACCTCGCATCAGTGGAATAGCACAAAAGCTGCACGGACGGTCACAACCTTCGGCAATTTTGAGGTACGCATAGTGAGCGGGAGTCGTCAGAAGACGTTCTCCTACTAATTCATGCTTATAATCCGCTTTTAAAGTTTTGAGTAGTCGGGGTAGCTCGTTGGTACCAAACCAGGCATCCACCATTGGTATTTCTATCGACAACTCATCCTTATAGCGGTGCGAAAGGCAGCCCGTTACGTATACTTTGTCTACAATACCAGCCTCTTTGGCCTCCACGTAGCGCAGAATAGTATCAATGGATTCTTCCTTGGCACCATCAATAAACCCACAGGTATTGATGACCACAATCTGAGCATCATCCTTTTTGGATTCGTGGGCTACCTTATAACCGTTTCCTTTTAGCTGCGTGTACAGCACTTCAGAATCCACTAGGTTTTTTGAGCAACCCAGTGTAACAATATTGACTTTACTCTTCCGAGTTCCTTTGGTTTTCATTGGCAATAGGCTGTCAGCAAGTAGCTTTCAGCTTTTTATATTTTTATAACGTACTAGCTTCACCCGCAAAGGTTTGATACTGAACGGCGGAACGGGGTGCAAAGTTCGGAAAAATTATGATAGGAACGACTATGGAATGATACCATATCGTGTGTAGCTCCCAGAATATGAAATTTTAGAACAGCACTCCCGAGTGCCTTCCTGCCTAGGCACCCGCCCCGATAGAATAAAACTATCCCCATCAGTCAGATAGTAGGTCGAGTACGAATAGCCTACTTCGGCATTATTATACACTACCGCGACCCTTTCTATATCTCCCTCCCGCACCAGCACTATTCTATCCCGTAGTGTTAGTTTGAGTGATCGGTTGGGTTGGTCGTAATGACCACGCCCTGAGCATAAGGCCAATAGTTTAATAGCAGGGCAAAAAGCAAAATACCTGCCCCAATCATCAACGGTGGCAACAGATACACCAATGTCCGATACATTTGATCAGTAGGAACAGAAATCTTGGAAAATTAAAAAAAAGACTACCCCCATTACTACCATGAAGGAGCCCATTATTCCATCGAAGCCCGTAAAGTACCTTAATGCTGACACTTATATACTCGCTGCACTTTAGCGGGGAGTTTTCTCCCGCCGTATCCCGCGTAAAACGCAGCAGCTTCCACATACCCCAAGCAAACAGCCCGAAAATGAACACGAAAACAAGGATCGTTTCCATAGCAAAAGAGTTCCTCTAATTGTTTCATTAAAGATACTCTTTTGCTTTTTTTCTGACACAGAAATTTGGGTACTGGGTATATAATTTATGATTCGTAACTTTGTGCCATGGATCTTGACTTTGACAAATACAAACTGCTACAATACTGCACCAATGAATGGTGCAAATACCATAACCAAATTGGCTTGGGCAACATATGCACACTAAGC
>JBDNFP010000262.1:0-5989 GCA_041689775.1 Spirosomataceae bacterium
ACTAATGTGGCAATGCATTGTGATGCGCCTGGTCGACAGTTCAACGCGGTCCACCACCAGTTCAGGCAACGATAGGAGCAATTGATAAAAGTCTGTTTCTTGCATTTTCGAAGTTATCCACAAAAATTGTCAGAGTACCAATACTTAAAGGTGTTTCTTTTCTTTGTGGCTTTAAAAAGTCAAATATTCTCATTAGGTTATTAGATAATTTAACTAAAAAATAATGCCTTCATATTACCCTAAAAGCAAAATGATATAAACGTTTTAAGAGTGCTGAACCTCACGATTTTTAATCGGTAACTAATTTTGAATTATGATTAAAACACAATTCAAAAAAAGAATACGCCCAAAGCCGTAGAGCTAATTTTTGGATAGCATGTCTAAATTTAACGACTTTTTACTAAACGAAGTGATACAATTTACAGAATTTATTAAACGGTATGTTCCACAGACAAGCAGCCCAAGTCATAGTAGCTACTAGTCCTAGCCCAATTCTAAAGCAATAAACGCTTTTATTTCACTCCCAACGACACTATTGTGCCATAAAATCTACTGCGTACAACCCTAATTCCCAAAGATTTACTACTTTCGGAAGGTCACAAGATTTCAAAAACCTTTCCTATGCAACCATCCGGCGCGGCTCCCCGCAACGAGCTCCTCAAAATACTAGGTGTCAGCTTCGGCATTGCCGTCACCATTGGCGGTACCATCGGCACCGGCATCCTGCGCAAACCCGGCCCCATTGCCGCCCAATTGGGTGATCCGTGGCTCATTATGGGCCTGTGGTTGCTGGTGAGTCTGTATGCATTTCTAGGTACGTTGTGTACCATTGAGCTAGGTACTTCACTGCCCAAAGCCGGCGCCTGGTACGTATACGCCCAACGGGCATTTGGCAACTACGCCGGGTTTGTGGTTGGCCTCAACAGCTGGTTTGGTACCTGCGCAGCGCTGGGTTTTGGGGTATACACCATGAGCGAATACATGGCGCTACTCATTCCCGGCTTGCTGGGCTACGAACCGTACCTGGCGGTGGGTTTTCTAGCGGCCTTAGCTGGTTTTCATTCCTTCGGGCTCGCGCTAGCCAGTCAGTTTCAGAACGCCATGAGCTTTGTCAAGGCGGTGGGGTTATTTGCCTTTGTGGCTTTTTGCTACATCTACGGACAGGAAATCACGCCCGAGCAGGCGATGTCTACCACCAACCGCATTGCCCAATCGGGCGGCTGGATCGGCCCCGTTATTTTTTCGTTACAGGCTATTTTTTATACGTACGACGGCTGGCATACAGCGGCCTATTTTTCTGAAGAAGACCGCGACCCAATCCGAAACCTACCCCGCTCTATGATTGGGGGCGTGAGCCTCATCATTATTATCTACCTGCTCTGTAATCTCGCGATTCTCTACACCCTACCCATGAACGAGCTGGCTGATTCTAAACTAGCGGCCGCTGATGCCGTGCGGTTAATTTTTGGCGAACGTTCCGGGAAGTTCGTAACGTTGTTTCTGATGATTTCTATTCTGGGTATTGTGAATGCCCAACTTATGTTCAACCCACGGGTACTGTATTCCATGAGTCGCGACGGGCTCTTTCTCCGGCTAGGTACCATCGTAAACCGGGGTGGTACGCCTTCGTTTGCCATGGGACTCACGGCCGTCCTGGCCATCGTACTTATCCTGATTGGTAAAGAAGCCTGCGAGAAGCTTTCTGATATTGCCACTTTCTTCTTTGTTTTGGGCTATACATCCGGGTTCGCTTCACTACTAGCCCTACGGCGAAAGGAGCCTGACCTACCTCGTCCCTGGAAGGTACCCGCCTATCCGGTACTCCCCATTATTATGCTGCTGGCTTCTATGGCTTTTCTGGTAGGGGCCGTGGTGCAGGATTTACCCAGTTCGAAGTATGCGTTGCTGTTTCTGGTGGTGAGTTACCCGTTGTATTTGGGGGTAAAAAAACTAAACGCCTAACGGATGGCTCCATCAGACGTTTAGAAATCTTTCTAACCAGCCCCTTATTTCTCCCCTAAAGACTTCACAAAAAGAATCACCGACTCAATATCCGTATCCGAAAGTATACCTTGAAAAGAAGGCATTTCGGCATTGTAGCCCTTCACGATTTTGGCCGCGGGGTTCAGGATTGACTCCCTCAGGTACTCCGCATCCGCTACCACGATGGTACCATCTTCCATCGGCCGCTTCGCGCCGTACAGACCCTGAAAAGCTGGACCGTACATCCCTTTGGTACGAGTACCTTCCGAATGGCAACCCGCGCAGGCTGTTTTGGTAAACACCGCCTTTCCTTTTTCGACGGAGGCTACCTCCGCGGCTTTTTGGTTGGCCAACTCCCGGCGCTTCGTTAGTAACGTGTAATCTACATTGGCAAAACCGTATTTGGCGGGCATCAGGTTTTCCAGGTAGTTGATGGTAAACCAAAACTGATCGTTGATTGCATGCCCATCGGCGGCGGTTAGCTGATAGTCTACCTCCATCTGCATCACTTCTTTCATCTCGGGTACTAGCAGCAATACCGACTTACGATCAGGAGCCAGGTAGCTTGCCGAAACTGGTATCGTCTCCTCACCCGTTGAGCCATCCAACTTATAATGACCCGAACCGTATTCTTCCGTTCTGAGGTAGTTGTAGCGTTTAATCTGGAAGTTATCCGGGTTAGCGGCTACCGTCGGGTCGAGTTCAGCGTCAAAGCGAAGGATAATTCCTTGCTTTCCACTTTCGAACTTACTCACCATGTAGCTAGGCTTTCCAGTATAGCGCAGCCGCAGCAATGCGCTTAACCCCTTGGAGTTCGACCCCCACAGGTTAAATCCGGCTACGTAGAGCTGCTCGTCTTTAGGATTGACAGCTCCTTTGGAGGTAGGTGTAGGGTAGTCGGCATGAATCATCGAGAGACCACCCTGTACTCCCTGCGCGGTAGTGTCCAATAACACCCTGAACAAACCAGGCCGCCCAAAAGAAAAGTGAACCAAATCACCGTTTAACGGCCCCATTTTGGTACTAGTTACCCAAGCCTGCCCAATGCTCGACTGATCTACGTGGTGAGGGATCCAGGTAAGTGGGGGTGTAATCGTAGGGTTATCGGCACGATGTTCGGTTGGGCTCACGCCATAATAGTCTCCTTTTTTAATCAGGTAAATGGGGGAAGAAGGAACAAAATTCCCTTGCTGGTCGGATGCCGTGAGCACGCCCGTCTGAGGGTTCATCCCGAGGAACGGTCCCCGTAGCCCCGTGGCAATCACTTCGGACTCCCGTCCGTCGGGTGAAATCCGAAGAATAACGCCATTATCCTGTGAGCCTTTGCGGAAACCTTTGGCCACCTGAGGCGTAACCCCCGGACCATTGCTCAGGCTGCCCCCCTTCGTAACGTAGAAGCTTCCGTCGGGTGCGTGCACCAGGTCACTAGCCCACTCACGGCCTTCGGGCGACTGGGACATGATGTTAGAGAAATTCTCGTAGTAATCTGCTACACCATCACGGTTCAGGTCGTGCAGCCGAACAATACCTTCCCGACCAAAAATATAGACCTGGTCATCTACTACCTCGATACTCATCGTTTCGTGTAGTCCGGATGCAAATCGATTCCAATGTATATTTTGCAGGTTTCTATCAATACCGTCAATCAGCCACACATCGCCATCAAACGTCACAACCGCCGCGCGACCATCGCTAAAAAAAGCAACGTCGGCTACCCGAACATTCCGTTTCCAGGGATTAGGCAATGGCAAGGTTAGCTTGTCCGTCACAAAGGCGGCTGTATCGGGAGATAACACACCTCGCGTTACCACACTTTCTTTCCAGTAAGCAGGACCTCCTTTTTTAACATCCGGTAGTTGAAAAGAAGCCGATTTACACGCCTTCTCAAACTGCTTTATTTTACTAACCGGACCTTTCCACACCATCACCGATACCTCCATGCCTTGGCTCGACGGAGCAAGACGAACCTTCAGATGACTATTATCCGCAGCTAAGGGAGAAAAGAAGCGGGTATCTTTACCCACCAAACCAACGGCAGTTACCGTATCCTGATTGGCTCCCTGATAGATATAGGCAAAGCGTGTGCTTTGCTGTGACTTTGTGCCGTTGGTAACCTCTGCTATGAGTAACCCTAGCGCATCCGTGGAACTACCTATTCTGAAAGTACGGGTAAAGGCAATCTGACCATCGAACATCGTACTCCCCGGCATTTCGAGTATATCGGTCTTCCCAACGGTATAGTTCAGTACCACTTTGTCGCCGTGGGTGTAGAGGCCATTCCACCGGGCCTCTGAGGCTGGTAGCGGCATCCAATCGTTTTTAGGAACTGGCACATTGAAAGTTGACGGATTTCCTTTCAGCGCTACCCATCCGGCGTAGCTTCCCGTGGCAATCTGAGGTGTACCACCAATGGTAGCCAGCTTATTTTTCTTATTAAAAAAGTCGTTGTACGATACCTGATGCATCAATCCCAGTGGCATAAACTCACGCGTCCAAGCTATTGACCAGCGCAGCAGGTCGGTATCAAAGCAAACGTAGGCGCTATCACCTAAGCGGATGGCCAAAGTACGGGCCGCCTGATTGTCAGCGGGAAAACCGCCGCCCAGCTCACGGGCGTCAATCGAAGTAGAGATGAACGGAAAATTGGATTCTACAAACTCACCGATTTCCAGAGAATCGGGAGTACTTGTAATGACTTGTTTAAAGTTGGAGTTAGCGGATAAAAAAACGGACGCCCCCACTAAAACCCCAAGCACCGCCAGGCCGTATAACTTCTGTAATGACTTAATCATATCTATCTACCTTATTTTGAAAGCAAAAAACTAGTGCATCAGCACAATAACTATTCAAGTTACTACCCGTTTCGAATCTACCCAAAAGCTAATCTAAGATAAAGATTTACTGAACGAAAGGATAGATTTTATAAGAAATAGGTCCACAAAAATAGAGTTCTTACGAAGAAAATACCTGACACGTGCCCGATTATTTATGGCACATATCAGGTATTTAATTACACTTTCTCTATCTACTTTTGTACGTCATTCATTACCCGCATATCCATTTCTGAGAGTTTTTCGCCGCCTCTAATTCCAAAATCCAGCGTACGAATTGGGAATGGAATCATGATATCGTTGGCATCAAACGCTTCTTTTATGTGCATGATAGTCTAGTGCCGACCTTGTAGAAAAGTAGGCTGATCGGTATTATTTAGCCAGATACGGATGCTAAAATTGATTGAGCTATCCCCAAACTCCTCGTAATATAAGCTAATCTCCTCGGTAAGCGACCGAACACTAATCTTCTCCGCAGCTTTGATAGCAATTTCTTTTACTTTCCGGAGGTCATCTCCGTAAGAAACCCCTACCCCGAGATCAAGCCGACGCTTGCCCAGAACAGTGTAGTTTTCGATGGTATTCTGAAAGACATCTTTATTGGGGATAATAACCCGCTGCCCTTGAAAAGTACGGATCATGGTATCACGCAGGTTAATCTCCTCTACTACTCCCATATGATCATTGGTACTGACGATATCACCAACGGCCAAAGGTCTCCGAAACAAAAGAAAAATACCAAGCATGAAGTTGGCCGCGATATCCTGAAAGGCGAATGCGAGGGCCAAACCCAGGATTCCGGCTCCGGCCAGAATTGACGTTACAGCTTTATCCAAATTCAGCACGCTGAGCATGACGAATATTACCACACCCAATGAGACCGTATACACGAGCGAAGCAAATAGGGAGTTTATCGTTTCGATGGATGATATCTTTCGGATAAGCCGCAATGAAACCTTACGAATCAGCTTCGTAATGAAAATGCCGAACACAACTACGAACGCTGCCAATACTATGTTCGGCAACATCGCGATCAGTACTTTGATCCATTCGTACAGTTTATCGGATAGTAGATTAAGGGCTTCGTTAATGTCCATGTGTGTATACTTAAGTAGCTAAGTAGGGAATTGAAATTAGTTTGCATTAATCTATCTTCGTTCGATGGGACGAAAAAA
>JBDNFP010000263.1:0-30548 GCA_041689775.1 Spirosomataceae bacterium
GAGCGGACAATCGGCTGGACGCTCGCTAACCGCAGATGTTCAAGGGATTACCAGAGAAAGGCAGAACACGCAAACGCTTTTATAATCATCGGAAACATCAAAAGACTAGCCCAAAAAATAACTTAAACAGCTTCTAACTCTCAGTACACCCGTAAAATCAATACCGAACCTGGTATTGAACAGGAGAAATCAAGTAATCAACTTTTTATTGAACAAGTAGTGGATCTGGTAGATAAAAATATCCGCGACAACGCTCTAAGCGTAGAGTTTCTCGCGGATCAATGCGCCATGAGCCGGGCTACTTTTTACCGTAAAATGGAAAGTCTGCTCAATCAACCACCTTCCGTTTTTATCCGTACTTTTCGACTAAAAAAAGCCGCTAAATTATTGCAAAGTGGCAACTACTACATTGCGGAAGCAGCCTACGAAACCGGATTCAGCAATCCAAAGTATTTCTCAAAGTGCTTCCAAAAAGAGTTCGGGGCAAGCCCGTCGGAGTATATCAAGACGCTGACGGATGCTAGTCCTAACTAATATATTTTACGAAGAAAAGTACTAGCTTTATACCTAAGCCCAACCTTTACCTCTTTTGCAAATCATGAGTAATTACGTTCGATGGATAATCCTTTTTTTACTCGCAGGCCCAGCGGTTGGGGCTCGCACCCATGCCCAAAAAGTACCCCGCCAGATTATTCTGATTGTGGCCGACGATCTGGGCTGGAAAGACGTTGGCTTTAACGGGTCAAAGTACTACCACACTCCGGTACTGGATTCATTGGCGTCCCTCTCGATGGTTTTTTCGAATGCCTATGCCAATGCGTCCAACTGTGCCCCCAGTCGGGCGTGCCTGATGTCTGGCACTTACTCTCCGCGCCACGGAGTCTATACAGTATCGCCACCCGACCGCGGTAACCCGAAAACCCGAAAACTGATTCCTAGCCCTAACGAAAGCCTATTACCCCCTACGTTTCAAACCTTAGGAAATATTTTCCAAAAAGCGGGGTTTAAAACGGCGGTGATGGGTAAGTGGCACATCGGAGAAGACCCTACCAAACAAGGCTTTGACGTACACAAGGGAGGCGGTAAGGCCGGACATCCTAAAAGTTATTTCAGCCCCTACGGTATGGAGTTTTTACCCGACGGCCCTGAGGGCGAGGAGCTCACCGATCGGATTACCGCGGAAGCAATCGGGTTTATGACCCAAAATCAAAAGCAGGATTTCTTTCTGTACATTCCTCACTTTGCAATTCACACTCCCTTGCAAGGGAAAAAAGAGCTGGTTAATAAATACAAACATCTCCCCCCTATTGACGGCCAAGGAAGTAGTGCAGAGTACTCCGCTCTGGTAGAAAACCTCGACCAAAACGTAGGCAAGCTATTACAAGCGGTCAAAAAGCTCAACTTAATTGACCCGCTCATTATCTTTTCTTCGGATAACGGGGGCATCGCCAATCTTTCCCGCCAATGGCCATTGCGCGCCGGGAAAGGCTCCTACTACGAAGGCGGCATCCGGGTTCCTTTTCTGGTAAATCACTTGGCTATCAAACCCGGAGTTTCTGACTACCCCACCCTACTTTTTGATTTGTTCCCAACGCTATGCGAGTGGTCAGGCATACCAGAACCGACCCACCAGCCTATGGACGGGGTCTCTTTCCGGGAGGTATGGTTAGGAAAAAAACGAGATGATTTATACAAAAGGCCCTTATATTTCCATTTTCCCTTTTATTTGGAAGCCTACCAAATGGGCGGAGATGACAGCCGCGATGATCTATTCCGAACCCGGCCCGGGAGTGTTGTAATTCAGAATAGTTGGAAGCTGCATCACTATTTTGAGGAGGACGCCTGGGAACTTTACGACCTGAAAAATGATCCAGGTGAGAGAATTAACCTGGCAGATTCCAACCTCTCTAAATTGAATGAGTTAAGGAAAACATTGGAACAATGGAGAGTCAGTTTAATGGCTCCGGTACCAAAAGTACTCAACCCTGCCTACGAACCGGGGTTTATTCCCAAACCCAAAAAATCCAGTAAGTAATATGAAACCCTGCCAATCAGCAATACATAGGCTTTAAAATTCCAAGCGATTCCGGCATCAGTCCGGAATCGCTTTTTACTTCATTAACTCTCCGCTCTCCCAAAAGACGCTTTTAATTACTAAAAAATACTTTTTGACCCATCTGTATCCCTCCTTTGAGACATTCGGCACCCTCTCTTCGGCTTAGTTTTGTAATCAGTCATTTCCTCAAAACAAAACCCAACTAACCGACTATGAAAAAATTATTACCGTTCATCACCACTTTCGTGATGGCTGTACTCTTCTTCGGTCCGGATGCCCATGCGCAATCCCAAATACAAGGAAGCGTAGTAGACCAGAACGGCGAAGGCCTGGTAGGTGTGAGTGTTACCGTGAGAGGTACTACGCGGGGGGTAATTACGAATACCTCCGGAAAGTTCTCCATTAATGCCCGACCTACCGAGGTATTGGTATTCTCGTACATTGGCTACCAAACCCAGTCAGTAACCGTTGGAAACCAAAGCAGAATTAAAATTATTCTCCAAGACGATACGGCCTTGCTCAGCGAGGTCGTCGTCGTTGGATACGGGGTTACGAAAAAAAGTGACCTGACCAGCGCCGTGGGCCAGATAGACGCCAAACAATTGGAAGACCTCCCCACTTCCCGCGTTGACCAAATGCTGCAAGGCAGGGCCGCGGGCGTGATGGTAACCTCCAATAACGGCGCGCTGGGGGCACGTTCTTCTATCCGGATTCGGGGCGGAAACTCTGTCAACGCCGACAACGAGCCACTGTACGTTATCGATGGCTTTATCGTGGGTACTGACTTCAATCTCAATAACCTGAACACCAACGACATTGAATCAATCGATGTATTGAAAGATGCCACGGCTATTTCAATCTACGGTACTCGGGGCGCCAATGGCGTGATCATGATCACCACCAAAACGGGAAAATCGGTTAGCAAAGGGAAGCCACGAGTTTCGGCTAACTTCTACACCGGTGTGCAGAGTTTAGCGCGCAAAATCAACTACCTTAATGGTCCCGATCGGGTTGCCTTTGGTAAGGAACTGTCCGCTTTTTCGGGAGAGGCAGACCCTTTCACTGATCCAGCTGAGCAGGGAAATTCTGATTGGCAAGATTTGGTAAGTCAGATTGCCCCAGTCTATAATGGCGATATTTCTATCGCCGGTCAGTCGGATGACGTGAGCTATTACATATCGGGTAACTATTTTGACCAGGGGGGTATCCTGAAAGGAACTGGCATCAAGCGCTATAACCTGAGAACTAACCTTGACTTTAACTTATCCAAGAACGTTCGGGCCGGTATTCGCCTCAATGGATCATTTACCACCGAAAACAACAACAAAATTGACCTATGGTCGATGCGGGAAGTATTAACTGCCTTTCCTACCTACAAAGAAGATGGTAGCTATTGGGATGTCAACACCGTGACCGGCGGAGTGTTGCGCAACCCCGTGGCAGACTACGAACTGCGCACTGACTTCACTAATGCCACCAACTTATTGGCCACGGCTTACGTGGAGTTCAACCCATTCAAAAATATAACAATACGCTCCACCATCGGCCCTAAAATCAACTGGTCGAAACGCAATGAGTTTGACCCCGGAACCTTACCGCAGCGGGCTACCGCCCAAACGGGAGGCTTTGGTAATATCAGCAGTAGTTTTGAGTACGATATCTTACAGGAAAATACTATCTCCTGGAACAAGGAATTCCACAAGGATAACCGGCTGGATATTCTGGGTGGATTTACCTGGCAAAAAGGTGCCCGTGAGTCCATGTTTGCCCAAACTCAGGGAATATCAATTGACGCCATTTCTTACGATGACCTGAGCTTAGGCGATCCGCTAACGTACCGAGTTGGATCAGGATTTAACAATTCGCGCCAACTGGTATCGTGGCTGAGTCGCGCCAACTATGCCTTCAAGAACAGGTATCTATTTACGGTTGTTGGACGAGTCGATGGAGCATCCGTTTACTCTGGTTCCAATAATACTTACGCATTCTTCCCCTCTGCGGCGGCCGCCTGGCGGATTATTGAAGAGCCGTTACTGAAAAACCAGAAGCTTTTCAGTAACCTAAAACTTCGGGCCAGTTACGGTAGTGCCGGTAAAGAATCTATTTCTCCCTACAATACCCTCGCAGTTTTGGACAACAACGTGCTTATTTTTAACGACACCCAGGCCATTGGTATTCAGCGAGGGCGCCCGGCTAACCCAGATCTGAAATGGGAAACCACCGATCAGCTGGATATAGGACTTGAATTCGGCTTTCTTAATAACCGCATCACGGGTGAAATCGACTACTACTACAAGAAGACCCGCGACCTGTTATTGGCCCGTCAGATACCTCGTGCTACTGGTTTTAATACCAAACTGGAAAACATAGGTTCGATCCAGAATCAGGGTTTGGAGTTGATGATTAACAGCGTCAACGTCAACCAGAAAGATTTCCGTTAGGAGTCTACCCTGACTCTTTCGGGCAACCGCTCCAAGGTATTGAACATCGCCGGCGTCGACGAGATTATTATTTACAGCCTTGAACAAGGAGGACCGGCCGCAAAGCTCATCGTAGGGCAGCCCGTAGGAGTGTTCACCGGAGTTCAGTATCTGGGTACGTACAAATCACAGGAAGAAATTAACGCTGATGGCGACTTGGGGATTCGTCAAGTAATAGGCGGGCCACGCTTTAAGGATGAAAACGGTGACGGAAAAATCAACAACGACGATCACGTAGTAATGGGTAATCCAGAACCCTTATTTTTCGGAGGTTTTAACAACTCCTTTACCTACAAAAATCTGTCGTTGGATATCTTTCTCCAAGGTACTTTCGGAAACGACATATACAACGAGTTTGCGCAGAGAGCCTTTTTCGGACGCAGTACTTCCAATGTATACAGTGAGCTAGCAAATCGCTGGACTACCAACAATCCAACCTCCGATATCCCGAGAGCGGGAAGTATGGTCAGCATTGCTGATGTGCGCTCCAACTCAGAGCTCATGGAGGATGGCTCACATTTGCGGCTCAAAAACATTAAGATAGGCTACACCATCCCGCTGAAAAGCAAATCGGTGCGTAATCTATCGGTGTACGCCGTAGGCACCAACCTTTTCCTGGCATCAAGCTTCCGGGGTTACGATCCTGAGGCCAATCGACTTGGAACCAATTCAACCGTTCGTGGTATCATCCGGGGTGAATACCCCAATGCTAAGTCAGTCACATTTGGTGTAAAAGCTAACTTCTAACCGAAATAATTATGAAAAAACTACTCATACTTTTTCTCGCACTCAATTTGACGAGCTGTGAGGACTTCCTTTCCGAAAATGTGCGCGGTATTATTTCGCCCAACAACTTTTACAACTCCGATCAGGAGGCAATTCAAGCCGCCAATGGCCTTTACTTAGGCTTTCGTACCGGCACTACCAAGGTTGGAATGGCCTCACTACTTTCATCTTTTTCGGAAGTGACGAAATGATGCCGAATCGAATTTTTGGTGGTTTGGCTCCGATCATGGATTATAACCTTACCGAAACCAACTACGCCAATGCTTACGGAATATGGACAAATCTGTACGGCGTGGTAGGTGACGCCAACTCGGTAATCGCGAACATGCAGGATAACGAAAAGCTTTCCCCGGCTATCCGTAATCAGGTATTGGGTGAAGCCTATTTCCTTCGGGCGCTTGCCACTACCATCTTACTTCTTTATGGGGTGACGTACCGTTTTATTTGGATGAACTTCCACTTGACGAAGTAGGTACCTTGGGGCGTTCACCAGAGGCACAAATTCGAACACAAATGGTGGCTGACCTAAAAACTGCCGAAGGGTTTTTACCCTCATCACACGGTGGCGCCAATCTGGGTAGAGCTACCCGCTGGGCCGCTAAGTTTCTGAGAGCCCGCTTTTCCTTGTGGCAGAAAGACTGGGCCGGGGCACTCGAAGCCAGTACCGATATCATTACTAATTCTCCGCACCGGTTGATGCCTAGTTACGAAGAGGTATTTGATATCAAAAACCAATTCAATGAGGAAGCTATCTTTGGATTTGATTACCTAAAAGACATCAATAGGAATAGTCAGACCATCACTGATTCATTCAACCCCCGCCTGCGTGACGAGCTTAAGGTTTCTTCCCAGCGTAGTACCTTTGCCTCCCTACTGACCGAGCGGGGCGAAGAATTTAATGGCTACGGCCTGGCGGTACCGCTTAACGACTTGATCAATAAATACCCCAAAAATGACCTCAGAAGACCCATGAATTTGATGAATAACTATCTGGGATATGACCTACGGTACACCTACCCTAAAAAGAGAACAAATTTCGATTTTGTGGATTCACCCCGAGGAAACCACGGTGAGTGGTGGATTACCATGCGTCTGGCGCAGGTATATCTTATGGCGGCCGAAGCAGCAAATGAGATAGGTAACCCTACGGCTTATACCTACATCAACCGTATCCGGGAAAGAGCGTATTTGCCGGCGCAACCAGTGGCCGGCTTGTCACAGGTGAATTTTCGTAAAGCGATCCAGGATGAATATAAGTGGGAGCTGGCCGGTGAGTCAGAAAGACACTATGACCTTATTCGTTGGGGTATTCTGGTTGAAACAGTCCAAAATGCTAACTACGGAATTTTCAAAGGAAACGTCAACATCAAGCCTCACATGGTGAAACTACCCATACCGCAGGAAGAGATTGTTCTAAACCCAGCTTTGTTAGAGTCGGACCCGACCAACAACGGGTACCGGTAAACAAGGTTAACCTTAAAAAGTAGTGGGAGGATGGTTAAGTCCATTCTCCCACTTTTTTATGAAATAGAGTTGGCTTGTTTTATCATGGGAAAATACCCAGCATCTGGTAACTAAGCGCAATTTTCTTGATAGAAATATAAAAAGCAGCCGTCCGCAGATCACCTAACTCGGGCTTGGCGATGAGGGCATCACGCATTTCGTGGTAAGCCAGAATCATCGTTTCTTCCAGCCCGGACCGAACGATATCTGCCTCATCAGATCCCTGAGTAATAGACATTCGCTCGTGAAAATCAACGCTTTTCCCGGTCAAGGACTCCATTGAATCCAAGATGCGATTATAACTCTTCTCATCCGCCCGCTTATTCATACGTCCAAAACGGACGTTAGAAATATTTTTAAGCCATTCGAAGTAAGAAACCGTTACACCGCCCGCGTTAAGGTACAGATCAGGAATAATAGCAATACCTTTTGAAAGAAGAATCTCCTCTGCCCTCATGGTTACGGGGCCGTTGGCTGCCTCGGCGATGACTTTTGCCTTTACATCCGAAGCATTATCCTTGGTTATCTGGTTTTCGAGAGCGGCCGGAATCAGGATATCGCACTCCCAGGTGAGCATAGCCTGCGAATTCGCAACATCAGTCGCTCCTGGGAAACCTAAAATTGTACCCTTTTCTTCCCTGTATTTATTCAGGTCCTCAATGTGCAGCCCATTTTCGTCAAAAACACCGCCGTTATACTCCGCGATACCGATAATTTGGGCACCCTCTTCGTGCAAGAACTTGGCGGAGTGATACCCAACATTACCAAAGCCTTGGATAATAACCGTTTTACCTTTTAGACCGGTGGTAAGCCCTAATTTCTTGACGTCGTCTTCAAACTTGAAAAATTCGCGCAGCCCGAAAAATACCCCGAGCCCCGTGGCCTCGGTCCGTCCCCGGATCCCCCCGATCCCGACGGGTTTACCCGTAACGCAACCCATGGCGTTGGTATCACCGTGCTTAAAGGTAGCGTAGGTATCCGCGATCCAACCCATCTCACGGCCACTGGTGCCGTAGTCCGGAGCCGGTACGTCAGACGCTGGTCCAATCAGATTTTTCTTGATCAACTCGGTAGCAAAGCGTCGGGTTACTTTCTCCAATACCTTTTCGGGCGTCGTTCGCGGATCAATCTTTACGCCCCCCTTGGCACCGCCAAATGGTACGTTTACCACGGCACACTTAAAGGTCATTAATGTAGCGAGAGCCTTCACCTCGTCTTCGGAAACTTCTGAGCTGTACCGGATACCGCCTTTGGTGGGTAATTTGTGCGTACTATGTTGCGCCCGGATCCCTTCTATATTCAGAATTTCTCCGTCTACTTCAACGGGGAAAATTACTTTATACACGCTATTGCAATGGCGGATACGTTCCAGCAAGCCGCTGGGTAATCCGGTATGTTCGGCGGCCTTATTGTAATAGTACAACACGGTGTCAAGAAACTTCTTCCCTTCTTCCAGATGGTCAGACATACTAGTTTGGTTTAGATTTAGAATACTGATTTAATCATAATGACCTTTTCTTGAAATTAGAGAAAAAGGTCGAATCATGGTGGCAATTCATACTTTCTTTTGAAGTATTCTATCTTTACGAAGCAACCCCTTGCTATCATACGTCGATGAGAACATTTATTTCAGGATTGATCATCACCGCTCTACTTTTTTTTACGGCATCTTGCACTACCTCAAAAGAAGAAATTCCGCCCAAACCAAACATCCTTCTCATCGTAGCCGATGACCTGGGCTTTACTGATCTGGGCTGCTACGGAAGTGAAATCAAAACCCCGCATCTGGATGCGCTAGCGGCGGAAGGAATCCGAAATACCGCCTTTTATACGGCGCCTACTTGCTCCCCTACCCGGTCGATGCTTTTGACAGGTATCGACAACCACCGCACGGGTTATGGTACCATGGAAGGTGACCTCGCCCCCAATCAGGTAGGACTAGCCGGATACGAGACTCACCTCAATTTTGACGTGGTCCCATTTCCTGAATTACTGCAAGCTAACGGCTATCATACTGGTATTGCTGGCAAATGGCATCAGGCATTTCCTCCTTCTGAATCTTTACTATGGCCCGATAAACGAGGGTTTGACCGTTCTTTTTGTTTACTACAGGGCGGGGCCGGGCATTTTTCGGATCAACAACCTCTTTTTGCCTTCACTAAAAAAACCCTCTACGTAGAGAACGGATCTATCGTAGATAGCCTTCCTTCCGACTTCTATTCCAGTGACTTTTATACCCAAAAGGCAATCGGGTACATCAACGAAAGCAAACAACAAAACAAACCTTTTTTTACCTATCTGGCCTTTACCGCTCCTCATTGGCCCTTGCAAGTACCGGATGAGTACCTCGACCTATATGAAGGAAAATACGACGAGGGCTATGAAGTCTTAGCCCGGAAGCGATTACAAAGAGGAAAAGAGCTTGATATTATTACAGCAACTGCCACGGTCCCTCCATTATCGCCAAACGTGGTACCATGGAATGAACTTTCGGTAGCTGAACAACATAAATCTGCCCGTACCATGGAAATATATGCCGCGATGATTGAGCGGCTGGATGCCAACGTTGGCAAACTCATCGCTCACTTGAAAGCTACGGGAGAGTATGAAAATACGCTAATCCTGTTCATGGCGGACAACGGCGCCGAAGGAAATGAGATTGGTAACATTAAAGATTCCAAGAAATGGATCAGGGAAATATTCGACAATAGCCTGAACAATATGGGGCGTCGGAAGTTCTATGTATATACAGGTCCATCGTGGGCGCAGGTTGGTACCTTGCCCTTCAAATTGTACAAGGGTTTTTCGACCGAAGGCGGGGTACGGTGTCCATCCATTATCCGACTTCCCGGCGGCGCAAATCAGGGTAGCATTAATCCCGACTATATCTCCGTAAAAGACTTCGCCCCAACCATCTTGGAAGTAGCCGGGGTTCAGCATCCCGGAAGTACCTACAAAAATCGGAAAGTATTTCCGATGGATGGGACTTCACTCGTCAACTGGTTGAATGGTGAAGAGGAGTCAGCGCATAAGCCCGATGAGGTGCACTGCTGGGAACTGTACGGGCGGCGGGGCGTTCGGCAAGGGAATTGGAAAGCCGAATGGCAGGATGGTCCCTACGGAAATAATACATGGGAGTTATATAACCTGCAACAGGATCCCGGTGAATTGCGTAACCTAAGTACCAAAAATCCTGAAAAATTGAATAAGCTAATCACAGAATGGGACAAGTACGCTCGAAAGTACAAGGTAACCCTACCCAGCCAGCACGTTGGGTAGGGACCCGATAAAGTATGGCGGGCCAAATGACATGTTTGCTGACAAAACCATTTTCCTAACCAATCAACTACCTTTTTGAATGCTCAACAATTCCGAGTTTGAAGGCATTTATGAAGAATTCAAAAACCTGGTGTATAACCTATCCCTGAGCTATGTACACAATCAGGAAAACGCCCAGGATATAACGCAAGAGGTTTTTGTTAAAATATACCAGCGCTATGCTACCTATAATCCAGCTGCTGCTTCCCTAAAAACCTGGGTTTATCAGATCGCGATTAACCAAAACCTTGATTTCATTAAGGCCCGCAAAACTAAAAAGCGTTTCGGCTTCATCACCAGTCTTTTTCATGCCGAAACCAACGAGCCCATTGAGGAAGTCGGGCATTTTGACCATCCGGGGGTAATCCTGGAAGACAAAGAAGAACTGCAAATTCTATTCGACATCATTGATACGCTACCCGACAACCAACGCACCGCATTAATTCTATCTAAGATTGAAGACCGCCCCCAAAAAGAAGTAGCCGAGATAATGAACCTCAGCGTAAAGGCCGTAGAGTCGCTTTTGCAGCGAGCAAAACAAACTATTTCAAAAAAATTGGAAGTCGCGAAGGATTTTAAAAGATCCGTCGTATAACCGTACAGACCATCAGACTATGGATGCTGACAAAAATTTACAGAAGCTAGAAAAAATTAGAAAGGTAGAGGCTCCCCCTTTTCTCTTTACCAGGATTCGGGCCCAGATTGACTCCTTCGCCAAAGCTCCGGCACCAGTGCAGTGGAGCTTTTCATTTGCAGCGGTAGCCGTGATCGTCCTAGCTCTGAATTTAGGAGCCTTATTTACCAATTCAAGCTCATCGCAAGACAGCGGCATTTCAACGGTAGTAAGCGGTATGCAGATGTCAACCACGAACGAAATTTATTATGAGTAAGCGAAAACTACTAAGCATCGCGGTTATTGGCCTTTTACTACTTAACCTCGGTTTAATTGGGTTTCTATTTCTCAGAAAACCCATGCGCCCACCCGGAGCAGGAGGGCTTCCCCTCGGACAAGAGGGACCGAAACAAATAATTATCGAAAAGCTGGCATTCAACCCGGAGCAAGCTGCTAGGTATGAAGAATTGATTAAAGAGCATCAGGAAAAAGTTAAAGTACTGGATCAGGAAATTAAAGCCACCAAGAACGCGCTTTACCAAACACTGACCGAAGAAACTCCGACTGAAAAAGACTCCTTGATTAACCGCATGGCCACGCTTCAAAAAGAAATTGAAACTGTTCACTATAACCATTTTGCTGCTATACGAAAAATCTGTACTCCCGAACAAATGGAAAATTATAAGGAACTAACCTCCGAGTTAGCTCGCTTTTTTTCTCCCAGAGAAAATCCTCCCCCCCCACCGAAGGATTTGTAATTCATTTTCGTATCAAGTACCAACCAAACAAATTGTCATGAACAGATCAACATCAATTCTATCGGCAGGAGTCCTCATTGCTTCGCTTCTTTTTAGTTGCAACAGCAATACTATGGATGCCGTAACCACTGACCCGAGCGGTAGTAGCACCGCCGTACCGGAAGTGTACAAGAAACTATATGGAGCAACGAGCATTACTTCCGATGGTACCTACGTCACCATCAAATCTAACGGGATGCCAGACCATAAGAGTGTATACTATGCCACCTCCAATGCGTTGTACGAGAATTTCAGCGGTAAAACTTTTGGGGACTATACATTCAATAAAAATCCCAACTCAATTGCCGCGCAATCCCTGAGTTTCAAACTACCCATCAACCCCAAAGAGGCATCAACACACGCCTCAACCCCGCTTGGTCCCATTGGGGTAGCCCTCAACGGAGTGGCTATTTTAAACCAGTACGCCGGGCCAAATCAACCATTGACCAACGAGATTATGAGTTTTGACCAATATTGGGGACATCCCGAAATGACCGGACAGTACCATTACCACCTCGAACCGCTGTACCTTACCACGGTAAAGGCAACAAAATCTTCTTTACTTGGTTTTTTATTGGACGGGTTCCCCGTTTATGGACCGGAGGAAGGCGGCAAAAAAATGACCAACGATATGCTGGATGCCTACCACGGCCATTCGCATGCTACCGAAGACTACCCCAATGGAATATACCATTACCACATCACCGACGCAGACCCCTTTATTAATGGCAGCGGATTTTACGGCACGGCCGGTACAGTTTCTCGTTAATAGTTTATTTATTTTTCTCGGTGCAGTGTTGTTAGGCTGCACCGAGCCCCAAGAAAAGATTGATTCCGTGATGCTCAATAGCACCAAAAGTAATTTTGAGCAGCTAAACGGCACCGTTCTTCTCGACAATGAACCGTTTACCGGAAGTATTTACACCCTCTTTCCCGACACTCAGGATACTACCCGGATTGTACGCTACCTGATGGGAAAGGAACATGCTATCTGGAAACAATTTTATCCGGCCGGACGGCTCCTCGACCAACGGGAATTCAGCCGGGGGCTGAAAGTAGGAGACCTGGTAGCTTGGTGGGAAAACGGCAAAAAAAAGCTCCACTATCGGTTTGAGAACGACGAATACGAAGGTACCTGCCGGGAGTGGAACGAAGACGGGACCTTGGTTCAGGAAATGAACTACCGCCGGGGGCACGAGGAAGGTTCCCAAAAGATGTTCTACGACAACGGTAAGGTCCGATCCAACTACCTCGTTCGCGACGGAAGACGCTACGGCCTCCTTGGAACCAAGAACTGCGTCAATGTTTCGGGTAGTGTGTTTATTAGATAATTTTCAATGGTCTTCCGCCAGCAGGTCTAAGCAATTCTGGCTCCTTGTCTATTTCGTCCTCTGCGCTTTAAAATTACCATTATGCATAATCCAACCCGATGTATTGTCGTTTTTCTAAGTAGTCTTTTAATTGGGGGTTGTGCTTCCAATCAAGAGGCTGCTGAAATGGAACTACCCTACTACAATACTTCTGACTTCACCCCCTTGTTCTTCTCCTCCGAACAGGATGTCAAAAGCAAGATAAGTCATACTATTGCCCCATTTTCGCTGACGGATCAACACGGAAAAACGGTAACTCAGCAAGTAGTAGAAGGAAAAATCCACGTAGCTAACTTCATATTTACCAGCTGCGGCAGTATCTGTCCGGTGATGACCAAGCACATGAAACTTGTGCAGGATGAGTTCAAGAACGATACCAGCGTGGTATTGCTTTCGTATAGTGTCACGCCCTGGATCGACGACGTTCCCCGCCTCCGGGAATTTGCTAATAAGAAAGGCATTACCTCCCCCAATTGGCACCTACTAACGGGTAGCAAGGGAGATATTTATACCCTGGCCCGGCAGTCTTACTTTGCCGAAGAAGACCTTGGCTTCACCAAAGACAGCACCCAGTTTTTGCATACTGAACACGTTTTATTAGTCGATCAGAATAAGCGAATCCGGGGTATCTACAACGGTACCCTCCAACTCGAAGCCGAACAGTTGATCAAGGATATCAGGCAATTACAAAAGAAATAAGTCTATCACTTGGCCACGACTATTCTCTACTACTCTCTCTTGTAAAAAATATAATCCGTAGCTAGTAATGTACCGGCCTACTACTTGACTTCCGTCGCAATCTGCGCCCGGAGGTAGTTCGAATGGTTGATAACGTGATAATGGATATCCTGCACGGTATTCTCGTATTTCTCCCCGCGACTATTGGGATAGTGGATCAATTTATCCGCGGGTAAACTAGTCCAGATGCCCTTACTTTGGGCTGTGTTTTCTCATATAGGTCAGATATATATTTAATGAATTAATAATCAGATCATTATAACTTTGGGAAAGCTTAACGTTAAGCGGTAGTTAAGTTTCTTCGTTGCTGCTTAACTATCTGAATGTAAAAATCTTTAAAGCTTTTGCCTCTCCGAGGTTATTCTTAACCTGACGGCTATGGTGTTTTCTAGATTCAGTAGCATCAATTTCTTCCCAGATTCCGTATAGACTCTCCTTATTTTCAATTTGTTGGTTCCAGGTATGATGGGCGGTACCTATATCACTCATGAACGAGTTGAGCTAATCGGGCCGGGCCCATTTCTGGCTGTTATTCTAAATTTTAACCCTGTCATTCATTTTCAGATTATAGTCGAACAACTCACTGATTAGGTTATTCATCTCAGAATTTTCAGGGGTGAAACGTAGAGTATAAGGAGGCTTTGGTCGGTAAAATACGGGGATTGGTCGAATGGTAGTCTGATCCGATTAAACCTACCTTAACTTCATTCATCAAACCCTGCGGAACCACAAACTAAATTCAACTATGTTTAGAATACAATCTACTCTCTTTTTGATACTATTCAGCCTGCTTTCGTTGGGTGCGATGGCCCAAACTTCCAGGATAGTGGGAGTTGTCAACGACAGTACCGCCCAAGGCCCCGTGGCCGGAGCATACGTGAGCATTCAGAGTACTTCTGACAACAACGCCAAACCTATATATACCACGACTGACCTAAACGGAAAATTTGAATTTGCCGGGGTAGCACGACAAAAATATCAGCTAAAAATCACCTATCTAAGCTACAAAGACTTCATCAAAACAATCGAGGTAGCTGAGGCTATCCTCAATCTGGGTTCAGTGACCCTAACGGAAACCGCAACCAACCTCAACGAGGTTAAAGTAGTGGGACAAATCCAGCAGTCGCAGCAAAAGGGAGATACCTTGCAATTTAACGCCGCCGCTTTCAAAACCAACCCCGACGCCAACGTAGAGGACCTAGTGCAGAAGATGCCGGGCATCACCATCGTAAATGGCGAGGTACAGGCCCAAGGTGAGAAAGTACAACGCGTGCTGGTAGACGGCAAGCAGTTTTTTGGTGAAGATGCTACCCTCGCCCTTCGTAATCTTCCCGCCGAAATCGTTGATAAAATCGAAGTTTTTGACCGTCAAAGCGATCAGTCCCAGTTTACTGGTTTCGACGACGGTAACGCCCAAAAGACAATCAATATCGTAACCCGCTCGGACCGCAACGCCGGGAAATTCGGAAAAGCTTTTGCCGGGTACGGCAGTAACAATCGCTATCTATCGGGGGGTAATCTGAACATCTTCGGTAAAGACAAACGTATTTCTATCATCGGTCTTTCCAACAACCTGAACCAGCAAAACTTCTCTTCCCAGGATCTGTCGGGTGCCCTGGGAAGTTCAGGAGGTAGTAGCCGTGGTGGACGTGGCGGCTCGCGTGGTGGCGGAGGAGGTGCCGATAACTTCCTGGTCGGCCAGCAAAATGGTATTACCAATACCACTGCTCTGGGTTTAAACTATACCGATAAATGGGGTAAAAAACTGGAAGTATCCGCCAGCTATTTTTTCAACCAGTCGAACAACGCTAACCAGCAAAAGACCAACCGGGAAACGTTCTTGAATAACGCTACCAGTAATCAGTTTTATAACGAGCAAAACACCTACTCAAACTCAAACCTCAACCACCGCTTAAATGCCCGGATGGAGTACACCGTTAATAAAAGCAACTCCCTTGTATTCTCACCGGGTATCAGCTGGCAAAATAACGAATCAAATACGATCCGGATCGGCGCTACCCGATTGGGCGATGCCACCAGTACTCTACTGAACCGGACCAATAATACCCAGGTAAATCAAAGTATTGCACTCAGCTCCAATAGCTCATTACTATGGCGTCACCGGTTTGCCAAAGCGGGCCGTACGTTGTCAACCAATTTTTCTTCTGTCATCAACAACCGTACTGGTGACGGTACCTTGTACGCCCTTAATGAGTACTATACCACCGGGCGTTTTCCCAACGACACCATCGACCAACGGTCTAATACCCTGTCTGACAATATTCGTTTGGGCGCCAGTGTAAACTTTACCGAGCCACTGACCAAGACGATCCAGTTACAACTTAACTACAACGTATCTCTTAGTAACAGTAACTCTAAAAACGAGACCTATCACTACGTTAACAGCGAAGTCCAGTACGCCCGCCTAGATACAATCCTGTCTAATACCTTCGATAATCAGTACCTGACTCAGCGGACAGGAGTTGCCTTCCGGGGTGGCAAGAAAAAGATCACTGGATCAGTTGGTATGGATTTACAAAGAGCCGGATTGTATAGCCGACAGCTATTCCCTCGTACCAATGAGGTAGACCAGACTTTCAATAACGTATTACCCAATGCTTTCCTCATGTTCCGACCTAGTGAAAGCAAGAACCTACGTCTTTTTTACCGGACTTCAACCAACGAACCTTCCATTACGCAATTGCAAAACGTGGTTAACAATACCAACCCTCTCTTCCTAACGGCAGGTAACCCTAATCTGAAACAAGAGTACGGTCACCGCCTAAGCCTCCGGTATTCATCATCTGACTCCAAGTTAGGCCGTAATTTCTTCGTGTATGGTTCGGCGAACTTTACCTCAAATAGCATCACCAACTCCACTTTTGTGGCGCAAAGACCCACTACCCTACCCAATGGCATCGTATTGGAGCGCGGAGCGCAGCTCACCACGCCGGTCAACCTCAACGGTAATATGTCACTACGGGTGTTTGCGAATTATGGTTCTCCCATTAAGGCTTTGAAACTGAACCTAAACCTGAACAGCGGTGTAAACCTGACCAAATTACCCGGCCTTATTAACGAGCAATTAAACACCTCGACCAACTACGCCCTTACCCAGGGCATTGTGTTGAGTAGTAATATTAGCCCTAAGGTTGACTTTACGATTGGGATCAATGGTAACTACAACATTGTGCAGAACAGCGTACAACCTCAACTAAACAACAACTATTTCTCCCAGTCTACTTCCGCTCGCGTCAACTGGATTTTCGGGAAAGGATTTGTGTTACAAACCGACCTTACCAACCAGTCGTACCGCGGTTTAGGAGCAGGTTTCAACCAGAACTTCACATTGTGGAATGCCAGCGTGGGGAAGAAATTCCTGAAAGACAAGAAAGGAGAATTGAAACTGACCGTATTTGACATCCTTGCCCAAAATAACAGCATTAACCGTAATGTCACCGAAACTTACGTAGAAGACGTAACCAGCCGCGTATTGACCCAATATGGTATGCTAACTTTTACTTATACCCTTCGCAACTCCGGTAAAGCACCAGCTCCTGAACCCGAGCGCCGCAGTGAATGGGGTGGACCAGGAGGTGGACGTCCTTTCTAGCCCAGAATTAATCACCTGGATAATAAAAAGAGGGTAGGTTGCTTGCTTAAAGCGACCTACCCTCTTTTTATAAATCTACTTATATTTTACTACTCTTGTTATTTCTGCTTCCCAAACGGAATAATCAGCTTCTCCCCTCGCTCGGAAAAATTACGGGTCTTTCCGTTAGCCTCCATTAGTTGTTCGAGGCTGATTTTGTACTTTCTGGCTACTACCCTAAGTACATCACCAGCACCCACGGTATGTACTGCTTGCACACGCACGTTCAGTTTAGTAACACCCGCCTTCAAGTCTGCCGTTACGTTATTGATCTGAGGATTCAATGCCTTCAACGTTTCTGATTGCAGGTTATACTGATTGGCAATACCGTAGAAGGTCTCGCCAGACTTGACGGTATGCGTAATTTCTATGCCTCCTAAATCAGCCGGATTGAATTTTTGCTCAGGCTTCGTCTCCACCGGATCTGGCGTAACTTTCTCCACCTGAGATACCTCCGGCGTTTCATCAGATTGACTTTTATCAATCGCATCCGGCTCGGCCAGAAGGGGAATCGTAGAAATATCGAGGGAGGTAAGCTTGCTTGTGGTATCAGGCACAGTACTGGTTACCTCCTCCGAACCTTTACTATCATCGCTGATATATTCGTATCCAATGACAAAGAGGGCAATAATAATAGCGAGAAGGGTCAACAAAGTTATCTGGGGTAACTTTGAGCCTTCTTCAGGTCGAATATTCCGTTTCTTGGGGGTTCCTTCTTCCATACTAAGGCTAATTATTGATGTGTATACAAATAAGATCTAACTATTTCACCTGGCACTCGCCAAGGTTATATTCTCATTAACATTTTTCCAAAATACAATACTTTCGGAATTTACTTTCCAGAATTTATATTTTTTAATTCGGCGTTCATATCAGCTACTTTTAGCTTCAACTCCTGTTTATACAAGTCAAGGCGGTTCCCAACGGTTGTATCAAAGCTACCAATAATCTGAGCTGCCAATATTCCGGCATTTTTTGCGCCATTTAACGCCACGGTTGCTACTGGCACTCCACCGGGCATCTGCAAAATCGAAAGGACCGAATCCCACCCATCAATGGAGTTGCTGGACAAAATCGGTACACCAATAACGGGTAAGGTAGTGAGTGAGGCTATCATACCGGGCAAATGGGCGGCACCGCCCGCTCCGGCAATGATGACCTTTAGACCTCTACTCCGGGCGGTTTGTCCGTATTCAACCATTCGCTCAGGCGTACGGTGCGCCGATACTATCTCCATTTCAAACGCTACTCCCAGCTCGGTTAGTACGTCGGCAGCCTCTTGCATGATCTTACGATCCGACAGGCTACCCATTATAATTCCGATCATCTTAATTCTAGTTTATATTTTAGTTAAAAGTGCATGAGTTGAATGGACTTTTAACTCATCTACTCTATTGAACTTCAACTCTCCTTACTGAGTACCCGAACATTATTCTTGACAAATTCGGCTTTCTGTTTCAAAATTTCCGGGTTTGGGTCCATCAGGGTTACGTGGCCCATTTTCCGGAAAGGTTTGGTAATCGCTTTTCCGTACAGAAAGGGATATACTTCATCCGCAGTCAGTACAATTTCCATGCCTTCATAGTGAACAGGACCGGTATGTCCCTCTTCACCCAACAGGTTTACCATGGCCGCAGGCTCGTACTGATGGGTACTTCCCAGAGGTAAGCCAAGGATGGCCCGTAAATGCTGCTCGTACTGAGACGTTGCGTTAGCCCTGATACTTTGGTGTCCGCTATTGTGCGGGCGGGGTGCCACTTCATTGATCAACACCTCACCTTCGGAGGTTACAAACATTTCAACGGCCAAAACCCCCACGATACCAAGTGCTTCGGCGGTACGGCAAGCTAACTCATCGGCCATTATGCGCTCCTCCTCCTCGATAACGGCCGGAGAAAACAAGTACTCCACCAAATTATGCTCGGGATGAAATACCATTTCTACCACCGGGAAGGTCTTCATTTCTCCCGCGGGATTGCGGGCCACAATCACCGCAATCTCCTTTTCAAAGTCGACTGCTTTTTCCAATAATCCTGGCGCGTCAAAGGCTTTGTGCAAATCGGCAGCGGTACCAATGCGCTGCACGCCCCGACCATCGTAGCCGTCTTTACCTAATTTATGAAAAGCGGGTAAAAAATCAGGATATTTGGCCACATCGGCTCGGTTTTCGGTCAGTATAAAATCGGCCGTGGGCAGGTTATGGTCGCGGTAGAATTGCTTCTGAATGCGTTTATCCTGGATCTGACGAATAACTGATGGCTGCGGATACACTTTCTTTCCCTCGCGTTCGAGTGCTTCCAGTGCTTCTACATTAACCTTCTCTATTTCGATGGTAATGATATCAAGGTCCTGGCCAAAAGCATACACCGTATCATAATCTTGTATTGACCCTTGCTGAAAGTGCGGGGCAATACGACTACAAGGGGCTTCGGCGTCGGGATCAAGTACATGAATATCGAGGTTCCAGTCAACGGCAGCCTGTAAAAGCATGAGGCCTAATTGACCACCGCCCAGGATACCAATTCGGGATGAGAGCATAAATAGTACATACAGTAGGTTTCTGCAAAGTTGGCAGAAAAACCACACAATTAAAACCTTACAGACCCATTTCGCTTGGGTCAATCCCAAATCGTCGGGCTGAGTCTTTCATTATTCCCAGCATTTCTGTGTAGCTAAAAAGCCGCCCCGCTAGGTAATCGAGTTCCTCAGCCTCGGCATACACTTTCTTTCCCTGCAAGTCCCGGATGTTTTCGTGGAGGGTAATAAGCACATCATAAAAAAATGGAGCAAACTCGTCTTGCTTCATAGTTAAAATCAATTCGCGAATAATAATCTGAATGGTTGGGTAAGACCACTTCTTACACTAGTGGTAACTAATTTTAGTTTTAACTCAATATTAATTAACCACTTTTTCGCTTAACATTTTCTTTACATTAATAAATCACTACCAAGTAACTAAAAAAATTAACTAATGCTTTACAACACTTAGTCAAGTACCTGCAGAAGGAGTGAATAGTTTTGCATTCGAAATCAACCCCAAGGGTTAGTCTTCGTAATTACGTACAATTTAATTCAACCCAACAACGTATGAAACTACGTGTATTCTCACGTCAGAGTAGTATCTACAAAGGTTTAAAACCTCTACTCTTATTACTGGCTATCTGTTCACTAGCCAGTAATTCTTTCGCTCAGAACCTCATTTCCGGAAAAGTCACCTCCCAGGAAGATGGAGAAGTAATTCCTGGTGTTAGCATTATCGTAAAAGGCACCAACGTAGGCACTACCACCACGATCGATGGAAACTATATTCTCAACGTACCAACGGGTAAAACCAATCTGGTTTTCTCTTTCGTGGGGTTCACCACCCAGGAAATTAGCATCAATAACCGTTCTACCATCGATGTAGTACTGGTTACCGATCTTCGTCAGCTCCAAGAGGTAGTTGTAACTGCACTAGGTATAAAGAAAGATATTCGCCGCACGGGGGTTGCCATTCAATCACTCGACGGAGCTTCTACCGTTAAAGCCCGCGAACCCAACGCCATCAATGCGTTGGCCGGGAAAATAGCCGGTCTGACCATCGGAACTCAGCCCGAGCTTCTTCGCAGGCCGAATATCCTGCTGCGTGGTAATTCTGATGTTCTGTTCGTAATTGATGGTGTTCCCGTCAACTCCGACACCTGGAACGTGAGTCCCGACGATATTGAAACGTATTCTGTATTAAAAGGAGCGACTGCCGCCGCACTTTACGGTTTTCGTGGCAAAAATGGCGCGATCCTGATCACTACCAAGCGTGGTACCAAAGACAAGCGCGGTTTCTCAGTGGATGTTAACTCTTCCACAATGATGGATAATGGCTTCTACGCCATCCCAAAAGTGCAGGATGAGTACGGTCCCGGTGACCACGGGCGTTATGCCTTCGTAGACGGTAAAGGAGGTGGACTCAATGACGGCGACTACGATGCCGGTTGGGGGCCTAAATTTGAAGGGCAGCCAATTCCACAGTACGACAGCCCCATTGACCCTGTCACGGGTGTTCGCATTCCTACCCCTTACGTGGCAAGAGGAAAGGATAATCTTAAACGTTTCCTAAATCCAGGTATACTTTCGACCAACAATATTTCGGTTTCGGCTTCCAGCGATAAGTACAACCTACGTTTTTCAACTTCACAAATATCCCAGAAAGGTATTGTACCCAATACTAAACTGAGTATTACCAACTTCAACATAACGGCTGACTATAAGTTTTCGGATCGTTTGAAATTTGAGTCGGGATTGCAATACAATCGTCAATACACGCCCAACATCCCCGACGTTAACTACGGCCCCAATTCCATTATTTACAACATGGTACTATGGGGTGGTGCTGACTGGAACATTGATGACATGCGCAACTACTGGCAGCCGGGGAAGGAGGGTATTCAGCAAATCTATGCCGAGTACCAGCGGTACAACAACCCTTACTTCATGAGCCACGAGTGGCTTCGTGGCCACCAAAAAACTGATATCATCGGGCAAGCGGCTATGACTTACAAGCTCACGGACTTCCTGGACGTAATGCTTCGTACACAGGTGACCACTTGGAACCTTTTCAGAAATGAAAAATTCCCTTATTCGGCGGGCTCCTATGGTCGCGACGAACGCCGGGGCGATTACCGTGAAGACCGTCGGAACCTGTTTGAGAATAATACAGATGTACTCATTCGTTTCGACAAAGATCTCTTTCCTGGTTTGAATGCCAAAGTTTGGGCGGGAGGAAACATCCGTAGCTTTGAGTATAATTCCCAGTATGGTTCCACCAATTACTTGAATGTTCCGGGACTCTATAATTTCAATAACTCAGCTAATCCGGTTCAAACCTCTAACTTCGCATCGGCCATGCGCGTAAATTCAGCGTACTACTCAGCTGACTTTACTTACAAGGATTATTTTACCATTTCGACCACAGGTCGGGTAGATAAGCTTTCAACCCTTCCTACTGGTAACAACACCTTCTTCTATCCTTCCGTGGCCTTGTCCACCGTGCTTTCCGACTACATCAAGCTACCCGAAATCGTTTCGTTCTTCAAACTGCGCGGCTCCTATGCCAACGTGAAGGATGGCCTGACTCGCTCAACTATTGGTACTACTCCGGCATTGGGTGATGGTAACCCGCTCCCATACGGAGATCAGTACTACTCTCCTTACGACGGACCTACCTACCAGAATGCAGCGGTATATTCAACGCCATTTGCTTACAACAATACCCCTTCGGCCTACTATACCAACACGCTCAACAACCCGAATCTGCGACCTAGCTCTACTTCCCAATCAGAGATTGGCCTGGACTTTCGGATCATGCAAAATAAGCTGGGACTTGATGTAACGTATTTTGTGTCGAACGAAGGTCCGCGGATTTTTTCCCTGCCTGTATCTACTACTACGGGCTATGGCTCAGCCCTGGTAAACGGGATCAAAACCAAGAAAACGGGTTGGGAAATTGCTCTTACGGGCTCTCCGATCCGTTCGACCAATGGATTGAACTGGAATATTGTCGCCAACTACTCTACCTTCAAGGAAGTACTTACCGAGATTTATCCCGGTGTGGATGCCTTGAATAATTTCTTCAAAGTAGGTGATCGCCTGGATAAGTTTTACGGTCGTGCTTTTGCAAAAACAGCCGATGGTCAAATCATCAATGATGTCTCCGGTCGCCCAATATACCTGCCCGTCGCTCAGGAATTAGGCTACGTAAACCCAAAGTTTGTGTTTGGTATCAACAACAAATTCAGCTACCGAGATTTCAATTTCAGCTTCCAGTTTGACGGCCGAATTGGTGGGGTGATCTCCAACTACGTTCAGCGGCAGACCTTCCGCGGAGGCCGCCACATTGCGCTGGTGCAAGGCGAAATGGGTGACGCCCGCTACCAGGACTATCTGGGTAACCGTACTTGGGTAGGTGAAGGTGTTCAGGTGTCCAACGGCGCTAAGTTAAACTATGATGCCAACGGAAATATTACCAACCTGAGTGAATTGAGCTTTACCCCCAATACTACCAAACAATTCTTGCAAGACTGGGTAAGCCGCTATTATAACTCCGACGAAGGTAACCTGATGAGCCGCTCTTTTGGTATGCTTCGTGAAGTAGTAATTGGGTACTCGCTGCCCGCTCCACTTCTTAAAAAAACCAAGTTTATCCGCAACGCCACGGTTTCGCTGGTGGGACGTAACCTGCTCTATTTTGCCGAAAAGAAGGACATTGATCTTAACCAGTACATCGGCGGCGGTAGCTCAGGATTGCAGACTCCGTCAACCCGTCGTTACGGTATCAATCTTAGCCTTACTTTTTAAAGAAAGAGGTACGGAGACAAGAAATAATAGAAGACGGGAGCGTATCCCGATTCACTCAATTACATGACAATTATGAAAATCACAAAATACATTCAAATGGCTGTCATCGGGTTTGGGATCACCCTGACAAGCTGTGAAACTACGTTCGAACAGCTCGAAAAAGACCCCAACCGCGCCGTTTCGGCACCCGCCTCTTTGGTACTGCAAGGCGTGGAGTTTGACTTGTACAACAACACCGGCCGCCCGTTCAGCTCGGAAATGCGTTGGAACCAATTTTACGCCATCAACTACAACTACTATGGTACCAACGAATACCAGTGGTCGGAGGCGCCAAACCATTACTACACCTTAAAAAACGTCACTCGAATGGAACAGGAAGCCAAGCGGGCTGGTGCTGCCGACGTAAACGGCTACGCCGCTTTGGGGAAGTTCTTCCGGGCTTTCTACTTTGACCAGATGTCGGTACGAATGGGTGACCTACCCGTGATGGCAGCCCTCTCAGGAACAGAGAACCTGACGCCTAAGTACGATTCGCAAAAAGCCATATATACCCAGATTTTGAAGTGGCTGGATGACGCAAACACCGATATGACCACTTTGATTGCCCGGGGAGAAACCACCGTGACGGGTGATTTCTACTTCAATGGTGACCTCCGCAAATGGCAGAAAGTGGTCAATACGTTTAAACTGAGAATTCTACTTCGTCTGAGTAAAAAAGAAGGAGATAACGAGTTAAATGTAAAAGCTCGTTTTGCCGAAGTAGTCAGTAATCCGGCTAAATTCCCTTTACTGGGTGGAATGGGAGATAATCTTCAATTTGTTTCCAACAATTTCAATAAGTATCCATCAAACCCCGATAACTTCGGTTTTGACGCAACCCGTCAGAATATGGCCAAAACGTACATTGACCTGATGGTAGCCCGCAAGGACCCCCGCGTTATGGTAGTAGCCGAGCCCGCCGGGGCGGAATTAAAGGCTGGGAAAGTAGCTTCTGATTTCACTGCTTTTGTGGGTGCCGGTTCAGGTGAAGATTTGACTGACATGGCCGAGAAAGCCGGCCGTAACAATGGCGCTGGTTTTGCCCCCGGTACATACTCCTTCCAAAGCCGCTCGCGCTATTACAGCAATTACGTTGGGGAGGCTGTTTTCCTTGTTGGTTATCCCGAAATGTGCTTCAATATGGCCGAAGGCATCAACCGCGGCTGGACCACCGGTAATGCCGAGCAGTGGTACAAACTAGGTATTCAGGCTTCGCAGGAATTTTATGGAGTAAAAACCGGACCACTCACCATGCGCTATTCTAAAACGGGGGGACGTGATGCTTCTGACTTTGGTACGTACACCGTAAATTTTGATTTTGATACCCACTACGCTCAACCTTTGGTACAATATAGTGGCAACAACGCCACTGGTTTGAATCAGATCCTTACCCAAAAGTACCTGGCATTTTTTATGAACTCAGGTATGGAAGCTTACTTCAACTACCGTCGCACGGGAATACCTGCCTTCCTGACGGGTGTGGGTACGGGCAATTCCGGCCGGATCGCGACTCGCTGGCAGTACTTTTTCTCCGAGCGTACTACCAACGAAACGAATTACAAAGCCGCCATTCAATCTCAGTTTGGGGGCAAAGATGACATTAATGACCAACTATGGATTTCCAAGTAATTATTCGTAAATTGATTGCATAGGTTTGGTGACCAAAAAAAGCGGGAGTAAATTACTCCCGCTTTTTTTGGTCACCTGATAGTCCGATTTACTATTTTAGCATTATTATACTCAACGCTCATCTCAATTCCCTTGTATTCATGAAACTTCTACTATTCCTGACCTTTTTTATCTCCTACACAACTGCTTCGGCTCAAAAAAGAGTAGTTGTCATTGGACTAGATGGACTTAGCCCCGATGGCATTCAGAAAGCCCCCACGCCCACGCTTGACTCCCTCATGAAAGCAGGGAGTTATTCTATGAATGCCAAGGCGGTATACCCAAGTTCCAGTAGTCCTAACTGGGCCTCGATGATAACCGGAACTTCCCCCGCGCACCACGAAATATGGAACAACGCCTGGAAGCGAACCGACATTGCCGATAAATCATACTGCGGTGGGACCAAAGGTCAGCTTTACCCAACTATTTTCCGGGCAGTGCGGGAGCAAAATAAAAATGCCACGATCGCCTGTTTTTACGATTGGGATGATTTTGGCCGATTGATGGAAGATGATGTGTGTACCGTAAAAGAAGACCGGAAAGGCGAAGACGACACCGCCGAACGAGCGGCAGAGTATATCGCCGCCAATGCTCCCCTTTTTACATTTGTCCACCTTGACCACGTAGACCACGCTGGGCACGAAAGCGGCCACGGCACGCCCGCCTACTATGAGTCGGTGACCAAAGCAGATCAATTGATTGGAAAAATAATGAACGCCATCCGGAAATCGGGTAAGGCTAATGAAACGGTGGTAATTATTACCGCCGACCACGGAGGACTGGAAAAAGGACACGGTGGTACTAGCGTCGCTGAGATGACTATCCCGTGGATTATTTCGGGTAAAGGCATCAAGGTAAACCATCCCTTGAAAACTTCCATTGATACGTTCGACACCGCCGTCACCGTTGCCAAAGTACTCAACGTAAAACCCTTCGAATGCTGGACGGGTAAGGCAATTACCGAAACCATAAAGTAAGGGAGTTCAGATCAATTCTATCATTCTATCATTCTAAATTGAAAAAAATCCAGGCACTTTCCGAAATCCGCGATTTATTCGATCACTATGGACGCGATCCGTACTACGGAGAAGATGTCTCGCAGTTTCAGCACGCCGCGCAGGCCGCCGAACTAGCTAAACGCGATGGCTTTGACGTAGAAGTACAAACCGCCGCTTTTTTGCACGACATTGGCCACATGTTACCGACCGATGATCCAGCCGAACTAATGGATGAATACGGTCGCCGCGACCACGAAGGAGTCGCCGCCGATTGGTTGCGTGAGCGGGGCTTTTCGGAAAAAGTAGGTGTACTGATTGAAAATCACGTCAACGCCAAACGGTACCTCACCTGGAAAAAGCCCGCCTACTTTGCGGCACTCTCTGCGGCAAGTGTACAGACGCTCGCTTTTCAGGGTGGCCCTATGGCGGAAGAAGAGGCCTTATCTTTTGAAAATAATCCCTATTTTGACCTAATCATCCGCATGCGACGCTGGGACGAAGCCGCCAAAATGCTCGACTACCCTACCCCCAATCTTGATCATTATGTAGAATTGATCGGAAAGTCGTTAGCGGTTAAGACAAATTAGCATTTACCTACCTACTTTTTACCAAATATTTCATGATGTTTACGAGACTATTCCTTTCCCTATTCCTCATTACAACCGCTACCTACGCTCAGCAATGGGTGGCAAAAGCACCTGCCGGGGGTTCCTACCTGAGCATCGACAAACAGGGTGCCTCCACTATCCCCAACGGACGGGTTATAACCCCCTACGGTAAGCAAATCTCCACCGCCCCCCACCCCTACGGACTTGCGGTTAGCGCCGACGGAAGCATTGCAGTTACCGCTAACTCAGGTACTAATCCTATTTCAATTAGTATTCTGAGGAATGTTTTGACCAGCAACGCTACGGTTCAACAGGTACCCGATCAGGCTCGAACCGATGAAGGTATTCTGGAAGCTTGCTTTATGGGACTGGCGATTACGCCCGACAACAAAACGGTGTACGTAGCCGGCGGAGAAACCAATAAGATCTTCCTTTTTGACCTCACTACCGGTAAACAAACGGGCAGCATCAACTGCGCCCAGAAAGACAACGGCATCAACTATTACCACGGCTATATTGGAGATATGGTACTCTCCAAAGATGGTAGTACACTCTACGCCGTAGATCAAATAGGTTTCCGACTCGTGGTGATCGATACCCGGACAAAAAAAATACTGCATAATATCCCCACGGGCCGCTATCCGTTTGGGATATGTCTATCACCCAACGAACAGCGTGTGTACGTAGCCAACGTAGGTGTGTTTGAATACAAGCCTTTTACCGATCTGGATAAAGACGATCTCAAAAATACCGCTCATACCTGGCCCTCGACCCGCTACAACAGCAAGGAAATGATCGAGGGTATTCCAGCAGAGGGAGTTCCCGCGCTGGGTGACCCCAACGCCGCCGAGGCGTTTTCGGTTTGGGGCTACGATATCAGTAACCGCAAACCCGTAGTTCGTTCCAAAACCAAAACGGGTATCCTCGTGGGACAAATGGTGGAAGACTTCCCCGCGGTGGGTGGCAGTAGTCCTAACTCGGTAGTTGCTACCGACCGCTACGTATTTGTGAGCAATGGCAACAACGACTGCGTATCCGTGATCGACATGGAGCGTGACACGGTAGTAAATACCATCTTTCTAAACCCCGAGCCCCGACTGGGAAAACTTCGGGGGCTGATTCCCTTTGGGGTAGCCGTGTCACCCGATCAGAAACGATTATTTGTAGCTGAGGCAGGAATCAATGCCCTGGCCGTAATCGATATTCCGGCCATGAAAGTAGTGGGACACATCCCAACGGGCTGGTTTCCGGCTAAGGTAGAAGTAAGCCCCGATGGCCAAAAACTGATCGTTACCAACGCCAAAGGCTACGGCAGTGGGCCAAATGGTGGGCGCAACTTTACGCTCGGGCCGGAAGGAAGCTACATCGGAAGTCTGATGAAAGGGACGGTCTCCATCATGGATATTCCCGCGGACTCCGAACTACCTGGGCTTACGCAAAAGGTAATTACCAACAACTTCAACTTTGAACGGGTTACCAATAAAAATACCGGACCGATTCCCCCTTACCCAGGTGCCTACGAATCACCCATCAAGCACATTGTTTTTATATCAAAGGAAAACCGCACCTACGACGAAGTATTCGGACAGTTTAAAGGAGGAAACGGCGATTCGACGATTGCCCGCTACGGACTATCCCGCGACTTTGTAAGTCGGGACAAAAAACGATCAGTGGAGGCCGGCGACGTCATGCCCAACCACCACGCCATAGCCCGGCAGTTTGCGATATCGGACAACTTCTACTGCGATTCCGACGTCTCGGCCGACGGCCACCGTTGGCTTGTAAATACCTACCCTAACGAATGGGCCGAAACCGGCACAACGGCCGCTTACGGTGGAATCCGCTCCATGCGGGACACCTCACAAGCTCCCGGTAACCTTTCGTTTTATGGCTCGGCGGGTAGTATTTATCCCGAAGACTACAACGAGGCCGGCTCACTCTGGGACCACCTCGAACGCAACAAAAAAGACTTTTACAACTTTGGCTTTGGTGTTGAAATGGCCGCTGCTTACTCAGACAGTACCATGAAATACATTGGCGAGTTGTATACCGTAAATTACCCCCTACCCGCTCCGTTGTACGATAAATCCTCCAAGCAATTTCCCACCTACAACATGTCCATCCCCGATCAGTTTCGGGCGGATGTATTCATGAAGGAATTTAACGAAAAGTGGGGAGGCGACGGTAAAACTCTACCTTCCATGCTAACGCTCATGCTACCCAACGACCACGGTACCCGCGAGCGGCCGGCGGCCGGTTTTCCATTTGTTGAAAGCTACATGGCCGATAATGATCTAGCACTGGGCCGTACCATTGAGTTCTTATCGCATACCCCCTATTGGAAGAATATGATGATTGTGGTGACCGAAGACGATCCACAAGGTGGCGTTGACCACGTAGACGCCCACCGTAGTTTGTTGATGGTCATATCTCCCTACGTGAAACGCAACTACGTGGGGCATCACCATTACAGTTTTGGTAGTATTTTCAAAACCTTCTGGCACGTGTTGGGTACGCCCTATCTCAATCAATATGACGCCACCGCCACGGAGTTAGGTGATTTATTCACGGCCACACCAGATTTCACGCCCTACCAGGCAACACCCGCCGATCCCCGCATTTTTGAACCCCAGAAAGCCTTGGATCCTTTTGACGAGAAATTTGACTGGAAAGCTTTTGCCGAATCAGAAGAGCTCGATCGCACCGAAACCATGCAGAAACGCCGGGCCGAGGATGATGAGGATTTACGGGACAAGAAAGCAAGTAAAAAGAAGAAAAAATCTAAGAAAGTAAAACGTCCCAAGGCATCGCCCAGAGAGTTTTAGAATTACTGAGAAAATTTAAAATACCAGCAGGCCCTGATTCGATTGGATCAGGGCTTATTTTTTTAGTTCGAGGTTGTCAATATTCAATTCTTGGTACCCTTCCGGAGATAAGTACTGGACAAGAAAGGGTATGATTTAGTAACTAATCCTGAATCATCATAATTGAACCAATCGGCAACCGGACCTATTCGGGTGTTATGCCAATCCCTTATCAAGCCCACTTACTTATTCAATGAATTAGTCGTAGTGGGCAAAGTAGTTTGGGAGTTATAAAGTTTCAATTCCTGAATATCAGTCGGTAGGTTAAAGCCACCCAGAACCAACGCTTCTTTCACCTAAGTAATTACCTCTCCTTTTATGGTTAATGCTTCCGTGCCGTACTCAAAAGTCTCCACCCAAAAATGCACTTTCAAGTTGACGGTACTCACGCCTAGCTCATCCACAACCACGAAGTGTTAGTATGCGTTACCTTCAAAAATAATATCCATTCCCCGCAGGGTATTCAGAATCAACTGCTCAGCTTCCCGGATAGGGTCTTCGCAGGCAATACCGACTCCAAATTCAAAACGGTAGAAGCCATCTTCGGTATAGTTAAATACCGATTTTTTGGTACTGGGCATTTAATCTATGGTAAACATTAAGGGCTTCATTAACAGGAAGTCCTCCAAGGGGTAGATTTGGTTCACGAGCCCCTGTTTCATAGCCGGGGATACCTTTTTGTACTTGGTTTGAAACCGTTTGGCATCTGGATTCAGCAATATTCTGAA
>JBDNFP010000264.1:0-10898 GCA_041689775.1 Spirosomataceae bacterium
GAGGGGGGCTCAGGCCGGAGGACTACCGAGACGATCAAACGCTCGCATACGCTGTCAACAGATGCTTGGCCAACGTCGGCCGATGTCTGAATATTAATTTTAGCCCATTTAATGCAAAGTAATTTGTCTCTAGTACTTATCTCGGTAGTGGCATTACTCCTTGCTACCAGCCCAAAACGACTTCCTGACCCCGCCCTCCGGCCCCCCAACGTGTTGATGATCGCAGTGGACGACATGAACGACTTTATCGGCGCCATGGGGCACCCTGATGCCATTACACCCAACCTCGACAAACTGATCCGAAAGGGTACCCTATTTTCAAATGCCCACGCCCAATCACCCATGTGCAGCCCGTCGCGAGCGGCTATCATGACCGGCCTGCGGCCTTCCACCACGGGCATCTACGGGATGATTGATGACGATCTGATTAAAGAAACTAACGAGGCTACCCGCAGCATTACCTTCATGTACCAGCACTTCAAGGGCCAAGGCTACCATACCATGGGCATCGGCAAGCTTTTTCATGAGCACGCACCAGAGAGACTGCTCGACGAAAGCGGCAGCCGGAAGAAGGGTTTCGGTCCCTCGCCGAAAACTAATTTCCACTGGGATAAGAAGGGTACGTCGACCGATTGGGGCCCCTATCCGGAGCGGGATGAGCAGATGCCTGACTACCAATCAGCCCAATGGGCCATCGAACGGCTGGGGCGCAGTTACGACAAGCCCTTCTTCCTGTCGGTGGGCTTTCTGAGACCCCATGTACCTTGGTACGTACCGCAAAAGTGGTTCGATCTGTACGATCCCGCGAAACTTCACCTGCCTGCCTACCTGAAAACCGACCGGGAAGATCTACCCAAAATAGCCCTGGAAATTGACGATTTGCCTATGATGCCCACCACCGACTGGGCCATTGAGAATAATCAATGGCGCAATGTCCTGCAAGGCTACCTCGCCAGTGTTTCGTTTGTGGATCATTACATTGGAGAGGTACTCAATGCGTTGGAAAATAGTCCGCACACCCAGAATACCATTGTGGTACTATGGTCGGACCACGGATATCGGTTAGGGGAAAAAGGCACTTTCGCCAAGGTATGCCTCTGGGATCGGGCAACGAAAGCCCCACTGATTTTCTCCGGTCCGGGTATTCCCACAAACACCAAAGTGGACGCGCCCGTAGAGCTGTTTTCCATCTACCCTACCCTTACCGATTTGTGCGGTTTGGCTGCTCCCAAAAACCTAGAAGCCCGTAGCCTATATCCTTTATTGAAAAACCCGAAAAGTGCGTGGCTGTATCCTGCGCTTATAACCTGGGCCCGCAATAATCACGCGGTAAAGACCAAGGATTACCGCTACATCCGGTACGAAGACGGCACCGAAGAACTTTATTTGGTAAAAACTGACCCCAACGAATGGAATAATGTAGCAGGCCAAAAGAAGTACGATAAAGTAAAAAAAGCATTACAGAAGTATTTACCCACCACCAACGTATTATGGGCGGCCGCTTCCCGATACGATAATAACGACTATTTTATCAAACAGAAAAAGGAACAAAGCGAGCAATAATCTACCAAACAGGCACATATTTAAAGGCAAACTAAAATCTATGAGACCAACAAAAATTATAAGAAAGTACGGTGTGATTTTTTTACTGGTGGTCCTATCTGCTACGCATGTTTCCGCTCAGGAAGACCTTGATGTTTTTGACTACTGGAAATTTCACGAAGGCAGCCCGGCTATGTCTCTGTACAGGCGTATCTACGAGCGGGCTTCCGAGCAATTGGAAAAGCGGCAAGCAGCCATAGCGAAACTACAAACCAAACCTGACTGGCAGAAGCGGCAGCAATTAGTGAGGCAAAAACTGGCCGAAGCAGTAGGGCCCTTCCCCGAAAAGACCCCCTTACATCCGGTTATTACCGGTACCCTAGACCGAGATAATTTCCGGGTAGAAAAACTCTACTTTGAGTCGCAGCCGGGCTACTTTGTAACGGCAGCGCTATTCATTCCTAACAATAAACCGGAAAAACTCCCCGCCATTCTGTATTGTAGCGGACACAGTGCCAATGGATTCCGTAGCCATGTGTACCAGCATACCATCCTGAACTATGTAAAAAAGGGATTCATTGTACTAGCCTTTGACCCCATCGGACAAGGTGAGCGGCGGCAGTACCGAGATATCAACGATAAGTCTGCCCCTACCAAAGACCATTCTTACTCAGGTACCCAGACGTTCGTTTCGGGCCTTTCACCCGCAAACTATTTTATCTGGGATGGCATCCGGGCCATTGATTACCTGATTACCCGGCCCGAAGTTGACCCCGCAAGGATTGGCATAACGGGCCGGTCGGGCGGGGGCACCCAAACCGCCTATATCGCCGCCGTAGACGACCGCATTCTTGCCGCCGCCCCCGAATGCTATATCACCACAACGGATAAATTATGGCAATCAATGGGTCCGCAGGACGCCGAACAAAACCTGGTCAGCAGCTTGGAAAAGGGTCTTGATCTGGCAGACTACATTGAAATCAGAGCGCCCAAACCTACCCTGATCGTAAGTACCACGCGTGATATGTTCCCTATTCAGGGCGTACGAGATATCTACGCCGAGGCCAAAGCAGCCTTTCGGGCCTACGGCAAGCCCGATCACCTGAGTAAAGTAGAGGATGACGCTCCCCATGCTTCTACCCCCAAAAATAGGGAGGCGACCTACGCTTTTTTTCAAAAGTACCTTTCCAATCCCGGTAGTCCGGAAGACTTGGCCATCGATATTTTCAAAGAGGAAGAATTATACTCTACGCCGGGTGGTGATGTATTTCAAGCTCTGAAAAGTAAAAGCCTGTTCAGCCTGAATAAAAAGTATACGCAGGACTTAGTGCAAAAACGAGGCGAACAACACAAAGAGGATATTCAGGACTTGAATACACTTCGAACTCAGGTTATATCCCTTTCGGGCTACGAAAACCCACCAATTAAAACGGACGTCGTGTTTTCGGGTAGGATGCAGCACTCGGGCTACACCCTTGAAAAGTACCTAGTGAAGGGTATGGGGGCGTATTATCTACCAGTTCTGTGGCTCAAACCCCTCACTTCCAACGGAAAAACACTCCTATTTCTGGATGAAAACGGAAAAGCTACCGCCTTAAAAAAAGACGGACTGGTTGAGCAACTAGTCATGCAAGGGTACGAAATAGTAATACCCGATCTGAGCGGATACGGCGAGCTAGGCAATGGCTACATGAAAGGTGGCGATTCTGTGCTGGAAGAAGTACCCCTTAATCTATGGTACGCGGGTATTCAAACTCACCAAAGTCTGGTAGGCGTACGGACCGGTGAGATTACTATTCTCACTGATTTTATAAAAAAGTTAGCCTCACCTAACCAGCTGTTGACTGCCATAGCTACCGGCACGTTGACCTCTGATTTGCTCCACGCGGCCATTATCAACAATCCTTTTGCGCACATTGCCTTACTTCATCCGCTGGTTTCCTACCAATCCATTACGGAGGAGAGACTCTATAAAACCAAATTTGCCATGTCAGCCGTCGCGGGTGCCCTAGCCCGGTACGATTTACCGGATCTGGTAGCGGCTTTGGCTACGAAGAAATTATTGCTAATCAATCCGGTGGATGCCGCGGAGAAAGAACTCAGCCCGGAGCAAATTGCCTCAGCGTATCAAAATGCCCGATCGGTTTTTCCAGCCTCGTTTATTCAACACTCAGTAAAGTCTCAGAATATGGCTATGGTGATCAGTACCTGGATCAAATAGTCGATCCTTACGGTTTACTGCGGCATTAGAAACCGAAGCAAAAATTCCCGTTCGTAGGGTACCAAAAGATCAGAAGCAAAGGTAAAGTTAAGCCAATTGTCATACTGCCAATTCCAGGTCATGAGGTATTATAATGATTTCTATAACTCACAACTCCTTCACTTACCTTCTCTACATAAATTCAGAAGTACTATTTAAAACCAGCGCGTTAGTCCCTCAAATGCATACCCGGTGGGTTTAGTTGCTCTTTTCGATACTACGGCTGTTCTATGTTTTAGCGGACGGTAAGGAAGGAGTCGGTATAACGACAAAAATCAAGTTAGATCAATAAAGGGAAATATGTTAAAAAAAGGCTTGCTAATAGGTTATAATGAGAGGTAATACGTCTCTAAACAGATGAGAACTATCCTAAGCTGCTATTCTATATTCCCACTAGACATTTTAAAAATGAAGTACTCCGTTAAGCTTTCAGTATTACTATTCTTTTCTATTCTTGCCTTACCCACTTTTTCGCAGACTGGAAAAACATCCAAGACCAAGCCCAATATCATTTTCATCCTCGTGGATGATATGGGCTGGGGGGATTTGGGGGTTTTCTGGCAAAAGCAACGGATGAAAGCCAATAATCGGAGCGAGCCCTGGCAGTTTACTCCGGCGCTCGATGCTATGGCCGCCAATGGTGCCATGCTGACCAACCACTACTGCGCCGCCCCAGTATGTGCACCATCCCGGGCCTCGCTGATGCTGGGGGTAACCCAAGGGCACGCCAATATCCGGAATAACCAGTTTGACAAAGAGTTGCAAGACACCTACACCATGAGTTCGGTGTTAAAGGAAACCGGGTACACTACCAACCTAGTTGGTAAGTGGGGACTACAAGGCGTGGATGTAGAAGCACCCAACTGGCCCGCCCACCCTTTGAACCGTGGATTTGACTACTCCTATGCCTACATCCGGCACGCCGACGGTCACGAACATTATCCGGTGGAAGGGTTCTACCGGGGCAAAAAAGAGATTTGGGAAAATAGGAACGAGGTATCGGCTGGCCTGGACAAATGCTTCACCACCGACCTTTGGACCGCCAAGGCCAAGGATATCATCAAACAACAAGGGGGTAAAGACCGACCATTTTTTATGTACCTGGCCTACGATGTACCCCACGCTGTACTTGAACTTCCCACTCAGGCATACCCCAAAGGCGGTGGCTTGACAGGCGGCTTGCAGTGGTTGGGTACGAAAGGGAAAATGATCAACACTGCCTCTGGTGTACCTGATTCCTACATTCACTCCGACTACGTCAATGCCACCTACGACCACGATAAGAACCCTGCAACGCCCGAAATAGCATGGCCCGATGTGTACAAACGCTACGCTTCGCTATGCCGGAGAATTGACGACGGCATCGGTGATATCATGCAGCTATTGAAAGATATGAAAATTGATCAGAACACGATGGTCGTGTTTACATCCGACAACGGTCCATCCATCGAATCCTACCTGAAAGAAGATTACAAGCCGACCTTTTTCAATAGTTTCGGTCCGTTCGACGGCATCAAACGGGACGTATGGGAAGGCGGCATCCGGATGCCTACGCTAGTACAATGGTCCGGAACGGTACCATCCGACAAAGTCATAAGCCAGCCGAGTGCTTTGTACGACTGGTTGGCAACTTTTGCTGATGCCGCCCAAATTCCCGCTCCTGCCCGCACCGATGGGGTTTCGCTGCTTCCTTCCCTGACCGGAAAAGGCACGCAAAAAGAGAGTATTGTCTATATCGAGTACGAAAACAACGGCACGACGCCCAAGTTTGATGAGTTTGTGGCTACTCACCAAGGCAGAAGACGCAATCAGATGCAGAAAATTCGACTTGGGGATTTTGTAGGTGTGCGCTACGACATCAAATCAGCGAACGATGACTTTGAGATCTACAACGTCGTGACCGACCCTCAAGAATCGAAAAACCTGGCCAAAACAGCTGCTTATACCTACTTACAAAAAGTATTTAAAGATAAAGTAACGCAGGTAAGGAGGCCCAATACGGAGGCCCCGCGCCCCTATGACTTGGCGATGATGACTGCCGTGGAAATCCCACAGGCAACTCCCGGCGTACAGTGGTTTGCCCACGAGGGTACCTACCCGTGGGTGACAGATATTACCGATCAACCGGCCTTGCAAAAGGGTATTACCCCGGAGGGTGATATCAGTAAAATAGCATTAAAGGAAGGTATGATCTGCGAAAAGGGCTACCTCAAAATCCCGAAGGATGGTACGTACCAGTTTACGATGAACGGAAACGGCAGCTACCTGTTCAAACTACACGACGCTATGGTGATTGACCGCAGCTATCCCGATCAACCCAAATTGAGAATGGCTACGTCGAGCATTGTGTACTTAAAAGCAGGCTACCACCCCTTCCGGATTTACTTCCATAAGACAGGAAACGGTAAGCCTAATCTGGACTGGACGTGGCAATCGCAGGATATTGAAGAACAGCCCGTACCCGCCGAGGCGTTATTTCACGCGGAAGAGTAAAAAAGCATCCTTCGGGTAGAACCCAGTAAGAGCGGCAATGGTACTGACAAAAAATCAGTACCATTGCCGCTCTTACTTTTATCAATCTCGTCAGTTTATTTTATTCCAATCTAACTTCCGTATTTCCAGGTTGAGAAAATAGAGTAGCCACAGTAAAAAAGGGGTCAATCCCAGAATCACAAAGGGTATCTGACTGATGGCCCAGTGCCCAAACCCAACCAGGGCCATTCCAAAAAATAGTAATAATACTCTGACAAACTGACCCCCGCTATTTTTTGTAAACTCTTGACTAAACGGAAGGTGATTTTTGGTAGCCAAGATAATTACCAGCTGGACAATAAGCAGAACAATTGTTCCAAATAGCAAATCATCTAACCCTTCCATTCCCCAGAGGTACACAATAATAGCGCCGATCAGGGCCATGGCGGGGAACATGAACTTAACTACCATCGCCCACAAACTTCCCGACAGAATTTCTCCTGGATGGGCCATCGGAGCAATGCGATAAATCCAGGCCGCCTTATATTGATCCAGATAGGTAATATTTTGAATAACTGAGGAAATAATGAGCGAACTGAAATAAATAATAAACACCATTTGCCAATCTGACTCGGACGCCTTCGTTATCATTTCAGAAATGGTAAGGTCCTTGTTCATAAAAAAAGTAGGAACCAGCACCAGAAAATAGGCTAGGCTCGGATACACCCGCAATTTAAACTTCCGGTCGCGGGCCGTTACTTTCCACACGAACTCAAAACTGCCCCGTTCGGCAGGAGTAGCACAAAACCAGCCGGAAAGAATCTCCGGTAAGCTTCTTTGTCGTCGGCTGACTGATTGGTTCACCTTTTTATTCACCACGGTGTCGATACTACCGATGCCTTCGCTAAATCGATTGGCTAAACGAGAGTTTATCACCCGGACCGAAAGCAGAGGGGTTACCAGCAGAAGTAAGATAGATACAATAACGTATATGTCAAAAACTCCATCAATTAGTCCGTGCATTATATTCCCAACCCACAGCGGCAGAACCAAGAGATGCCACCAGGCGGGCTCAAACAAATTAGACTCCATAATCGCTTCAATATCAAATACCCGAAGCACTACCTGATATCCAACCATTATCACAACCACCATCACAATTTGAATTCCATTGATGATGTTACGTAGTCTTTCTTCGGTGGCAAATTGCATAATCACCAGATACAATATCATGGTAAGGATGACCGACAGAAGGGCGATCAGGAACGCCATGAAAGTCAATACCAGTCCGGCCGAAAGCCCGTATTTATAAAACGTGGCAATAATAGCGGGTAGTAAACTCGCCAACGAGAGCTGGGTCAAGTAGATGACTACGTGAACGAGCCTCGAACTAACGAGCGTTTTGTTACTAACGGGTCGGGGCAGAATGATGATACTATCGGAGCTATCCAGAATGACCTGTGAGAAATCCGTAATAAGGGTCATGATGATAAGGATCATGGCGTAGGAGGCCACCACAGAGTAAGCGCCCAGCGGTGTGGGCCATACCAATACAACCACGGCAACGAAAGAGGATATTAGCATCGTAACTACCAAGGTCCAGGCGTACCCCCATTTATTGGGTTGTTGTTCATTTCCGTTAAACCCGGTACGGGTACGCCGTTGATCCATGGTCAATTTTACCCCAACAATGGAACGGAGTTGATCATAGTCTACCCCCATTCGCCAAAAGGGAACCGCGAATAGATCCAGTAATTTTAAATAAAAATTAGTGCGCTTTTCCATCGTCATTACTCCTGGATTATCTGTACAAATTCATCCGCCAACGCCAAGTGCTCATCGTTCCCCGTGAGTTGATTAAAAAGTTGCTCCAACGAGCCAGAGTGCTGCTGATTTTTGAGCTCTTCAAAACTACCGTCGGCGATAATGGCCCCCTGATTGATCAGTACAATCCGGTCGCAGATTTTCTCCACTACCTCCATAATGTGGGAGCTGTAAAAAAGCGTTTTCCCCGCCCGGCTGAGTTGTTGCAGAATCTCTTTGAGCAAAATCACCGAATTAGCATCCAGACCAGAAAGTGGTTCGTCAAAAAAGATGATATCCGGGTTATGCAGCATCCCGGAGATAAGTAGCACCTTCTGTTTCATTCCCTTCGAAAAGGAAGTCATGCGCTCGTCCCGGTGGTCATAGAGTCCAAAAATTCGCAGGAGTCCATCCCCCTTTTTAACCATAACGCGGCTCTCTTTCTGATACAGACTACCCAAGAAACGGAAATACTCCGTCGGAGTGAGTACATCGTACATCACGGCATTTTCGGGTACGTAGCCGATGATCTGCTTTACTTCCAGCGGGTTTTCTGACACTTCAAGACCTTTCACCTTCACGGAGCCACCGTATTCGGTGAGCAGGCCCGTCATAATTTTGATGGTGGTTGATTTTCCGGCTCCGTTGGGGCCGATGTAGCCAATGATTTGGCCGGGTAACACAGTAAGGTTAATGCCTTTAAGCACCTGCGTGCTTCCGTAATATTTGGTGAGGTTTGTGGTTTGAATGATGGGTTCCATGCATGGTCGATTATATACAAAAGCAAAATATAGAACAGAACCCATCTTCCCTAACGAACCCGCATAAAAAAAGGCTCTTCTCTGCATTGAACAGAAAAGAGCCTTTAGGCTTTGGGAAACCAGCACTTGAAACCTATCAGTGCTCCGCTATTTCTTCTAATATATCTACTTCTTCTACCCTATCAGAAGCTTGCATTTTTGCGTCGTCAAGCTCGCCTTCCCAGCGCCCGATTACGGTCGTGGCCAGGCAGTTCCCGATAACGTTGACCGATGTACGAGCCATATCCATTAGTTCGTCGATGCCCATGATGAGCAATACTGGCCACTCGGGTAGCCCAAAGCTAGCCACGGCGCCCAGCAGAATTACCAGGGTGGCGCGGGGAATACCCGCTACGCCCTTACTCGTGAGCATAAGGAGGAATACCATGCCGATTTGCTGCTCGATGGGAAAATCAATCCCGGCCGCCTGAGCCACAAAAATGGTAGCTAAAGACAGATAAAGCGTGGAACCGTCGAGGTTGAAGCTATATCCGGTGGGCATAACGAACGACACGATGTGGCGGGGTACCCCAAACTTTTCCATTTTCTCCATCGCCTTGGGCAGGGCCGCTTCCGAACTCGTGGTGGCAAAAGCGATGGAAACAGGTTCGGCAATGGTTTTGGCAAATTTGATAATGGGCACCCGGACGAAAAGGGCCACCGGCACCAGCACGAGCAGCATGAAGGCCAGCAACGCGCAGTAGAGGGTCACCAGCAGCATGGCCAGATTGCTCAATACGTCAATACCCATGTGACCGACGGTTTCGGCAATGGCCGCTCCTACCCCAATCGGTGCAAATAGCATCACGATTTTGGTGAATTTAAACATCACCTCGGCCAGCAATTCGACACCAGTGACAAATTTCTGTTTCTTAGCGGCCGGCAGCAACGCCAGACTCACCCCAAACAAAACGCTAAAAATCACCACCTGCAACACTTCACCATTGTAGATGGATTTGGCAAGGTTTTCGGGAAAGATGTGGAGAATGATGTCTTGCCAGGTTTGGGCCTCCACTTTGGGTAGCTCGCCGCTAAAACTGGCCGGGGCTGTAAGTCCCGCACCGGGCTGGTACCAATTGGCAAAAAACAAACCGATAAACAATGCGATGGTGGTCACTACCTCAAAGTACAGCAGCGATTTCCAGCCCATACGGCCCACCTGTTTGAGGTCGGAGTGACCAGCAATACCCGCGACGAGGGTCGCAAATAGCAGCGGCGCTATGATAGTTTTGATCATACGCAAGAATATTTGGCGCAGGAATCGTAGGTTGGTAGCTGCCTCCGGGTAATCGTAGCCAATCTCGGTGCCAACTACCATGGCTACGATAATGGACGTGGTAAGGCTCTGCTTCACAAAGGCGTAGGCCAACAATCCGGTTATGGCCACCCACCGCATCACCAGCAGCACATCGGGTGCTATCGTGAGTAGGTTATATTCATTCAGGAAGGTAGCAATGGCCACCAAGGTTACCAGCACCCAGTTAATCAGGGTAATGTTTTTCTTCATAGAAGTCCGGATAGGGAGTTGTATATTTTTTTGAACCAGTAAACTTATGAAAAAAAGAAGTACACTAGCTGTATACCACCGCAGCTTTCTTCTAAAAATTCAAAACTCTATACTCTTGTAAACCAAGTAACTATGCTACTAGTCAAATAATGCCATTTAAAGCACCTTCCGTTAGATGGGTAATATTCAGAAACTTCCGAAGTTTTTGAATATTACTTCCAGTGGGTATTTTAGCCGAGGACAACTCCCTTTTTACAATGATATTTATTATAAAAAATGTAACTACTTAGGTAGAATAAATATCACCAACTTTAGTTAAAAATCAGTGAGGAATTAAAATTAAGTAAAGTAAACACTTTTATGATACAGAAACAGAGCGCTTGATGCGACTCCATCACAGTCGTTTGTCAGAGAAAGAGCAGCGTCACTATGCAGCCATAGAAGCTCAGAAGTTAGGTCATGGCGGCAAGCGTTATATGGTTCGCCTGTTAGGTATTTCCACGCGCACCCTCTA
>JBDNFP010000265.1:0-30847 GCA_041689775.1 Spirosomataceae bacterium
ATCAGTCGCGATCAGACAACAGCCAGGTCTGACCTTATTTTTAAAATTATGTGCCTGTTTCGATGGGTAAGAAAGCAACTATCTCATTATCAGAACCTAAAAATAGTAGGGTAGAGTAGGAGAACCACTACCTTGGTGAAGATCCGTTCATGACTTCCTACTTTAATTTGCTCAAAGCTTATCTCGACAATCCTGCCCGGAACGTAGAAAAGCTGGCTGAGCTAAAAATCAGGGAAGCGCTGGAATTACTGTTGCAGTTAAATCCGGAATTCGCCTATCTCCCTTTTGATTTTGATAACCCGCATAAAATTGATCTTCAAAAATTTATGTATGAGAACTATTCTTTTAACGCACCGGTGCACACTTTTGCCCGGCTTACCGGACGGAGTGTAGCCTCTTTTAAACGAGACTTTCAAAAAATATTTGTTACTTCTCCCCGAAAGTAGTTGCAAGAAAAGCGCTTGGCAGAAGCCCACTATTTGATAAGAGAAAAAGGTAAAAAACCGGGCGATTTCTATCTGGACCTTGGTTTCGAAAACCTGTCCCACTTTTATTTTTCCTTCAAACAACGGTTTGGCAATACACCCGTCGCGCTTCTAGCGGCGTGAAAGTTACTCTGCACCTGCAAGTTTGAAAATTAAATCCAAAATAGGACTTCTTGATGCCAATTCAACAGATTGACTAACTTTTGCTAGATACTACTCAGCCATTACTTCCCAGATTATAGTCCCGTTATTTCTGATTTATATAAAAAAAGATCACGTCCGTAAGTGGGTGCAAGCAACGCCCTTCTCGTCCTCCCATGATTTTTTGGATAAAATCCAGGGTAGTTGACCATTTTTTAGGTTGATTTTGCTCCTACTTTGTTTGACACAGTAATTAATTTTCCTCTCTACGGTAAATTTAGTTATTAAAAAAACGGACTGTCCAGCGGGTTTATTCGGTTGGATAGTCCGTTACCTTAGATAAGGAGTCTTACTACTTCTTTGGTATCCTACTCTTGGCTAATTCAAGTGCTTTTTGCTTATTATCAAGATCAATTACCGATCCGGCAAGGTCGGTTTTATTTGTTTCCTGCTCTTGGGTTAGCTCTTCAAGTTTTTTCTGAGTCCGCTCTATTTCCTTAGTAACCCTTTCATTATTGCGTTGCAGGCGATCATGGTTTTTTTCGGCATCAGCGTAGTACTCTTCGGCAATCCTAACCTCATCGCGGGCGACGGCAAAGGTCGAAAATTGTTTCAAAAACTGCTCGGTGGCTTTGTAGGTAGTATCAGTAAAATTTGACACAAACGTACCGTTTATATTCACGGCCAAAAAAAGCTGGGTGATGTTACGTGAAGTCGAAATCTGACTTGTCATTTCAACACCTCTATCAGCTATGCCAGGGAGGTTGGCTTTTTCAACCGTATAAACGCCTCGGCGGGACTTGGCCCGTCCTACGTCGTTGAGGTACTCTTCCCAGTAGTTACCTAAGTAGCGCACGGGTATACTGGTGTTTAAATTCAGGCCAAAATACTCTTTTTTACTAATAGTCTGTTTTCCTGGAAAAACAGTTTGCGCCACCACGGGAATACCCAGAAAAGCAGTTAGTATAATGAGGAGGATTGGTTTTTTTTTCATTCTAAAGGAGGGATAAATTGAATGGATTTTTAAACGGTGAATTCACTAATTAAGATACTTTTTTTTGGCCACAATTACAATTCTGCGCTTGTTTTGAAGTTCGGTTGCAAAAAGGTAATTGTCTCCACCTTCTTTTAGACGCAATTTTTTGCGTAGGTCATCCGTTTTGAGTGGAAAATTCCGGGTAGTCAAATTTGCTTTCCCTTCCGGAGTATAACGAGCCACTTCCCGGGCATCCGGTTTGCAAACGGCTACTACCTCAAATCCCCTTCCCGGAAAATCAGGCAACCATTCATTACTCGTGTACAAATGGGCGTTGGGTGAAAGTTTAGCTAAACGGTAACGGGTAGCGATGCATTTAAACGCACCTGACTTTAATATGGCAGCGTGCGGTTCGTAGAGATAGGTCAGAGGTTTTTCGAAATAAACAATAGCTGTGGACTCTTCTGAGCGAGTGAAATCAAACTTATATTTAGCACTACCATCCGGATGGAGAATTCGCACTTTAATCGGAATTTCTGGGCTTTTATGAGCGCTTTGCGAAACGATATAAAGTACTTCTTTACACTCGTTTTCTAACCCAGTGATATAGACCTCTTTGACGAGGCCAAGTTGGAGAATAGCCAGATCAATATCGAGTAGGGGTGCTGTTTTTATCAGGATATTTTGCGCGGATCGAAAGAGTATAGGCAGGGCTGCCACAATATCAGGTGAACAATCGGTCAACTGTGCTATCTTCCGTTGTAGATCATCGCGTCGGGCCGGATCGGCATAGATCCAGTCGGCAGGTTCGGGTACTTTGGCTAAGGCTTCAATAGCATCTAGTTGTCGTACTTCAATGCGGTTAGCTACTCCCAGTTGGTTGAAATTGTATGTCGCCGAACTTGCCACCGCGGGCTGACACTCGTAGTAGATAACCTCCGGGAAACTTTCGCTCATATAGTAACAGTCTACTCCCATTCCTCCGGTAATATCGATCAACTTAGTACCATTCAAGAGGGTGGCTTTGAAACGAGCCGTAGCCTCAGATGATCCTTGTTCTACCGACAAAGGAGGAGGAAATAGTAAGCCACGATTCTGGTACCAAGCAGGAAGTTTGTACCTGGCTTTTTGGCGGGATACTATTTGCACTGCCATTTTGCGGGTATCTATTTCCGGGTAGCGATTACCTTGAAGTAGTAAAGTAGGTACATCATCCAGTAGGTGTTCATCAATAAAAGTCCGCTCAACTTCCGAAAGTCCGATGGGTAAGAGGTCTGCGTCATCCATGAACCAAAAGTACATAATTTTAGCTCTTCCCAGGTAGGTGGTCAATTAACTTTGAATCCCAGGTATTTTCCCCGTTAGCCGAAGTAGTAAGTTATTATAGGCTAAATTGATTGGTAAATATTTATATGAATGCAGGTAATACATCATAGTTTACTGCTTTCTTTAAGGAAATACGCCGGGGATCTTCCATCGGGGAGGTACTATCGTTACCAAACAAACCTAACCTTTCTTATCTGACTATGGAAAACAAAGACAATACCCAGGCTCATCGGTATTGGAAAGAAAACCTCACTTACCTGGCTATTTTATTGGTTATCTGGTTTCTGGCTTCCTACGGGGCCGGAATACTTTTCGTCGATTATCTTAACTCCTTCCGTTTAGGTGGCTTCAAGCTAGGATTTTGGTTTGCCCACCAAGGCTCAATCTACATCTTCGTCGTTCTCGTCTTTATCTATATTTGGTTGATGAATCGACTCGATAAAAAGTACGGATATACGGAGTAATCTTTCTCTTCAAAGTTTTTAATTTATTGATATAATGGATGTTAAGACCTGGACCTACATTATTGTAGGTATTACATTTGCTTTGTACATCGGTATTGCTATTTGGTCGAGGGCCAGTTCTACCAAAGATTTTTACGTGGCGGGTGGTGGCGTATCCCCGTTGGCTAATGGCATGGCTACTGCCGCCGACTGGATGTCGGCGGCTTCTTTCATATCTATGGCTGGCCTAATTTCCTTCATGGGCTATGATGTCACGGTATACCTCATGGGCTGGACGGGCGGATACGTACTACTTGCGCTATTACTAGCACCTTACCTTCGGAAATTCGGAAAGTTTACGGTACCTGATTTTATCGGGGACCGCTACTACTCCAATGTCGCCCGTTCGGTGGCCGTAATTTGTGCCTTACTGGTGTCATTTACCTACGTGGCGGGTCAGATGCGCGGGGTAGGGGTTGTGTTCTCCCGCTTTCTTGAAGTAGATATCGATACGGGTGTGCTCATCGGAATGGTGATCGTGTTAATATACGCCGTCATGGGCGGAATGAAAGGAATTACCTATACTCAGGTGGCTCAGTATTGCGTCTTAATTTTTGCCTTTATGGTTCCGGCCATTTATATCTCGATTATTATGACGGGAGTACCCATTCCGCAGATTGGTATGGGTAGTACCTTATCCGATGGTTCGGGGGTTTATTTGCTTGATAAACTCGATGGTTTATCCCGGGAACTTGGCTTTGCTGAGTATACCCAAGGTACTAAGAGTATGCAGGATGTATTTGCCATTACGCTTGCGCTTATGGTAGGTACCGCTGGTTTACCGCACGTTATTGTGCGGTTTTTTACCGTGAAACGGGTCCGGGATGCCCGCATGTCGGCCGGACTAGCCCTTGTGTTCATCGCAATTTTATACACCACGGCCCCGGCAATATCGGTCTTTGCCCGCACGAACCTCATAGAAACAGTTAGTAATCGCGACTACGCAACGGTCCCTAAATGGTTTAAAAACTGGGAGTTGACCGGACTGTTGACGTTTGACGATAAAAACAAAGATGGTAAGATTCAATATGTAGCCGATAAAGCAAAAAATGAATTGACCATCGATAACGATATCATGGTACTAGCGAATCCTGAGATCGCTAATCTCCCAAACTGGGTAATTGCCTTGGTGGGAGCAGGTGGGTTAGCTGCTGCTCTCTCTACCGCAGCCGGTTTATTATTGGTTATTTCCTCTTCCATTTCTCATGATTTACTTAAAAAGATGATCCTGCCGGATATTTCTGAAAAAGGTGAGCTGATAGCGGCCCGTATATCCGCAACGGTAGCGGTGTGCATAGCGGGCTACTTTGGCATCAATCCTCCCGGTTTTGTGGCGGCTGTGGTAGCCTTGGCATTTGGTTTAGCGGCGGCCTCGTTCTTTCCAGCTATCATTCTGGGTATATTCTACAAACGAATGAACAAAGAAGGCGCGGTAGCTGGTATGGTGGTAGGTACCACGTTGATGCTTTATTACATGGTTAAATATAAAATGGGCTGGCTGGACGCTACACCTCCTCCTTCGAGTGAGTGGTGGCTTGGGATTTCGCCGGAAGGGTTTGGTACAATCGCAATGCTAGTTAATTTTGGCGTTTCGCTGGTAATCAGCTACTTCACGCCGGCACCTCCCGAAGAAGTACAGCAGATCGTGGAAGATATTCGGTTGCCCATGGGAGCAGGCGAAGCAACGCACGATTAAATCAAGATTTTTTATGGAAAAAGAATGCGTTATTTTTATGAAAAAATAATAAATCACTTCTAGTACTAGCCTTATGAAAATATCAACCTTTGAAGAATATCAAACGGCATATAACCAAAGTGTAGAGGATCCAGAAGGTTTCTGGGCAGAAATAGCTCAGCAGTTTCTATGGAAAAAACCTTGGAAGAAGGTTCTTGAATGGAATTTTACCGAACCATCCATCAAATGGTTCGTAGGCGGTACGCTTAATATTACCGAAAATGCTCTCGATCGGCACCTGGCAGACAAGGCCAATCAGCCTGCTATTATATGGGAGCCAAACGATCCGGATGAGAAGGCCGTTACGATTACCTATCAGATGCTGCACGAACGGGTTTGTCGTTTTGCGAACGTTCTAAAAAAATACGGGGTAAAAAAAGGGGATCGGGTTTGTATTTACCTGCCTATGGTGCCCGAATTAGCCATTGCGGTATTGGCTTGTGCTCGTATTGGAGCGGTACATTCGGTAGTGTTTGGTGGCTTTTCTTCCAACTCAATCGCCGATAGGATCAATGATGCTGCTTGTACGATGGTGATTACCTCCGACGGAGCTTTCCGTGGCCCCAAGGTGATCCCAATGAAGGAAACCGTAGATGACGCCTTAGAAAAGTGTCATACGGTGAAGAATGTCATCGTTATGACCCGCACCCGTACCCCAGTTTCTATGCTGAAAGGCCGGGACCATTGGTGGGAGGAGGAAGTAAAACACGTGGATGCGGTATGTCCGGCCGAAGAAATGGATGCCGAGGATATGCTTTTCATATTGTATACTTCGGGGTCAACTGGTAAGCCCAAAGGAGTAGTACATACCTGTGGAGGATATATGGTGTATACCACCTACACTTTTGCGAATGTATTCCAGTACGAGCCCGGTGAAATCCATTTCTGTACCGCTGATATCGGTTGGATTACTGGTCATAGCTACATTGTATATGGACCGCTTTGTTACGGAGCTACTTCGCTAATGTTTGAAGGGGTACCAACTTACCCGGATGCTAGCCGTTTCTGGCAAATTACGGAAAAACACAAAGTAAACATCCTCTACACGGCTCCCACGGCGATTCGGTCGCTGATGAGCTTTGGGCTACAATACGTAAAAGATCATGATTTATCCTCGCTTAAAAAGTTGGGTTCGGTAGGAGAGCCAATTAATGAGGAGGCATGGCATTGGTTCAAGAATAATATTGGTAAAGGAAAGTGTCCATTAGTTGATACCTGGTGGCAAACCGAAACCGGAGGGATGATGATTACCCCTATTGCGGGTATCACTCCCGAAAAACCGACGTACGCTACCCTACCTCTGCCGGGTATTCAGCCGGTGCTGGTTGATGAGCAAGGAAAAGTAATCGAAGGGAATGGAGTAAGTGGTAATCTTTGCATCAAATTTCCGTGGCCGTCCATTATCCGGACGACCTACGGCGATCATGATCGCTGCCGACAGACCTATTTCTCCGCGTACCCGGGTATGTACTTTACCGGAGACGGTTGTTTGCGTGACGAGGACGGAAACTACCGTATTACGGGTCGGGTTGACGACGTGATTAATGTTTCAGGTCACCGGATCGGAACCGCGGAGGTTGAGAACGCGCTCAACATGCATCTTGGAGTGGTGGAGTCAGCCGTAGTAGGTTATCCGCACGATATCAAAGGACAGGGTATATACGCCTACATAATCACGGATTCAAAACCAGAGGATCCGGAAATGTTCAGAAAAGATTTAGCCGCCACGGTAACCCGGATTATTGGTCCGATTGCTCGCCCGGATAAAGTACAGTTTGTTTCCGGACTACCCAAGACTCGCTCGGGTAAAATTATGAGACGTATACTGAGGAAGATTGCGGAGGGTAATACTTCTAATCTGGGTGATACCTCTACCTTACTTGATCCGTCAGTGGTTGAGGATATAAAGGATGGTGCTTTGTAGGAATTGATGATTTTATAACGAATGCGGCGTACCTACACAGTACGCCGCATTCGTTTGACTACTATATTCCCAAAAAGGATTCCTATATACTAGTATTCAAGCAGCATTCGGTTTCATTTAATACCTGCTCAATAATTCGATAATTAATTAAAAAGCTAACAGCTGATACCTACCTACCTAGCTATACTGTTTTGCTTTTTAGGGGTAAGCTCAGGTGTTTCACACCCACAGCCCTTGGCGCATCCTCCGGTTTCTGGTCGTTTAATGGTTTGCCATGCTCTATTACCGAGGTAGCTTACCGCGGATAAAAATATAAGTAGTACAATGATTTGCTGTATCATAGGGAAGATTATTACTACCAAAGAAACGGAATATCACCTACCAATGGTTCCTTTCGGCTAAACCGAAAGCCTGCTGATAATGATGATCACTGTGCCAGGCATAGAGCGCCACTACTTCTGAGAGGGGGTAAATCCGCTTAGTTTCGGGGTGAACGTAGGTTCTGGTCCAGTCAGATTCACTCATGGAGTTGAGAAGTAATACCCAACGCAAATGAATGTATTTCAATAGTTGCAGTGATAGATCGATCGGTGCCGACTTAGCGTCGGGTAGCTCCGCCCAGGCACTTTCAATATATGGCTTTATCGTTGGCGAATCTTCGGTTAGTGCTAATCGGAAACGGACGTAGGCGTTCATGTGGCTATCAGCAACGTGGTGTACTAATTGCCTAACCGTCCAACCATCAGGTCGGTAAGGGGTTTCCAGACGTTCTTCGTCCCAGCTAGCCAGTAAGTTGATAAACTTAGAAGGTATGGCACTGATTATCTGTATATTGGTTTTGATATCGTGGGCCGAATATTCTTCACCTCCCTGAAAACGACCGATGGGATACTTTAAATTTTCTAATTCCATAGGGTTGATTTAAATCTCAATAAATAAATTAATTAGTGGGAATATGGTTGTAGTGAATAAGGTAATTACCGCCAAAACTCCCACCGTCTAATTTAGGAAGAGTTGACGTTATTTCCCCTTCAAAACTAAAAATAAGGAACTACCAAATGGAGCTCGACCTAAGATAGCCTGCTCAGTTTTTGTGATGGCGCGAAGTATAGTATTAATAAAATTACCTGGATAGCTCACGTCAGAATCTACACTCGCCGGATCAATGGCTTCTCGGTTGAGTTGAAATCTCTGCCATTGTCGCACCAGTAAAATAGGAAAAGAAAGAAAAAATGGCCAGTAAGTATGGTGTAGAATTGTAAATTCTGCGGCCTTGGTGTACCCCTCAAAATCAGCGAAGGTAAAGCGGCGGGTACTGCCCACGGCGAGATCATGGGTGCCCATGAATGCGTTGAATGCGTGAATATTTATCAGGAAAATACCTCGCTCCGTCAAACGGGATTTGAAATTCTTTAAGGCAATTTCAATTTCCTGATCGGATAAAAAGTATAGAGCGTCGTTGCAGATGATAATGTCATACTTTTCGCTTGGACGAAACTCATCAACCTTCCTAAGGTCGCCAAAACTAACATCAAGATTCCGTTCGAGAGAAAAATCAATGGCATGTTGAGAATAGTCAAAGCCGGTTAGCTGACTGTACCCATTGTCGCGGAGGATAGATAATAGCCCCCCGGTTCCGCAGGCAGCATCCAGAATTTTTAGGTCAGTAGCTTCCTTTTTAAAGTGTTTTCGGATCTGTTTTAAGATATTTCCGTGAAGAATCTGGTACCACCAAAGTGTTCTTTCTACCTCGAACATACGGGCGTACTCCTCGCGATTGTTAATCATGAAACGATTTTTTTGATTACGTATTGAGGTTGCCCGTTTTGCGCCATAAAGCTTTTACCAATGTATTCTCCCAAAACACTCAGTAGAGTGCATTGGATACCCCCAATAAAGAGTAAGGTTGCCGTCACTACCTGCCAGCCTTTTGGATCTTCCGGCCCGATGATCCATTGGCCAAACAATACTATCAGAAGAACACTTCCAAGGCCAACGAGCCCAAGTCCAATCGGCATGAATAACCGGATCGGGAGGGCTGAGTAACAGAATAAAATATTAAGAAACAGGGATACCAGCTTTCGAAACGTGTAGTTGGACTGGCCCCCTTCCCGCCTTTGATGACTTACTTTTACGGTACCGATATTTTTAGTGACCCGAAAAATCAGTCCATCAATATAAGGGTACGGGCCTTTGTACAATATAATTTCCTGAACTACTTCCAGACTAATCAATTTAAAGCTGGACAGGTACAAGTCTTTAGGTTTATCGAGAAGGTAACTCGTGATCCAATTAACGAACTGACTACCATAGTTGCGAAACCTGGAATGTTCCTTCTTTTCGTAGTAGGTATACACAACGGTAAAATGACCTTTTTGCGCAGTTTCTATGAGTTTTAGTATCTCTTCGGGAGGGTTTTGGAAATCATCATCGATCATTACGCAGTAGGCTCCCTGTGCGTAATTCAGGCCACACATCACCGCGTTGAACTCCCCGAAATTCCTGCGTAATGAAATGAATTTTACCTCAGGATGTTGTTTTGCCAGGTAGGTACAAATTTCTTCTGATCGGTCGCGACTACCGTCATTTATCAATATTACTTCGTACACAATACCTGCAAGGGCCGTATGAAGCCGGGCGAGGAGAGTTCCGATGGAACCATCACTATTATAGACCGGAATAATGACGGATAGGTCCATGCGCTTATTGAAATTGATTAATTGTATCGATAATATGAGCTATCTGTTCGTCAGTGATAGCCGTGTTGAGCGGCAAGCTAATGACTTCACGATGGATTTGTTCGGTAATTGGTAATGATACTTCGTGATAGGCCTGATAGGCTTTCTGCTTGTGGATGGGAATGGGGTAGTGAATATTTGTTTGAATTCCCTTAGAGTCAAGATAGTGAATAAACTTCTCTCGCTCTGGATGCCTTACTACAAAAAGGTGCCACACATCGTCGGTTATCTGATCGTTGGGTGGTAGCGTTAATTGAGCGATCGTTATTTGGTTGAGGTATTGGGTGGCGATGACCTGCCTCCGGATGTTCTCGGCATCAAGATGCGGTAGCTTGGCATTCAGAACCGCCGCCTGAATTTCGTCAAGGCGACTATTCATCCCTTGGTGTTCATTTATATACTTCTTAACCGATCCGTAGTTACGCAGGTACATGATTTTTTGAGCAAGCTCAGAATCGGCTGTTACTACTGCCCCGGCATCTCCCAAAGCGCCTAGGTTTTTTGTCGGGTAAAAGCTAAAAGCAGCGGCATCCCCAACGATTTGCTGACGGCTTCCGTTGTGCCGTGCACCGTGCGCCTGCGCGGCATCGGTGATTACTTTCAGATTGTATTCTTTGGCAATCGCATTGATGGCAGTCATATCACAACTCCTACCATACAAATGCACGGCCATGATAGCTTTGGTTTTATTAGTAATCTTTTCCTCAATCAGTGCGGGATTGATCAGCATAGTACCGGGGTCGGGTTCCACCCAAACGGGCGTTAACCCCAAAAAACGAATGGAAAGTACGGAAGCTATGTAGGTATTTGCTGGGACGATGACCTCACTACCTGAGGGAAAATCATAGGCCTGTAAGATCAATTGTAAGGCATCGAGGCCATTGGCCACCCCAACACAGTACTTTTCTTCGCAGTAGCTGGCAAATGCTGCCTCAAATTCCAGTAACTCTTTCCCTAATATATACCAACCCGATTGTATTACTTTTTGAACTGCTTGCTCTATTGCGCTTTGGTGAGGAGCGTTGATCTGCTTTAAATCAAGAAAAGGAATCATACCTAAAAAGGTGCTAGTGGAGAATGCTTACTTGGAAGCCTGAGATTTGATGGTATTTAAGACCTGAGAGTACGGCTCATCTATGTAATCAATATTGTTGTAGTACTCATTGGACAGTACTAACAATATCGCATCTTCCGAGAAATCTTCCATCGTATGCCAATCCCTGGGTTCCAGAATGAGACAGGTGTTTGGTTTTTCAAGCCAAAAGTGACTTTCCTCTTCGCCATCGTGTACATATACCCGGCACTTCCCATGTATACAAATGAGCGCATTCCAAGTTTTATGATGACGATGACCACCACGGGGTATATCACCAGCACCGTAGATGTAGAATACTCTTTTGATGACACCGGGTATTAATTTCTCGAAAACCGTAAGGTTTCCTGACTCAGAGTGAAACGTATTAAGCTCAACTAAACTGGGCATGGAAAATAGTAAATGGTAAGGGGAATTTACATACAATTAGGCACTCATCTAATGGTAGTTAAGCTCCTAGATTACCATTAGATCCATAAATTAAATGATTTTCCAGTCAAGAACTAAAATAAACCTTTGATAACGGACAATAATTCTGAGTGAACGGGACCACCGGCTACTATATCTCCACCAAACAGGTAGTTATCTCCTCCCGAAAAGTCACTAACCGTACCACCTGCTTCCTTAATTAGTAGAACACCAGCAGCCATATCCCAGGAGTTTAAATTATACTCGTAAAAGCCTTCAAAACGGCCGGCTGCTACGTACGCTAGGTCAACGGCAGCCGCTCCCATGCGCCTGAGACCGTGTGTTTTTTGCATGAGTACTTCCAAAATTTTCATGTACCGGTCGTGCTTGTCAAACTTGTAGTACGGAAAGCCGGTTGCGAGCAGACTTTCACCAAGGGTTTGGGCTTTTGTGACCTGCAATCGGTTGCCATTGCACCAGGCTCCGCCATTTTGCCAACCATAAAAAAGCTCATCGCGGTTTGGTTCATGGATCACCCCTAGTAGTGGTTCTTTGCCCCGCACTAGACCGACACTGACGCAGTATATCGGTAATCCGTGCACGAAATTGGCGGTACCATCTAATGGATCAATGATCCAATTGAGCGCATAGGGGTTGATTTCTTCGCCGGTTGTGCCTTCTTCGGTAATGAAGCTTGCCTCCGGCAGTATTTTCTTTAAGCCTTCAACGAGCAGTTTCTCGGTTTCTTTGTCGACGTACGAAACGAGATTATTGACATCCTTGTACTCGACCTTTTCCTGTCGGAAGCCTTCTGCTTCTTGTTGAATGAAGGAAGATGCCTTTTTGACTATCTCAATGGTTTGTTGGGTGAGTTTTTCCAGATCCATATCCTATTTCTTCTCGGTGGTAGGTAGTTGAGCCAATGAGTTGTTCATGTAATATACCCTCGTTATCAAGATAAGAATGATCGGTATAACCACATAATTATGCTTTAATAAATTTCCGGTAGCCGCCAGTAAAAATGCGCCGTAGAGAAGCAGTACCCACTGAAACCACTCCGGTTTTTTGGTTTTCGAAAATGAATAAATAAGAGGTACCCAAAGTGGAAAGGCCCACAGTATATCGTAGTTCCAACTCGTGACTCCGTGATTGGTGCCAAACCAAAGTAGTACGATGAGCCACCCGGTCAAGCCCACAATTGTGAATAATACTTTGTCAAAGGTAAAGTTGAGTTTGTTGGTCTCAATCTGCCAGTAGGTAAATAGTAGGACCAAGGCCGCTAGTCCCCAGAAGAAAATCATGGGAGTAATCAAGGTGCTTTCCTCGGTAGGAGTGGCGGTATAAAGCTCGTGGGTGGTCTGTACTAAGGGAACATCGATGTCGCCCACTTTCATCTTAGCCTCCCCAAATGCCGCGCTGAGGTTATCAGGAAGAAAAGTAGCCTGCAAGGGCGTTGCTATATCGTCGGAGGGGGCACCGATGGCAAGATCCATCCCAAAATCAGCCCAGGGTTTTTGAGTGTAGGCGTAGCGATCTATCCATTGGCGGAAACTAAGGGTATCGCCCGTATAGCCTGTAAAGGTAAGGCTATCACCGCAAGCGGCTTTGATGGCATCACCCAGCCTAGTTGAGCAGTTGTCGTAAAAGAATTTATACTGATACTCCCGGTTTTGGGGCAGAAGATTTGTTTCGAGGTGGTTGTATAGTTTCTGCTTCTGATCAGCCGATAGGCTAAGTTCCTGTTCTTTTACTGATCGGTTTTCCTGTTGCCAATAGTAGTACTGCGGCATTAATGGGTTTACCGAAATGGTATATGGCAGGGTTCCCCGTAGGAATTTGACATAAAAATTGCCCGTTTCAAAACTGAACGTTCCGTAGCTATAAGCACGATCGAGGTGGTATGCCGGATCGTAAATCCAAAGAGCGCTGTGTCCAAAACTCGAATACAATTCATCTCCTGGACCAACGGTAATGAGGCTGACTTTGGCTTGGGGACTCAACGTCACTTGGGCAGACGCACCCCAGGATAGAAAGAGAAATATAAATAGAAAAAGCCAGGATTTAGCTTTTGGTTGAGCGAAGGTAGGAGTCATTTGGTTATGATTTTCCGGCAACAATAATAACGATTTCACCCTTAATACTTTTTTCGGTAAAGTAAGTAATAATTTCTTGCAAGGTACCACGGACGTTCTCTTCAAAGAGTTTGGTTAATTCCCTGGAAACCGAGGCTTGTCGTTCGGGACCAAAGTATTCAGAGAACTGCTGTAAAGATTTGAGAAGACGGTGGGGTGATTCATAAAAAATCATGGTTCGTTCTTCGTTGGTAAGTTCTTTCAGGCGGGTTTGTCGCCCTTTCTTATGCGGCAAGAAACCTTCAAAAGTAAATCGGTCGGAGGGTAGGCCGGAGTTGACCAGTGCTGGTACAAAAGCCGTTGGGCCGGGGAGACATTCTATCGGAATATTCCGTCGGATACACTCACGTACCAATAAAAAACCGGAGTCCGAGATGGCGGGTGTGCCAGCGTCCGAAATGAGTGCCATCGTTTCGCCTTTGATCATTCGGTCGGTCAGGCGGGAGATTGTCTGATGCTCATTATGGATATGATAGCTTTGCATCGGTTTACTGATTTCCAGATGCTTCAGTAGGTGTCCCGAGGTGCGGGTATCCTCCGCCAAAATTAAGTCCACACTTTTAAGAACATTGATTGCTCTTAGGGTAATATCTTCCAGATTTCCGATTGGGGTCGGTACCAGGTATAATTTCATTCCAGAAAAAACTTACTTGTGAATGGCAAAACGTCGAAGGTAGCGGAAAACGCGCAGATCACCAACGGATGTAGGGCAGGGGATAACCTAATCCGAACCTGAATAAGGTGGAATAGCTGATTAGAAAGTGCTAAGGTACATTTTAAAATGTACCCTATTTTAAGTCAAAGTCTTTCAGGATGGTATCAATGGTATCACCCAGCTTGCGATCTTTTTCGGTGATGGTATTTCCGGAATCGTGGGTAGTTAACTCAATTGTTACCTGATTGTATACATTCGACCACCAAGGGTGATGGCCCTGTGCCTCGGCGGCATCTGCTACCTGATTCATGAAGCGGAATGCCTCTTTGAAATCAGAAAATTTAAGATCACGTTGTAGTTTATTATCTTTTTCAGTCCACATATTATTTGAGATTATTTTTTAGCCCGTAGCTTGATGTAGCTAGGAGGATTAGTCGATGTATTCTTGTTCACGCATTCTTCGGTTTCAAGTAAGTATAGTGCATTACTTTGGAAATACCCTTTGCTCGTAATTTCCACCACCCCGCATGTCGATTCCCCTAATCCTGTACTATAAGTAAAATGATTGTCCTTCATGGCGACTAGATATTGAAATTCATTTGGGGAGATCTGCTGGATTCGGATTTCGTTTGTCCCCATTCTTATTACTTCCAGCACGATTTTAGTTGAATCCGTTGCCTTGATTTACCCAACCATTCTGGTGCGGTACCCGAGATATTTTCCTTCTATGGAGGTGTTTTTTGCCGAGAAAAGTTTCTCGTCTGCGTTGTTTTGGCAGGCAGCTAGAGTAACTATAACACAGAAGATTAATACAAAATACTTCATAAAAGCAGAAGCTATTCTCCTATAAAACAACCTCCACTTCGGAATAGTTTAATATCTTCTGATAATTATTTAATTGAGAGCCAGTGCTACGTGTTGTATTTTTTTTCTATTCCACGTGTAGGTGATGTGTACGGTACCGTCGGTGGCTTCAACCACCGCAGGGTAGCTAAACTCGCCCCGCTCTTCGTTTTCTAATACATGTACGTCCGTCCATGTATTTCCGTCTTTGGACACCGCAACGTATAATTTTTGACGACCATTGTCCCAGTCTTTCCCCCGGATGGTTGGATTGTAAATTAGTACCTGCCAGCCATTCCTTAGGGTTACGGCGTCGGTGCCTGAGTTAGGATTTAGTAGTTCAGTTTTACTGAATTTACCCCAGGTTTTACCTCCATCTTCCGACCATACCTCGGCGATCCGGTTCTGGCGACTACGACATAGCATTTGTAACTTATTGTCAGGGTAGCTCAGGATGCTTCCCTGAATCACGTCGAGGTCAGTGGTTGGATTTACGGGTATAAGTTCCCAGGTTTTTCCTTGGTCGGCGGAGCGCTCTACGTGTGCCTTCCAGCTTTGCCGGGTCTCGGTACTGGATGAACTAAGGATAGTACCGTCAAGCAATTGAACCGGTTTGTTCTTGATCGGGCCTAGGATACCGTCTGGCAAGCGAGTGGGCTCAGTCCATGATTGGCCGTCATTCTCAGAAGTCATCACCATTCCCCACCATTCGCGAGGCGAAGGACCTACCTTATAAAACAAATGGAGTGTTCCTTGATTAGTCTTAAACAACACAGGATTCCAGCAGGGGTACCTTAAGTCGCTGGTAATGATACCTTCGGCCATAAGTATTGGCTTACTCCACTTTCCGTTTTCGGTGGTCGATAGCCAAATACCGACGTCTTTATTTCCTTCATCGGTACCCCCAAACCACGCAGCCATCCACTTACCATTGGTTAATTCTACCAGCGTAGAAGCGTGGCAGGAAGGAAAGGGCGCACTTTCGTATATAAACTCTTTTTGTATTACCCTTGCTTTGGGTTGGGAAGCGAGGGGAGAAGCCAAGCCAAGCAAGAAAACCAGACTGATAGCCAATGCAGAACGTAGAACCATGTGTAAATAAGTGAATATGAAATAATATAGTATACCCTTCTGCTAGTAAATGTGACTACTACCTTGTTTCTACTTATTTCTCACAAATACGTGTTTGATGTTGGAAACCCCGGTGGGACGTTCGTCTACCTCAAATTGCTTAAAACTCTTGATGAGTGGAAGTAACTTGTTGAAGCCATAGTTTCGGGCATCAAAGCTGGGCTGCTTTTTGATCAGTAGGTTGCCCAATTCCCCAAGAAAAGCCCATCCGTCTTCATCGGCTATGTCATTCATACTACTTGAAATCAGATCGAGAAGTTTTTTGTCGGCTTTTGGGTTTTTTTCCGGCTTTTTTGGAGCTTGCTTGACTACCTTAGAGTCTTCTTCCTTTTTCAGAATCTCGATATATATAAACCGGTCACAGGCGGAGGTAAAGGCAGACGGCGTTTTTTGTTCTCCCATGCCAAATACTTTCATACCTGCTTCCCGCAACCGGATGGCGAGTCGGGTAAAATCACTGTCGCTGGATACCAGACAAAAGCCATCGACCCGACCGGTATACAGTATATCCATTGCGTCAATAATCATGGCTGAATCTGTGGCGTTTTTACCAGTGGTATAGCTATATTGTTGTATGGGAGTAATGGCATTGTCGAGTAAGACGGCCTTCCATCCTGAAAGTCGAGGATTAGTCCAGTCACCGTAGATTCGCTTGAAGGTTGGCGTGCCATATTTGGCAATTTCTTCCAACATTCCTTTTAGATTGGCGTAGGGTACATTATCTGCATCAATTAATACTGCCAGGCGTAAATCCGAAATGTTAGTTTGCATACAGTGGTGTTTGTTTAGTAGGGCACATCCAGGTATATGTATTTTTTGGTTTAGGAGTTTTCTTGTTATGAAGGTACTACGCTACAAGGATAATACCAATTGTTGATCAGATTATACCTCAATAGTTGAACCTTTCGAAAAGTAATCGGATTTTTGTACTGTAAAGAGAAGAATTCTTACACCTGCTAGGTAATCGGATACCACAGGCTTATAACTTATTCCTATAAATGAAAGTAGAACTAGTACGCTTAGACGAAGAGTTCCATTTTGAAGGCAGCGGGTCTTCGGATGCCAAAATACATATCGATGCCTCTCAGGAAGTAGGTGGGCAAAATGCCGGGGTACGCCCCATGGAACTATTATTGATGGGACTAGCTAGTTGCAGTGCTATTGATATAGTACTGATCATGAAAAAGCAACGCCAGGAGATTACTGATTTCCGAATCGTAGCCGAAGGTGACCGGGAGAAGGAAGAAGGTACTCAGCGGAGTCCTTACCGTACCATCAATCTCCATTTTACTCTTAAAGGAAAAAACCTTGATGCTGATAAAGTGGACCGCGCGGTGCAGCTCTCCATGGAAAAGTACTGCTCGGCTACGGCTCAGTTTGAAGGTACGGCTACTATTACCCACAGCGTTTCAATCGAAGAAGAGTAATCATTCGCTCTTTATTTTCTCTGTTTTCAAGAAATTAGTACCAATATTCAAATGGAACAATACCACGATCTTTTACAACACGTTCTCGATAAAGGTACCCGTAAAACCGACCGGACCGGGACGGGCACGATCAGCGTATTTGGCTATCAGATGCGCTTCGACCTTGCGAAGGGCTTCCCACTTGTCACTACCAAGAAAGTACACACGAAATCTATCATCCATGAATTACTGTGGTTCTTGCAAGGAGATACCAACATCAAGTACTTGCAGGAAAACGGGGTAAGTATCTGGAATGAATGGGCCGATGAAAACGGTAATCTTGGCCCCGTGTACGGTCAGCAATGGCGGAGCTGGGCTACGCCCGAAGGTGGTACCATTGATCAGTTGCAGGAAGTATTGCATCAGCTAAAAAACACCCCGGATTCTCGTCGGATTATGGTTTCGGCTTGGAATCCAGCAGATTTGCCTAAAATGGCCTTGCAACCCTGCCACGCCTTATTTCAGTTTTATGTGGTAGATGGAAAGCTGTCTTGTCAGCTATATCAAAGGAGTGCTGATGTGTTTCTTGGCGTACCCTTCAACATAGCCAGCTATGCATTATTGACCATGATGGTAGCCAGGGAGTGTGGCCTTGGTCTCGGTGACTTCGTTTGGACCGGTGGTGACACGCATATCTATCTCAACCACTTGCAACAGGTGGAGCAACAGCTGTCAAGAGCAATTTTGCCACTACCTACCATGAAAATGAATCCTGAGGTAAAAAAGGTGCTAGACTTTAAATTTGAGGATTTTACCCTCGAAAATTACGATCCGTGGCCAGCCATTAAGGCACCAGTAGCTATTTGATGCCAGTCCTCCCGTTTTCGGGAGGACTTATTGATGTTTACGAAGTAGTTTTTGGTATTCATCTTCAACAGCATCACCGTTACTGATGTAGGCTTGGTAGTAATTGATACCCAAGCCAATACCCCAAAAAAACAGGGGGAATATGGGCCAGAAAAAGTTTCTATTACTTGGTGTAAAATACCAGATCCCAATCAGGCCCGTATTTACAATCAGGTAGGTAATAAGGCCTTTCTTAAATTGTGCCCGTTGCTTGGCAAGTTTCCAGAGGCGTTCGTTTCTTGGTTCCATTTTGGGATGATTAATTGAGGAGGCTAATTATTTATTTTTGAGTAATTTTTCGTACTCTTTTTTAGCCATACTTTCCTGATTAAAACTTCCAAAGGCGCCAAAATAATGACTAGCCAATCCAATACCCCAGCCGAGCGTTGGCCAGATCGGCCATGGGTGAATATTACTTCCCCAAGGCTGTTGCAACATAAGTAGGTATACTACCCAAAAACCCACAATTACAACTACATAAGTGATCAGGTGTGATTTGAATCCGACTCTTTTTTTGGCTAATTTCCACAGGAATTCGTTCCGTTGTTCTTCCATTTTTTCTATGTTTATGTAGTTCTTTGTTTTAGTTGACTGCATAAAACTAGAAAATTTACAGACGGTACCCCAGCCCTTTTTCGACGAACTTTGGGTAAATTGGGGTGAAACAGGGAAAATGGGTGGTGAGTTTTTGAGACGGGGTGGTATTGGAATGTAATTTAGATAAATCCAAATTGCTTGAAGTGGGTCAGAATTTTACCTGCGTTATCAAAAGTACTTTCCCCGGGCTTATCGAAGCCTAAAATCCAATGCTTGATAATTGTACTTCGGCGGGCAAAAGATAAGATATCGTCGAAATCAAAGGACTCCTCTCCCGATAGTAGGATTTCAGAGGGGGTATTTTTACAGCCGTTTAAACGCATGGATTGGAAATGGTGGGGAGAGCTACGCAGTATGTGTATAGGGTCGCTTTTTGCGAGCACTAGAGCTGTTACATCCAGTTGCTGATATACATAATGTGTGTCCATCTCCCCAAGGAGGTAATCATACAGCGTGGTTGACTGGTGGGCCTGCCGAACCACTTTTTCTTCGGTCCGATACCCAAAATTGATCCCGGCTTGCTGGCATATCTGCCCACAGCGGTTATAGGCTTCAATTCCCCGCTTTACCTCCTCCATCGAGCGTATATCCCAGTCGAAGAATGGACTGAAAATGTAGTGTTGTCCAACGGTTAGTGCGTCATTGATGGCCTGCTTCCAGGTATCCGAAATATCATTCAATCCAGGTTTCCAATCATTTTTTGTAAGGATGGTTTGGCCGGTGGGGACGCTTAGTCCAGTGTCGTCCAATAGCTTTCGGAATCGGTGTGGTGAAAGGCCAAAGAACTTTTGGTGGCTGTAGCCTGTATGTTCAATTTCTTTGTAGCCTACGCGAGAAATAGCCGTTAGAGTGGCATCGGGATCATTAATAATTTTATCAGAGAAAGCATGCGCTTGTAATCCGATGTGGTACACTTTAATTGTGTTGCTAGCGTGGACTGGCCAGCTCGCCAATGCCGATATACTGGTTTTGATAAATCTTCGGCGAGAAGTATAATTCTTGTTCATGGGCCATTAGACAAGGTGAAGTGGCTAGTGTAGTAACGTCGAAGGTGCCCGGAAGTACATAGGTTATTGTAATCTAATATAAACCTAAAGACTAACTAGTATGGGTAAATTGAAATGATTTACTCAATTTTGTGACTATGAATTTATCTACCGTCCGCTTATCACTCAGAGAAATGACCTGGGACGATCTGGACCTTATTCATCAATTACACTCCATGAAGGAGGTTGAGGAATTTAGTACCATTGGTATTCCGCGTCATTCCGGAGATACGCTCGCTGTTATGTTGGCGGCCATTGAAGATCCGGGATCTGCCATTAGGATGCATTTTGGCTGGACTGTCTGGATCACGGAAACCAAGGAATTTATAGGCGAAGCTGGCCTTGATCTTTCCGGAGATCGATTTAGTAGTGGGGAGCTGTTTTACAGCCTTTCACCCGCTCAGTGGGGCAAAGGGTACGGGACCGAAATCGTCAAGCGGTTAGTATCGTTTGGCTTTTCAGAGCTTCACCTACATCGTATACAAGCAGGAGTAGCGACTGATAATCAGCGGTCAATCAGAGTACTTGAAAAGGCAGGTATGACTTGTGAGGGCATACACCGTAAGGGACTTCCCATTCGGGGAGAATGGAAAGACAACTTTCGCTACGCCATCGTTGAGGACGATCCTTTCTGGCCCTGATTAGTTTGTTTTTTTATAAAATACCTGTCCATCCATTTTGATTGTTGAGATGATACCCGTTTGGTTTCGCTCAAAAGAAAGTAGGCTCAATCCTTCCGCGTACGCAATATTCTCCCAATTTGCCCGGAATGTGTCATAGTTCCAATGCCCGAGGATACCTTTCCTTTTGTTGTTGATAGAAAAACGCAAATCATCCTCGTTGAGGGTTATGTCAATTGTACCGTATAATGGGCTCTGGTAGGTGCCGACATATTCCTGGGCCTTTCCCGAAGGTTGGGTTTTGAGTATCCTGGCTGATTCGGCTTCCATGATTTTAATTTTATAATCTACCGTTAACTTCTGGTACAACTCTCTAAATTCGGCGTTCCAGTCCCGCTCTATCCCGAGTGCGAATTGATCAAAGGCTCGAAAAAGTAACGCATGCCGTACTTCGGCGTGGTCGAGGTTTCCGACAATAAATACCCCTAACTGATGCTCCGGAAGTTGTCCATGCATGGCAATTTCGCCCGGAAGACTCCCCGTATGGTAGTTGATCTTGTGCCCCCGATAGTCTTGCTGAAACCAACCAAGGCCGTAGGATGTCCAATGTGGGGTGGTAAGTTGGGCCGTTGGATAAAACTGTTTCATGGGTATAATTACCTGAGGAGTAAATAGCTCCATCCAAGTAGAGGCAGACAGTAGCGTACCACCCTCATATTTGCTACTATCAAGCATAGTAATGGTCCAAAGAGAAAGGTCATCAATGCAAGACTGCACCGAGCCTGCCGGACCGATAGCGTCGGCGCTCATGGGGTCGATAACTCGTAGGGTATCTCTTACCAGTAAGTGTGGAGATACCCGGTTGGCATCCGGTACTTCACTTAGTAAAGGAAAGGTCCGCACCATACCCAAGGGTGAAAGTACCTTTTCTCTTAGGAACTCAGCCCAGGGTACACCACTTACTCTTTCTATAACCTGCCCAGCTGCGAGGTAAAATATATTCTGGTAGGTATAGCCACCACGAAGAGGGTAGGAGGGTTCCACAAAACGCATACGATAAAGTATTTCTTTGGAGGGTATATCCATACTTGCCCAAAGAAAGTCGGTATTTCCTACTCCGGTGTTGTGGGTGAACAGATCCCGAATTCGCAGGTTTTGGCTAATGTAAGGGTCGTGAAGCTGAAAGTCTGCTAGGTACTTACTTACCAGGTCATCCCAATGTACTTTCCCTTCGTCCACCAGGATACCCATGCAGGTGGCCGTCATGGCTTTGGTGGTAGAAGCGCAGGCAAACAAGGTCTTACTATCCACTTTGTCGGCGTCACCATAGGTGCGAAGACCATAGGTTTTTTTATAGACTACCTTACCCCCCTTTACCACCACAATGGCAGCACCAGGTACTTCCCAGTCGCGTAATGCCTCCTCCACGTACTGATCAAAGGCTAGGGTAGGGTCACTTACCTTCTTTCGTTTTTGCGTAAAAGCCGGTTGAAAGGTAAGTGCAAGTAGCAGAATCAAGAGCAGCCTGTTCATGAACGATTTGGTTTGGGAAATGGTAAACTAAAAGTAAGAAATTAGTTGGCATATTCTATTCCTTTGGCGCACGGTTGAGAAAGGAAACCCCGCCGGATGATCCATTCAGTCAAGATTAGAATTGCAACAGGTATCTGATTGTAATCTTTCTTTTCTATATTAGTTAACAATCCACTACCACATTGGTTTGTTCCATGTACAGCCCATTAAAATGGACTTTTACGATAATGGATAGGCTTTACGAATTATTTACCACTGTTTACATATCAATCTATGTCGAGACTTTCAGAATTTGGAGAAAAAGTTTACAAGAAATTTCTTTCGGAAGAAACCAAAGAAAAAAGTGAGCAAGTAATAGTATACATTGCCATCGTGAGTTTCTTGCTCCACTTGGGGCTTATCTTATTAGTAGATTTTGGATTTGTGGAACTCAGCAATAATTCAAAATTATTGACCTCACCGATATCGGCCATCTATACACCTTTCTCATTTATTTTAATCTATGAGGTATATCTACTGGTGTACTACTTACCCAAGTCTATTACTACCTACGTGGGCAAGCAGTATGAAATTATCAGCCTAATTGTGATACGAAGATTATTTAAAGATCTAGCGAATCTTGAACTCACCTCCGACTGGTTTCAGCAGAAAGAAGACTTACAGTTTACGTATGATTTAGTTTCTACGCTTATTTTGTTTTTCCTGATTTTTGTATTCTACCGACTGACACCTCGCAGGAAAATAAAAGATAACATGTTGGTTAATAGTAATTCTGAGGTAAAAAGGTTCGTTTTAACGAAGAAATACATTGCCGTCGTATTGGTCCCGGTTTTACTAGGACTTGCCATATATAGTTTTGTAGACTGGTTTTTCGCAAATTTTATTACCATCAACAAGGTAGTAGACTCTATCAAGAACGTGAACGATGTCTTTTTTGATGAATTTTTTACAATTTTGATACTCACGGATGTCTTACTGCTTTTGTTTTCATTTTTGCATACTGATCAGTTTCATAAGGTAATCCGGAACTCAGGATTTATCCTATCTACGATACTGATTCGTTTTTCTTTTGGAGTAGAAGGGCTTCTGAACTCTATACTATTATTGTCGGCTGTATTGTTTGGAGTTATTATATTGAGCGTTCACAATCAGTATGAAAAATTACTAGTACCAGATGGTGCTGAGGAGGAGTAAGCAACCATAATAAACGATCAGGTGGAGCAACTATATATTTGTGTTCGAGGGAGGGTACAGGGTGTTTGGTATCGGGCTAGTACTGAGCGTAAGGCAAATGAGCTTGGGCTTACCGGGTATGTTCAAAACGAAGCGGATGGGAGCGTATCTATCGTGGCAGAAGGTACCCCAGAAAGTTTGCAAGAATTAGTACAATGGTGCCATCATGGGCCACCACTGGCAAGAGTAGAGAAAGTGGAAGTAAAGAGTGGTGAGTTGAAAGGGTTTAATGATTTTGTGCAGATACTGTAGCACTACTGCTGGTATTTTAATTCTGGGGTTCTACAAGAATTAAATCTGACGGTAAACAAGAAACGGGGTTCATTTCACTGAAATGAACCCCGTTTCTTGTTCTTTTTGACAATTAAGCATCATCCTTTGACTTCCCTGTCAGCACGCTTAATTTTAGGGATTGGCTGATCCAATTTTAGCTCGTATCCGGTTACGTCTCCATCGTATTGGAAAGGGTTGATGTCAAACGTATACTTATTGTTGCGAAAATCTACACCACTATTTTCAAGGATTACACCCAATGCGATAAAATAATTACGACCGCTCTCTGTCATTTCAAATACTCCATCTTCGCCTTTTTGGGTAGGAATTACGTAAAGAGATTTTAGTTTCCTTTTGTTTTCGGGCATACCAACTCTAAATGCAGATTCAGAAGGTTTTAGTCCAACTTCGTCAGCGGTACTTTGAGTGATAATTATTTTGCCAGTTGCAGAGATATATCCAGTGGGCTGAATAGCTACTTCTTCCTTTACTTTTGTTGATTCATTTTCTTCGGGTGAGAAAAAACGTATTTCAGGTATCTTCATAGTATTTTGTTTTTGGGTTAAACTCTCACAAAAAAACAATATTTTTTTTTAATATTCTACTGTTATACATTTTAGATTTAAAAATTGTTCAATGAATCCTTATTAAAAAATTATTTTTCATCAAAAGAGTGGTACCTTTTGATGAAAAATTTAAGTGACTGTAGATCAAAAAAGCAAACTATGCTATTGAATGATTGAAAGTTATAACAATAGCTGATGGTAGTCATTATGACTGGCTGGTTTTTAATTGAGATTTGTTGAAGAATTGTCTTTTATCACTAATTACTTGATCAGGGGTACGAATGGAATTTATAGATTATTATAAAATACTGGGGCTAAGTAAGAATGCCTCAGAAAGCGATATTAAGAAAGCTTACCGAAAGTTGGCCCGTAAGTACCATCCAGATATAAACCCTAACGACAAGGAGTCTGAAAAAAAGTTTAAGGAGATTAACGAAGCCAACCAGGTATTGAGTGACCCGGAGAACCGAAAAAAATACGATAAGTATGGCAAAGACTGGTTCCATGCTGATGAATTTGAGAAAGCTGGTCAGCAACGGCAGTACCGCCGAAGTAGCCAACAGGCACCCTCCGGCGAAGGGTTTGGGGGGGGAGATTTCTCGGATTTTTTTGAATCAATGTTTGGCGGGGGCTTTTCTGGGGGCGGCAGTAGCAATGTGCGTTTCAAGGGACAAGATTTCACCGCGGAGCTTCGACTCGACCTCAGAGATGTGTTCGCTACCCATAAACGTACTTTAACGGTCAACGGAAAAAACATTAGATTGACGATACCGGCCGGAGTTCAGGATGGACAAGTAATCAAAATTAAGGGATACGGCGGTGAGGGTGCTAACGGTGGCCCGAGTGGTGATTTGTTGATCAACTTTTCGATTATTAACACTACTCCCTTCAAACTTGACCAAAATAATTTGTACAAGACCAAAGAAATTGATTTGTACACGGCCTTGTTAGGAGGGGATATCACGGTAGAAACATTCGACGGGAAGGTTAAAATAAACGTTAAGCCCGAAACTCAGAATGGTACGAAGGTCAAGTTGAAAGGTAAGGGGTTTCCGGTGTATAAAAAAGAAGACCAATTCGGCGACTTGTACATTACCTTTCAGATTGAGTTACCAAAGAAGCTGACCGAACAAGAGAAGGAATTAATCAGCGAACTAGCTAAATTAAGATCGTCATGAGTTTTGAAGACTTTATTCCGGTGTCACAAGTAAGTACTTACTATCAGGTAGAAATGTCCTTCATTAACCGCTTGGGTGAAGTTGGGTTGGTAGAGATACAAACGATCGAGCACTCTCCGTGTATCCACCTCGACAGCCTCACTGCGGTTGAGAAATTAATCAGGATTCATCATGAATTAGAGATAAATACTGAAAGTCTGGATGTTGTGTTTCATCTCCTTGAAAAAGTTGAAAGTCTACAGGGGGAAGTAGTACTGCTGAAAAACAGATTACGCTTGTACGAAAGTTAAATTTAACCGCTGTTTATAAGTAGAAAATTAACTTCAATAGCTGTATCCTATGCTCATCCAAAACTTTGCCATTGAAGGGTCAACCGAATGAAAATTTGAGGATTCGCTGGAAAAATATGGGTGCAATAGCCTTGAATTTCGCAAAAAGAATGGGCTGTTAGAAGCCCTGAAATCTGTAATAAAAGAGCCAATGATGATTCTACTATTGGTTACTTCTTCCGTATACTTCATCGGAGGCGAAACCGGAAATGGCTCTTTTATGGTCTCGGCTATTATTCTGATTACCATAATCTCCATCTACCAGGACTCCCGAAGCCGCAACGCCTTAGAAAAACTAAAAGAATACGCTCAGCCGAGGTGCACAGTCATTCGGGAGGGAGAAGTGTGTGAAATCAAAAGCGAGGATCTGGCGGTAGGAGATAGCCTTATGGTGGAAGAGGGTACCTCTATTACGGCAGATGGGGTCATCGTTCGTTCTAACGACTTTTCGGTTAATGAATCAATTTTGACCGACGAGTCTCTTTCAATTTACAAAGACGCGGAAAAGGAGGGTAACCTCGTGTACAGTGGTACTAGTGTAGTAAGTGGTTTGGCTATTGCCACCATTACTTCCATTGGGATGAAGATCCGGTCGGGGAAGATCGGCAAAAGCCTGGCAGGGATTGATGAAGAAAAAACACCCCTGGAAGTACAGATTACGAACTTTGTAAAAAAGATGGTGATTATCGGGGCGATCGTCTTCGTGATCGTTTGGGCCATCAATTACTTTTGTTCGTTTAGCGCTGGCGATAGCCTGATCAAAGTCCTTACGTTGGCCATGAGCATCCTACCGGAGGAGATTCCGGTAGCCTTCACCTCTTTTATGGCGTTGGGAGCCTGGCGACTCATGAAAATGGGGGTAATTGTGAAGCAAATGAAAACGGTGGAGACCTTGGGGAGGGCAACGGTGATTTGTATGGATAAAACCGGTACAATCACCCAAAACCAGATGAGCCTAGAGCGGTTGTACTTGGCAGAATCAGGGAAAGTCATTGACCCTGAAAATGAGTTTAACGATGAGGTTGTTCAGTTAATCAGGCTGTCTATGTGGGCAAGTGAGCCTATTCCGTTTGATCCCACGAAAAGTAGCTCTGCATGATGTCTATGCAGCTTTCAACTCAATAGACTAACGCCCCGATTACCGACTCGTCCACGAGTATCCGTTCGGAGGGAAACCTCCGCTGATGACGTATGTCTTTGCTAATGCTGCTGATGATCGTATCATCGCGGCCAAGGGGGCGGCGAAGGCGATTATTCGTCAATCTTCACTGCCCAAAGATTCGGTAGCGACCATCGAAAACGTAGTACAGACCCTCGCAAAAGATGGATGCCGGGTACTAGGGGTTGGGTTAGTCACGTACGACGAAGATCATTATCCGGAAAGTTAGGAAGAGTTTACATTTGTGTTTAAAGGCCTTGTTGCTTTTTATGACCCTCCCAAAGAGAATATTTCTGATGTTATGACCAGCTTTTATAAAGCTGGAATTCAGGTAAAGATCGTGACCGGTGACAACGCTGTTACCACGGCAGCCATTGCCAAGCAGATCGGATTCAGGGTTACGAAAAGACCTTGCCAGGCGAAAAATTAATGGAAATACCCGAGGCTGAACTTCGGTAGAGAGTGGAGGATACCTACGTTTTTTCGAGGATGTTTCCGGAAGCAAAGCTCAGAATTATCAGTGCGTTGAAAGCCAACGGAGAGGTAATGGCGATGACCGGTACGGGGTCAATGACGGGCCACCCTCAAAGCGGCCCACATTGGTATCACCATGGGAAAACGGGGATCGGAATTGGCTAAGGAGGCGGCTTGATTGCTACTGGTGAACGATGACTTGTCAAGTATGGTGGATGCCGTGGTCATAGGCCGGAAGATTTACACGAATTCGAAAAAGGCAATCCAGTCTATTATATCTATTCACACACCCATTATTCTAACCGTATTCATTCCAACCGTTTTGGGATGGGTGTATCCCTCCTTCCTGCTTCCGGTTCACGTTATTTTCTTAGAACTGATCATGGGTCCTACTTGCTCGATCATCTACGAAAATGAACCGATGGAAAAAGATACGATGGTTCAAAAGCCCCGGCCGATGTCAGATACATTTTTTTGGGTGGGACGAGCTGATCACTAGTATTGTGTAAGGGTTAGCTATCACGGCCGGGACCTTGTTTACCTATCTGTATTCGGTACGACTAAGCTATCCGGAACCCTTGGTACGTACTTTGGTTTTTGCGGTGCTTATTTCTGCTAATATTTTTCTTACCCTAGTAAACCGCTCGTTTTACTATTCGATCTTTACCACGCTACGTTATAATAATAACCTAGTTCCAGTTATTATTGGCATTACGATTCTGATCGCTGTTGTGTTACTGTATATCCCGCCCATGGCCGGATCATTTGAATTTGTACCCCTGTCCGCTGGTCAGATTATGGCTAGCCTGGGAATCGGTATGGCGAGTGTACTTTGGTTTGAATTAGAATTAGTGAAAGCATACAACCGCTACCGACTAAAAAAGCAAGCGTCCTCCTGATAGTCAAGAGGACGCTCGTATTACTTTAACTACTGCTATTTCAGAAGGGCGGTGGCTTTGTCAATTTGTTTGGCAAACTGCACGAGCGTATCGCTCACCCGAGTAATACCTTGCTCAGCTTCCGCCCAGTTTTTTTGTTCCACCGCTTCCCGAATCATGGGCAGCGTCTTTACTCCGTAGCCGGTATAGAAGCCAGGAGCATAAATTTGGTGCTGAAACCACGGACGACGGGGGAGTCCTTCGGGGTGGGTCAGATAACGTTCTGATTTGTATAGAATTTCGTTTAATCTTTTAAGATCTGCTGCCGTCGAAGTACTTCCATTGGCGGAAGCTTGGGCGTATCCCGTTGCGCTTTTCTCCAAGGTAGCCAACGCGTTTTCAAGCGGGGCAAAGTTCAAGTAAGGTACCATCGGCATCGGGTCAGGTTGCACAAAGGGCTCCTTTGGGTCGGCCGCAATCTGAAAACGATTTTCCTTCAATAACCGATTGTGTTCTTCGGACTGGGTACGTAGCGTTTCAACACTTTGCTCGATCTCGGAGGCATATTGTTGGACGGTATTTGTGAAGTTCTGGAATTCAAACGGTAGAACCGAAGCATCCGCCATCCGAAGCACACAGCGCCCCATGGTTTGGGCCAAAGCTACTCCGTAAGAAAAATCAGTATCCTTAAAACGGGTGTAGTGGTCGAACGAGTCATAAATAGAATGGTACTCGCCACCTCCGTCTTCGCCACCAAAACCAATATTCATAGAAGCAATACCAGCATGTTGAATGAACGGCGTATAGTCAGAACCGGAACCTAGTGCTCCAATTCGTAAATCAGGCCGGGTACGGACTTCTTGCTTCGCTTTTGGACTGCCATCCACCATGATTTTGGCGCGTAGACGGTCGCCAACACTAATACCGCGCTGGGGGTCAGTGACATCACGAGCCACCTGATTCAAAAACTTTTCTAAGGTGTGTGAACCACCGGCGTAGAGGAATCCTCGTCCGTTAGAGTCAGAGTTGAGGTAGACTACGGCCTTGTCTTTCAGTTCGTACTTGCGTTCCTCAACCCATTCGGTTGAGCCAAGTAAGCCGGGTTCTTCGGCGTCCCAAAGGGCGTATATAATAGTACGCTTAGGTTTCCAACCGGTTTTCAGCAGTTCACCTAAGGCGCGGGCTTCTTCGATAACCGCCACGGCTCCGCTGAGTGGGTCATTTGCGCCATACACCCAGCCGTCGTGGTGGTTACCCCGAATCACCCACTCATCGGGGAATAGGGTACCTTTCAAGGTGGCAATTACGTTGTAGGCGGGTTCTACTTTCCAGTTAAATTCCAGTTTCAAATGTACCTTCGCTGGTCCGGGACCCACGTGGTAGGTGAGGGGTAAAGCTCCCCGCCAGCTGGCAGGGGCTACCTCGCCGCCCAAAGCTTTAAGCAGCGGTAATGCATCACCATAGGAAATTGGCAATACCGGAATCTTCATGATGGTGGGGGCATCCTTGTAGTCAAGTCGTTTGGCGTTTTTGGTAGCGCCGTATCCGGGTGTCAGGGGGTCTCCGGGGTAGAGGGGCATATCGAGCACTGATCCGCGCTGCGCTCCGGATTCGTTTTTATACGCTCCAGTGGGGTACACGTCCCCTTGAAAAAAGCCGTCTTCTTTGGGATCAGAGTAAATAATACACCCAATAGCACCGTTTTCGGCGGCCACTTTGGGTTTAATACCCCGCCATGAATTACCGTATTTGGCTAGCACAATTTTTCCTCTAACATCGATTCCCATTTTTTTGAGTACCTCGTAATCCTCGGGAATACCGTAGTTGACGAAAACTAGCTCAGCTGTTACATCACCATCGGCCGAAAAGGCGTGGTAGGTGGGGAGTTGCTCCTTGGTCTGGGCGGAAGTAGCATCCTCCTTCAAAGGAGGCTCCGTGAGCGAAGCCTTAAATTTTGTGGGTGCTACCAGTTCCAGAATCCGGACCTTGGGCGTTGGAAAAAGGACGTAAGAAGTATCGATCCTAGCCTCAAAACCAGAGGATTTGAATAGTTGAAGGGCATACTGAGCGTTTTCCAAGTCGAAGGGCGAACCCACGTGGTGCGGATGGGCACTCATCCGCTTCATGAGGCTGCGCAGGTTTTCAGCTTTTAATTGCTGATCAAACTGTCTTTCCAGTGCTTGTTGTTTTTGGGCCGCCGAAGTCTCAAACCCCATAATGGCTTGGGCATGAATATTATTTCCCATGAAAAAGATGAAATATCCCATCAGGAGAATCTTTGGTACTAGTCGCTTCATGTCAATAATTAGGTTAGGTAGTGCTGTCATTTCAAAACAATGGGGAATATACTACGAAAAAATCAAAATGAGGGGAACGGGTTGGTTCCATTTGATTCAATGAGATGTTTCGTAGAACAGTGCAAAGCCGTTTACTTTGTGAAATTAATTTTTTGATCTGCCTCACCTTCTTTAAATACCAACCCATGAGTATTCAGTATATCTTGGAAATAATAGGAACCTGCGCTTTTGCCATTTCGGGGGCATTGGCGGTAAAAGACAA
>JBDNFP010000266.1:0-5431 GCA_041689775.1 Spirosomataceae bacterium
AAGAACGAATGCTTGGCTGGACGCATTCAAGTCTCTGCTTATGCGCTACGAGACTAAGGCCCGAAACTGGCTGGGCCAACATTATATGGTGTTCTCAATACCGAAGAATAACATTAAACAGATTCACTAACAATAATTTACATAAAAAGAGATTACTAAGTAAATTAATCCCATTTGCTTCATTTGGTGTTCATCGTGTATTTTCTGGGAATAGATTATCTAATAATGAAATTCCATCAAGTAAGTACAATTATATGAGCAGTATCATTGCAGGAGTAACATTTGGCGGATGCTCCACACTACTGGACATTAAAAGTAAAGGGTCGTAAAAGACATACCTTAGTGGTCTACCCAAACCTATTAATGTATGCTCACGCCCCTTCTGGCCAAAATTAGTGAATACTTGCCCAACCACGGCAAGAGCTGTGTGAAAAATGTACTGATCCTCTCGCTGTGCCTGCTGATCAAGGAGACGGTGAACCTGAACAAACTCAAAGGCATGGTCGGGGCCGTTTTGGGCAATAGTAACACGCAGGCCGATTCAAACTACAAGCGGCTGATACGTATATTCGACAGCCATTCGGACAGCTCGCTTTGGATGGACCTGCTGGTGTTCGTTTTCACCTTCCTGGGCCTGCGGGGCGACTACCTGATCCTGGACGGAACTAGTTGGCGGAGTGGGAAGGTCAAGTTTCATTTTCTGACGCTTTGCGTGGTCTACCGGAATGTAGCCATTCCGATCTTCTGGCGGAATCTACAGAAGACTGGCCACAGTAGCACCCAGGAGCGGATAGGGTTGGTCAAGGGGGCTCTGCATCGGTTCGATTTATCGTACAGTGTGCTGATCGCTGATCGCGAATATATCGGAACAGATTGGTTTAAGTATCTTATAGGCAATGATATAGACTTCATAATTAGACTCAAAAGTGGGACTTACAAGGAAGCCGTGGATCAGTCCGCGGGAAAGAGCTACGGGCAATTGTGCGGTAAGGTCATGCGCAGCAAAGTGGCCGGAAAAGTACTTGCCAAGCCCTTTGTTTTGGAAGGGATGCCACTGAACTTCGTGGTGTTGAAAAATGGTAGGCGGGATGCCGATGAACCCGTGGTTTATCGGGTGACCAGCCTGCGGGAGCCCGCCCGGCTGATAGCCGACAAATACCGGATGCGCTGGAAGATCGAGGCCCTGCGGTCCGCCGCCGCGGTTCAAGCACATGAAGACGAACGGCTTCTCGCTAGAGGCCATGAACCTGGGCACCGAATCTCGCTGCCAGTTGCTGATGGCAATCGTTGTGTTCGCCTATGTGCTCTCGATTAAGGAAGGACTGAAGACATACAGGAAGGTGCGGGTCAAGAAGTACGCCGATGGTTCGCAAAAAAGGGAAGAATCGATGTTCAGGCACGGCATGAATAGCTTGATGCGATTTTGTGCCGATCTGATCACTTTTTGCCGACATCTGTTTAGTGAATTAGGGCGAAACAAAATGCCTGTACCGATTATGATTTTAGAAAATGTCCAGTAGTGTGGTTACCAATCTCAAACCTACGCGCTATGTACTTACAAGACACTTGCCCCTGCTGCGGCTCGACAAAACTACAGGGGCGCCCGAGTGATGAAAAACGGAAATACATACTACGGTAAGACGCGCCTCAAATGTAAGGACTGCCGTCGGCAGTTCGTCTACAAGCGCACCCATGTATTACTGTCCAGCGAATGCAAGTGCCGCGTCAAGCTGATGCTGGCCGATCGTATCTCGCTGGAAGCTATATGCCGGGTGATGGAAATCAAGCCGCATCGGCTCTACGCCTACATGGACGAGTTGTATGACCAGATACCCGAAGACTTGGCTTGTTCTATTGCAGAAAAGACTGACCTAGAACTGGTTAAAGTCGATTGCGGGGCCGATGAGCTATGCAGGGCTGCCCGTGCCGTCTTTTGTTGGGCGTACGTCTAATAAACAATGGCTTTGGTTAGCCCTTGATCGCAACAGCCGCCAAGTGGTGGGTGGCCTTGTTTATCGGTGATCGGAGTGAAGACGGAGCAAGAGGACGGTGGGAGGCTTTGCCCGAGCGATACCGCCAGCAGGCCACGTTCTACACTGACGACTGGGCGGCATATAAAAAGGTTGTTCCCGCCGAGCGGCACCGATTCTGCAAAACCAAGAAGGACACCAACCATGTCGAGAGGTTTTTCTGTACGCTCCGGCAGCGCTTCTCCAGACTGGTTCGTTTGAGTCTCTCTTTTTTAAAAAAACTCGACCGACACATCAAATCAATCAAATTTGTTATCACCCACCACAACCTATCATTACAATTTTAGGACTACCATTATTTAGTCCTCTGGGCGGTTCCTGATGAAAAGCACTATCTCTTACAGAGTCTGGAAGGCGAAAGCATTGTAATCACTAGGCGGTGGTTCGTCAGACGAAGCCGAGCATCAAAACACCCCTAAATAAGAAAGTCACTATCTTTTGATAGTGACTTTCTCTTCTCGTAGCGGGAGCTGGACTCGAACCAGCGACCTTTGGGTTATGAGCCCAACGAGCTACCAACTGCTCCATCCCGCGCCATTGTTATTGATTGGGAGTGCAAACATAGCAGTCTTTTTTATAAAAAACAACTACCTTTGCAAAAAAATAAAATACAGCAACTCTTTTTTCACGTTACCTGGATTGTGAAATCCTGATCACCTATGTCAGAATCTCCCCAAGAGAACACCCCGCCCGAGTTCCGGGCCGGCTTCGTCAGTATTATCGGGAAGCCCAATGTGGGCAAGTCGACCCTCATGAATGTACTGGTAGGCGAAAAACTCTCCATCATTACTTCCAAGGCCCAAACCACCCGTCACCGCATTATGGGTATCATGAACGGCAGCCATGAAGGCACCCCCTTTCAACTCGTATACTCCGATACCCCCGGCGTGGTGACTCCCGCTTACAAGCTGCACGAGTCGATGATGACTTTCGTAAAGGGCTCACTCGAAGACGCCGATGTGGTATTGTTTGTCACGGAGGTAGGCGAAAAAGCCGCCGAACACGAAGTATTACCCTTATTAAAACGCACCGATGCACCCATCGTGTTGGTGCTCAACAAAATTGACCTGTCGAACGAAGAAACGGTCAAAGCCAAAACCGCCGAGTGGGAGGCCGCGCTAAGTCCAGCGGCGATTGTTCCGGTATCGGCCCTGCTGGATGCCAATATTCAAACCCTCTTCGACGCCATCATTACCCGACTCCCCTACCATCCCCCTTATTTTGCGGAGGATGAACTTACCGACAAACCCGAACGTTTTTTTGCTTCGGAGATTATCCGTGAGAAAATATTCCTCAATTACCGTCAGGAAATCCCGTACAGCAGCGAGGTAATCGTGACGGAGTTTAAGGAGAAAGAAGATATTATCGTAATTCGCGCCGAGATTTTTGTAGAACGGAAAAGCCAGAAAGGTATTCTGATCGGCGATAAAGGATCAATGCTCAAAAAGGTAGGTACCCAGGCCCGTAAGGATCTTGAAACCTTCTTCGGAAAGAAAGTCTTCCTCGAACAATATGTAAAAGTAGAAACCGATTGGCGCAGCAAAGAAACCAAGCTCCGTCAGTTTGGCTACAATGAATAATTCAATTTTGAAGGATAGAATGATAGATTGATAGAATGAGTTTATTCCGTTCTACTATCCACTCATTTACTTACCGCAGGGGCGGACCCCTCACTCATTCTAAATTAACCAATGGCTAATATTATTTCTATTGTAGGTCGCCCAAACGTGGGTAAATCTACTCTTTTCAACCGCCTGATCGAACAACGGAAGGCAATCATGGATAATCAGAGCGGCGTAACCCGCGACCGCCACTACGGCTACGGCGAGTGGTCGGGACAGTACTTTACCGTCATCGACACCGGGGGTTACGTAGTAGGCTCCGAAGATATTTTTGAAGGTGCTATCCGTGATCAGGTAGAAATCGCGATTGAAGAATCAACGGTTATCTTATTTATGGTGGATACCATGGCCGGCCTAACCGAACTCGATAAAGACTTCGCCAACGTACTGCGTCGTTTCAAGAAACCCGTTATTTTGGTAGCCAATAAGGCCGAAACTACCGAGCGTTACCAATCGGCCGCAGAATTTTACGAAATGGGATTGGGGGATATGATCTACCCTATTTCTTCACAAACGGGCTTCGGCACGGGCGAATTGCTCGACGCCGTTATTGAACACTTCGACACGGCCGGTATCGAAAACCCCGAAGAGGGTATACCGCGTATTGCCATTCTGGGACGTCCCAACGTGGGTAAATCATCCTTTCTAAACGTACTAACCGGTACCGAACGGAGTATCGTTACGGACATCGCCGGTACTACCCGTGATGCTATCCATACGCCCTACAAGGCTTTTGGCAAAGAATATATCCTGATTGATACCGCCGGGATCCGGCGTAAATCACGGGTGAAGGAAGATATCGAGTTTTACTCCACGATTCGTTCTATGAAAGCCATGGAAGAGTCCGACATATGTATTATGATGCTCGACGCCGAAAAAGGTCTCGAAGGGCAGGATATGACCCTGATTGGACTCGCGGATAAAGCCAAGAAGGGTATCGTACTGATGATGAATAAGTGGGATTTGGTAGATAAAGACTCTAAGACGGCCGATCAGATGAAAAAGGAGATTCTGGAACGCCTGGCCCCCATGAACTACATGCCCATCATTTTTGCCTCGGTGCTCGAAAAACAACGGATTTTTCAGGTGATGGAAAGAGCCATGGAAGTATACGAGAACAAGAGCCGCCGGATCACGACTTCGAAGCTCAACGAGGCCATGCAGGAGGAAATTACGAAATATCCGCCACCGGCGCACCGGGGAAAGCACATCAAGATCAAGTACATGATTCAGCTGCCTACGCCGTCGCCTACCTTTGTGTTTTTCTGCAACTACCCCAAGTATATCAAAGAACCCTACATGCGCTACCTTGAAAATCGGATGCGTGAGCACTTCGATTTTACGGGAGTACCTATTACGCTGTTTTTTCGGGATAAATAACGGTATGCCCGGACCGAACACGATACAAGTAGCCGAACGCCCCCACACCTACTACTGGGTGGGGGCGTTTATGGTATTAGTGGCGGCGTTTTGCTTTGCCTGCAAGGGTGTACTGATCAAGCTTGCCTATGAAAACTACCCCGTTGATGCCATCGCACTGCTGGCTCTCCGGATGTTTTTTTCACTGCCGTTCTATCTCGTTATCACCTGGCGGTTGTCAACAACTATCGATAAGACGAAGCTAAGTACACGGGAATGGTAATACCAATTTAGTTATTAAACGCCGTATTAAAAGCGTTCAGATAATGATGGTTTCCAGTAATTGATTTTATGGTTGTAGTATTCATTTCCTTGACCATTTTAGCTAACCATATTTTCAGACTTTCCATGGTTTCAAAT
>JBDNFP010000267.1:0-21976 GCA_041689775.1 Spirosomataceae bacterium
CGGCTGGCATAGAAGAGTACGTGAGGGGCAAGCTCAAAGAGGACCTGAGCCCCGAGCAGATCGCCGGAGAAGCCAAGCGTAAAGGTGCGGAGTGCGTCTGTGCCGAGCGCATCTATCAGTACGTGTGGGCTGACAAGAAGCAGGGCGGAAGACTTTACCGTCATTTACGGACCAAGGGCAAGAAATACGCCAAACGGGGCAGGTTGAGGGGAAAAAGGGGCCAGATCAAAGGCCGAGTCGACATTGACCAGCGTCCGGCCATCGTTGACCAAAAGCAGCGGGTGGGCAATGTGGAGATGGATCTGGTCGTTGGCAAGGGCCAGAGCGGCGTGCTGCTGACTATCAACGACCGAGCCACGGGGATGCTGAAAATGGCCCGGCTGGATAGCAAGGAGGCGGCCCTAGTGCAGGCCCAAGCTGTCGAGATGCTGGCCTGCTGGAAACCGCTGCTGCACACGATCACGACCGACAACGGTAAGGAATTCGCCCACCACCACAAGGTTGCAGAAGAGCTGGAGGTAGAGTGTTACTTTGCCAAGCCCTACCATTCCTGGGAAAGGGCAGGGCGGCCTGTGCCGAGCCAACGAAAACCTCAATGGGCTGGTGCGCCAGTATTTCCCGAAATGGGTCAGGTTCGACCGCGTCACCCAACAATGAGTTGACCAAGTAGTAGTAATTTTAAACCAAAGACCCAGGAAGAGGTTCGGGTACCGATCACCCGAGGAAGTTTTTCAAAGCGCTACTTTAAATAACCAGGGTGTTGCATTTATAACTTGAATCCACCTAGCCTTGCTTTATTATGCATTTCAGTTTTTCAAGAGAAACTCCCAAATCAAATAAATCGATGCCTACATCAAATTGACTGGCCTCCAGTTTTTTACAGCATGTCGTTGTGCGTATGCTTTCCGAAGAAAAATTGCGTACCAAAATAAGAATGAACGCTGACGATCGGCCCCCGCTTGGCGGTCGCGCCACCGAGTTATTGATGGGTGAATTAATTCGTAAACTTTCAGCCCTGAAAGTGCATGACACGTCAGCCCAGGGTGAAGCTGCTGCCAAGAAAATTTTGTATAAAAAGCTAATCCACTATTTCCTGCGCATTCAGAAATTTAGCCATGTTTTGATGAATTCCCGCGCCCTGATGATTCACGTCCATTGCCAGGATTTTATCAAAAAAGGCCACCGCCTGACTTGTATGACCATTGGCCAGGCCCAGGTTACCGAGGGCCATCAGGTAGAAGCAGTGAATGCGGTTACGCTCATTCAGATCCGTATCAAAAACGAGCATGTCGGGTAGCGATACGGCAAAATAATCGAGCTTAATCGTATCGTCCTGATGGGTTTCTCCGTACTCAATCAGTTTCCTGAAAAGTGCCTCGGCCCGTTCGGGTTGGTACAGTTTTTTCCAGGCCAGGCCCTGATAAAAAAGTTTATCAGGCTGCTGATCATTGTAGAATATGGCTTGCATGGGCGCGTCCAGGCCTACTGTCGCCCGCTCAAAAAACATCGTTGCCGCCGCCGTATCGCCCATGGCTTCGTGCGCCAGCCCTTTCAGATAAAAAATATCATTTTCCTGCACCCCATATAATTTACCTTCGCCCAGGTTGAGTGGATAGTTTTCCGCAGCATTCAGTAAATCAAGTGCTTCGGCGGGGTTCCCATCTAATAATGCTTCTTTCGCCAGTTCGATGTGACAGAGTAGGTATTGTCCCACTACTTTGCCTTCGCCCCCTTCCCACGGGTGAAATTGTCGGGCAGCCAGCAACGTGCGGGCAGCCTGGTACTGACCCAACTGATTGTACAGCGTAATCTGTTCCAAGTACAAATCGTCGCGCTGTTCAGTGGCCGTTCCGTATTTTTCCAGCCGGGCCAGCCGATCGGTGGGATCGTGGTTGAGCTTCTTACAGAGCTGGTCTAGTTCCATCAGTACCCGCGCGTCAGTCGTGTCCAGCGCGAAAGCACGTTTCAGCATCGCGAGCGCCTTATCCGATCGCTGTAATTTGTTCTGATAGGCCAGCGATAGATTTCGGTGTACGGTCGGAAAGGTATCGTCCAGTGTAGCCGAGCGCTCCCAGGCATCCATAGCTTCCGGGTATTGGCGGTTACCATACCAGAAATTACCGAGGTAGTACCAGGTCCGAGCGTGATTGTAATCTGGTTGAGTGGTAGCCCATTGCAGCACGATAAGCTCATCGAGGCGGTTAGGAAATACGTAGTCCGGACGGGCTTGGGTAGCTTTTTTCAGGTAAAAATCACGCAAATCTGCTTCGTTCTGCTGATGATAGAAGTGCGCAAGAAAATAATAAATAAGGGGATAAACTTCGGCCTGTTCCAGTTCCAGGAGCATTTGAGCCGCTTCATCAAACAACCCGGCCCGGCTGTAATCTAGTGCGTACTCCAGATAATTATGGACGTAGTGCCGCATGAGGTGGTTTAACTCCTGCCGTAATTGGGTGTATTCGCCATCGACTTTTTCAATCAATACGCGCTCAAACAGACAGCCGAAATGGAATTTGTCGATGGCCAGCGTATCATCGATAAGTCGTTGCGCTTCGGCTATCTGGCCCGTTTTGCGGAGCAGCGCTACTTTCAGATGCCGAGCTGAGTGGCCGTGCCAGTTGCGTACCAGCGAGCGTTCTGTGAGCTCGAGTGCATGCCCGTAGTCGCGCCGCTGCGTGGCGATACGGGCCAGTTCCAGAAAACTGGTATCCTGCCAGGCGGCGTTCCAGGTGGCTTTGAAGAAAGCATCGAAGGCTTCGGCAGGCCTCCCCAACTTGTTCATACACAAGCCCAGGTTGTAGTACGCTTCGCCGTCGTAAGGATTAGGATTTCGGGTGGTAAGCGTCTGGATGGCCGCTCTGAAATAGGGTTCGGCTTTGGGAAACTGCCCATGCCGATAGTGCCAAAGTCCCAGAGCGTTGTTGCAGCGGCTATCTTTTGCATCACGGCGGAGGGCTTCTTCGTAGTAATCAGTCGCCAAGTACGTAGCGTGGCGGTACTGCTCGATGTGGTGGCCTGTCAGGTAGAGTTGCTCGTTGTTCTCGACTTCGGCGGGTGCTTTGGCCGCAATGGCGGGTTCCGGGATGGTACCTTCGGCGTCAACTTCTTCGGGTTGATAGGCCACTAATTCCACACCCTCAGCTGTTGTGACGCTTAGTTGAACGGCAGTTTGGTTTTCTGGATTCGCCGTTATGTTTTGAATAAAAGGCTCGGCGGGCGAAAGATCTATTTTTTGTTTAAAAATAATCTGGCCTGCATCAGTCAAACAAACCTCCGCTTCCAAATATTCAGCTGTTGCATAAACACTTAGTTGGATTTTGTTATCTGAAAATTCCAGATTGACGGCCGCCTCCTTCGTCGCATTTTTAACGATTCCAATTTCACTGTACGGCATGAAGTACTGCGTGAACGTGCGCTCTTCGTTGGGCATGATCCACGAGAAATCGGGCTGATTATCGGTAAACACGCCCGTCATTAACTCGATGTACGGCCCGTCTTCGTCGGTGAGATTGCGGTCCCAGGCGTAGCCAAATTCACCATTGCCCCAGGTCCATTGTTTTTTACCCGGCGACAGGTGGTGGTTAGCCACGTGTAGTAAGCCGCCTTTGGTATCGTGCTCGTATCCCCCCACGAAATCATACTTCGACGAAACCGCCATATACGACGTCGGCACCGGAATATTTTGGTACCGCGATATGTCCGTCCCCGGCGAGTAATCTACTTTGTAATAGGTTCCCTTCGCGATCGGGAACGCCGAAACGTCGCGGCGGCCGTGGTCGAACACGGCGTGGACATCGGGCGGAAACACCGATTGATAGTAGTCGTTCACTTTGACGGCCGGATTGCTCCACCACAGAAAAGTCTGCGGTAGCTCGGTACGATTGTACAGCACGCCTCGAACCTCGAGGTACGCTTTGCCGGGGTACAGCCGAAAGCCCGCCATCCCCTTGGTGCCAAACATCCGCTCAACCTCACTGACCCACACCGTCTTGGAGCCATCGCCGTGCTCTTCCGTGGTAAAATCGACGGGCTCGAACGTGCTGGGACGATGGTGCTGCGGCCAGTTGAACTCAATACCGCCCGAAATCCACGGCCCGGTAAGGCCCACCAGGGCCGGCTTGATCACCTGATTGTAATAGACAAAATGACGGTTTTTGATCTTGTCGAACGCCATCTGTACCCGCCCGCCCAGCTGCGGCAGAATCATGATTTTCAGGTATTCGTTTTCCAGATAAACTGCCTGGTAGGTACGGTCTTCTTTGTGATCATTTATTTTCTCAATGACGGCATTAGGATACACCACGCCGCTGCTGCCCTGATAGACTCGCTTCTCGAGAAACATCGGATTTTTTTCGGGCTTTCCTACGCCATAGGTAGGAATAACGACTGCTTCTTCCCAAACACGCACTTCCTGCAAGTTCATATAAATGAGGGGCTTATAGATTCTAAAAGAAATAGGATTCAGAGCAGAGCGATCCCTGCTTTACTTTTTTGTGGATGCGCCAAGCGTAGATTCCTGCTGAAAGAGCTGCCCGATCTGAACCGTCGACAGCGCTTCGGTGGGGTTGAAAGCTTTGCTGTTCATGTACTTGAGCAGGCTGTATTTCAGTTGCCGTGCCGAGGTACGCTCGGACATAGAACTGTCGAGATCGACGCTGCAAACGATCAGTTTTCCTTTGCCTACGCGCACTTCAAAAGCCAGCGATAACCGGCGATTCTGAAACCAGTCGTCGATGGGCTGAATCAGCGGGCGCAGGCTTTTTTGAAAATTATTCAGGATAATCGGCTGGGAATTCATCACGATGTCGTGCCACTGGTAGTTGCTGTTCATTTCGGTGGGAAAGGACGCAAACAGCGGGTGCGTGGGGTCGCAGACCAGCCCCAGCGTGTGAGGCGGCTGGTTTTCGGTCCAGGAAGTGTTCCAAAAGATAGACGAAAACCCGATGGCGACTTCGGCCCCTTTGCCTTTTTTTACGTGGCCATAGGGCAACAGCAGCACACGCGCGCCCTTTTCGAGCTGCGCGGCCACGTCGGGCGTCAGGGCGTTAGCCACGATTACCTGGCCCTTGACCGCATCGGGGTTGACGCCAGCCGGATATACCCAGATATTCCAGGAGTTAGTGACCGGGTTCGTCGTATTTTCGATACCGCTTAGTGTTACTTTTAGAGTCAACATTTCCGCCTTTTTGAACGCTGACAGCGGCATATTAGCCGTACCGATCGTCTGGCAGTTGTCGATGGCGACTTTGTCTTTATTAAAACAGCCCCGCTGCACTATTTTTCCGGCGCTATTCAACAGCTGCCAGTCGATACGCTGGTTTGTGAGTTCACTGGCCCCAAAATGAGCGATTTCGAGGGCGGCTTGCATGGTTTCGTTATTTTCATAGATGAGTTTTTTCATCCGCGCCAGCAAAACCGTCGAGTTACTAAACGTGCGGTATTCCTGGGGCGTGGTGTATCCTTTGGACTCCCAAAAAGTGTCCAGCGCGCCCACTAGCGCTGTGCCCTGACCGGGAAAATCGTGCAGACCCAGCAACTGAAAACCGGCAAATCCGGGTGTGCGCAGGGCGGCTTCGATGTCGGCTTTATAGCAGAGCGTTTGCAGTCGTCCCGATGCGTACAGGAAATCGGCGGCCTGGTCGCCCATGCCGGATTCGTTGAGCGTTTCCCGAAAAATCTCAAAATTTGTGGCCTTCAAAATGCCCGTGTATTTATCGATTTCCTTGAAGTTGGGGTAAGCACACCACTGGCCGATTTCGTGGCTCACGTAAGGAGCCCCGGCGTTTTTAATGATATTGCGCCAGTCAAAATCTGTGCGGGGAGCTCCCTTGTTAATGATACTTTGAAGGCCCTCGCCCCACCGCTGTATGCGAGCCTCGGCGCTGTTGTGGTACTGGTTTTCGGGAATCATGGGCCAGCCCGCGCCGCTGGTGTAAAGCCGACGGTCATCTTTTTCCTTAAAATGATCCACCCAGCGACCCAGAAAATTGTTCTGATTGTCCCCACCCGGCTCGTTTCCATAAGCCATCATACAAAACGAAGGGTGGTTGCCGTATTGGCGGATAATCCGCTCCGACTCGTCGTAGATAAACGCGTCGACTACTCCGCCCGTACCCACCGCACTAGACTGATTAGCCCAGAGCGGGCTCTCGATTTGCAGGTACATCCCCAGCCGATCCGCCACCGCAAACGCCGCCTCGGGCGGACACCAGGAGTGAAACCTCAGGTGATTCAGCCCGTAGTCTTTGGCGGTCTTCATGATTTTCTCCCAGGCCGCTTCGTCGGTGGGCGAGTAGCCCGTCAGCGGAAAAGCCGCACAATCAACATCGCCCCGCAGAAAGATCGGCCGCCCATTGATTTCCAGTCGCGTGCCCACGGCCCGCACTTCCCGCATTCCGAAGGAAACTTCTTTTGTCGATACTTTCTGCCCCTGTTCGTCGACCAGCTGGGCCGTCAATTGGTACAGTTTTGGATTAAATTCATCCCAAAGTTCAGGGTTAGAAATAGAGTAGGTAGCCGTCAGCGTAGTCGCTTCGGTCGAAAAGCGAACGGGGATTTTCATTGCCGGTCTGGTCGATTTTTCGCCCGACAGGCTACTCACCTGCAAGATCAAGTCGCCTTTAAAGTCTTTGCCGCGGGGCTGCTGCAGCGAAACCGTCAGGTCGATAGAAGCCGTGGATAATTTCGGACGTATCTGCACATCTCCCACATAAACCGGCGAACTGGCCGTGAGCGACAAGTCGCCGATCAGGCCATTCCAGTTGGTCTGAGTATGATCCGTGATACTGTGCGAATTTACGCCTATGTTTACAACATAGCGATTATCAACCCGGATAATCAGCGTATTCTTGCCGGGCTTGAGCTGTTTGCTAAGGTCAAACTCGTGGGGAACCACTAGGCTGTTCCGGGTGCCGCAAAACTGGCCGTTGACGTATACCATCGTGCTCCAATGGCAACGTTCGAGGTTGAGAATAACGCGCTTTTTGGCCCAGTCAGCGGGAACTTCGATTTCCTTTTTGTACCAGGCTGGTCCGGCGTAATAGTGATCGGGTTTGAGCCAAAAAGGCATTTTAAGGTCGCCTTTCCGGTACTTTTCATAACGATCGGAAATAAAATAACTACTGTCCACGATTTGGCCTGTCCACGGGGTATCGAGCGTTACGGGGTTGCCTTTTCCGTTGGTGGCCAGCGAGCCGGGCAGTTTCACGGTATCATCAAATCCCGCTGGCAGCTTCCACCAAGCTTGACGCAGCCCCGCATCGCCAGGATCAAGGCGTAGCTGCCATTCTCCGGCCAACGATAGCTTGTCCTGAGCGAATGAGGCCGGGAGATTGACCAAATAAAAACTGATAATTAGGAGCAGATGAACCAAACTATTTTTCCTCATGGTGTTACTTTTAAGTTTAATAAGCTACTTTAAATCCGTATAAGTAGCTAACAGCTATTAGTTTTAGGGTGATTGCATGAAAGTGCTAGTTAGCTGTCTGTAACCTGGATTCTTTGAAAGAAAGTATTATTTTTTACCTTAAATCAGCTTTTTGCTCTTGATTCCAATGTCTTATAAAAGTAAAGTGCCATGCTTTATGAGAAATATTCTTCATGCAATCGCCCTATATTAGTTTGTAGTTGTTAGCTTTTTTCAAGTATTTGATAAATAGAATATTAGCTATTAGCTTAGCCAAATTAATAGTACAAACTAATGCTGCGTTAGAACTTATATCGATTGTGCCGGGCTTGAGTCCGCCGTTCCAGAATCTAAAACCACTTCACCAATTCATCTACAATTAGTAAATGCCCGGCTTCATTGGGATGGTTATCCTGCGCCATGTAGCTATCGGCAAAGCCAGCTTGGTACTTATCAGCCAATTGCCTAATCTGGTTGGCGTGCTGATTCAGTTTGTTCTCCGGCTCGCTCATATCCACTTTCAAATCGGGCGAGGGCGTAAGCAAAATGACTTTGATCACCGTTTGCTAGGATTGTTTGGCCTTTTCCAACCCAATCCGCCGGTCGTTGAAGGCGTAGTCGATGAACAGCACGTCGGGCTTGTGGGTTAATACGTCGGTCTGAAAGCGAGCGGCTCCCTGCTCGGAATTTTCGCCCCCAATGGCCGTCACCAGCACGTTGATAACCGCGTAGAAAAGCGGTCTTTCAGGTGTTTCAGCAACTGATTCGGATACGCGCCAAGGGTATTGACAATCGGCGTTTTAAAGTACCCCGTCGGGACGCTATGCCCATAAAATAGCAGCGTAATTGACCGGTTCCTAGGCCATTCTTTGGTCAACTCCGTTTTAATGTCCGTCAGAAAGGTGGCGGGGGCGGCTACGTCGGATCGAATCGGACGGGAAGCGGTCAGAGCAAGGAAAGCTAAAACCGCAAAAAATAGGATGGCTCGTTTCATCGATGATTCTAATTTTTAAGAGTCTGTTCCTTCTTTTTCGCCGTGAGCGCTTTGACCTCATCCGCCGATAGCGCGACCGTCGGCTTGAAGTCTTTCGTATTCATATAATTCAGCAAACTATACCGCAGTTGCCGGGCCACCGGGCGGTCCTCTAAATCGCTGCTGATGTCAAAACTGCACAGCATCAGTTGCCCTTGGCCCACTTTTGCTTCCACGATACTAGCCAGATAACGGTTGTTGGCGAAGTTGTCGATCTGTCGCACAATGGGTGACAGGCGATTGTCTGGCAGAATCATCGTGGTAGATTTGGTACATAAATCCCACCACTGCCAGTCGGTATGAAAATCGGTGGGAAAGTTTTGCAAAGCCGGGTGCTTCGGATCGCACAGCAAACCCATCGTGATGGCCTGCGCCGGGAAATGCACCGGACTCCAGAACACGGGAACAAACTTACCTTCCATGCCCACCATCTCTTTGTAATCGGGGTTGAGCAGCACTTTTTTGCCCTGCTCTAACGCCCGCATGGCCGCTTCGGTCGATTGCGTGAAAAAGACTTCCGCCGAAGCGTCGGGAACTTTGACTGGATAGACCCATATGTGCCAGGTATTGTAGTGGGGAGTTCCTTGCAGCGATAGTTTCAGGGTGAGTTGTTTAGCCGTTTTGATACCGCTCAGTCTTGCGCCGATGGTGCCAAGCGGGTGGCCGTTGCCCACAGGGACGGTAGTTTTCGGGAGTTTTCCACCCGCGAGTTGCTTACCCGTTTCATCCGTCAGCGACCACTCCGGCGTCACCTCAGTCAATGGGGTGGCTTCGAAATTAGCAAGTTCTGCCGTGGCCGTAAAGTTTTCTGAATTCCTATAAGTCGCTTTGGGAAAGCGTAGCAGCGGCACGATAGGCGAGCAAAACTGACGGAATTCCTCGGCGGTCAGAATGCCCTTACTATCCCAAAAGGCATCGAGCAGACCAATGTCCGCCGTGCCTTGACCCGGAAAATCGTGCAAGTCGAGCAACTGAATGCCGCTGGCGGCTTTGGTCCGCAGAATCCGCTCTAATTCTTCCTTATAGAGAATGGCGGCCAGTTTGCCGCTGGCTTTGGTGTAGCTTTCGGCCAAAGGCAGCAAGCCCTTTTTCTCCAAATCATTTTTAATAGAAATCAGGCTGATGGGTTCCAGCACACCCGTGTACTTTTTGATTTCAGCCATATTCGGAAACACCGCGTACTGCCCCACTTCGTGCGTCACGACGGGGACGGGCATTCCCACCAGCGAAGCGGAGTAATCGTTGGTAAAAGCCGGAGACTGTTGATTGAAAACACCCTGTCCCCGAACCCAGCCTAGCTTTGTTCTTTGGGTAATGAAGAAATCGTCGGCGGGTTCGGGCCAGCTCCCGTGCGGGGGCTGAAACGAGTACGAAGTCGTGGTATATAGATGGCGCTTGTCGGTCTGTTGGAGGTGCGCCATCAGGTCAGTCAGGAAGCTGATGCGCCCTTCCAATTCATTACCCATAGACCATAAACAAAACGAGGGGTGATTGCCGTATTCCCGGCTTATGCGGGTGGCTTCGTCGCGGATAAACTGGTCGGCTTTGGGGTCTTCGCCCACCAGCAAACTCCACAGCGGCATTTCGATCTGCAAATAAAAACCCAGCGAGTCGGCGACCTCAAAAGCCGCTTTGGGCGGACACCAAGAGTGAAACCGGATGTGGTTCAGCCCGTACTGCCGTGCCGTGCCGAATACTTTTCCCCAGCCCGCGCGGTCGGTCGGCGGGTGGCCCGTGAGCGGAAAAATGGCGCATTCCAGCGTTCCGCGCAGAAACAATCTCCGACCATTGATGTGGAGCAGACCAGCCTCATTAGTCAGTTGACGTACCCCAAAGGTGGTTTTATACTGACTTGTGCTTTGGCCGTCGTCTGTTATGAATTCGGCAGTCAGGTCATAAAGCTTGGGAGAAAATTCATCCCAAAGTTGCCTGTTCGCCCCCAAATCGTAGGTCACATTCACCCGCTGCTGCCCCGCATCGAGCCGCACGGTTTGCTTAGCTACGGGCAGGTTTTTTCCGTTCACGCAGGCCGTGAGTTGCAGCGTTCCGGCGGCGGCTTTTCCGGTTTTATTTTGCAACTCGACTTGCACTGCTACGGCGTTGGTAGAGTTGGTTTCGGTGCGAATGTGACTGATATAGACTGGGTCGTAGGCGGTGAGGGTCAGCCTACCGATGGCTCCATTCCAGATGGTTTGGGTGCCATCGGTGTAGGCATGGGCCAACGCGTTGTGGCTGATTTCGTATTGCTCTTCGTTGTTTACGCGCAGCAGAATCGTGTGCTCACCCGGTGTGAGCAGATTTGTCAGATCGTAGCGGTGGGGCGTACTCAGGCTTTCCTGTTGTTGCGGAGTAGCAGGTTTTCCATCCACATACACCCTGCTTTGCCAGAGCACCCGTTCCAGCATCAGTTCGATTTGTTTGCCCTGCCAATTGGCCGGAATCGTTATCGTGCGCCGATACCAGGCCGTTCCAATATAACGGTGTTTGCGGGCCAATTGATAGAGCGCTTCACGGTCAAGCAAGGGCTTCAGCGTGAGCGAATCGCCCAGCCCGGCTTCATCCGTCGTGCCGGGAAGCTGCATTTTGTAGGGATACTTGTTTTTCAGCCACCGATGCACCCCGCCGTCCAGGTTCTTATCGAAAGCCAAGTCCCATTCGCCTGCCAGCGAAAGCTCGCTTTGGGCAGAGAGAGATATGGGAAAGAGGGTAAGGAAAAGGAGAAAGAAGAAGTGCATAATGAAGAAGTGCATAATTGGGTAAGGAAATTCAATATTGAACGAAACTCAATGCGGCATAAAAACATCCTCCATTTCTTCCAGTGTTTTACCCTTCGTTTCGCGCACATTTCGCAGCACAAACACGAAGCCGATCATGCAAATGACGGCGTAGAGCCAGAACGGTCCATACGTACCCAGCGTCTCGGCCAGAATAGGAAAGGTGAATACGAGGATGAAATAGGATCCCCACAGGCTCAGAATAGCAACGGACGACGCTAGGCTGCGTACCCGGTTGGGGAAAATTTCGGAAATCAGTACCCAGGTGACCGGGGCCAGCGAAGTAGCGTAGGTGGCAATAGCGAGCAGCACAAAAATGGACAATAATCCTGCCGAAGCACCAGTTTGCAGGAGGGTGGCAATGACGACGTACAAAATGCTCAGCGTCAGTGCGCCAAAGAGCATCAGTGGCTTGCGCCCCAATTTATCAATCTGCCACATGGCTACTACCGTAAACACCAGATTGACAGCCCCGATCGCTACGGTCTCGAACAACTGCCGGTCCAAGTCGGCCCCGACGGTTTCGAAAATAGTAGAGGTATAGTTAAACACGACGTTGATACCGCATAATTGCTGAAATACAGCCAGCCCTATACCCACAAAAACGGCCGCTCGAATACCCGGTTTCCACAACTCCGATAGCGTTACCTTCGTCTGATTTTGGGAAGAAACGTTCACGTCGGCCACCGTTTTCTCAGCAAAAGTACTGCCGCCGATACGTTGCAAAATAGCCATGCCCCGCGCGGTGTGTCCATGCTGAATGAGCCAGCGCGGGCTTTCGGGCAACCAGATTACTCCAAACAGAAAGAAAACCGACGGCACGGCCCCCAGGCCGAACATCAGTCGCCAGGCGTCAGGTCCGTTGTCGGCCAGGCCGTAATTCACGAGATTGGTAATCAGAATACCGATCACGATGGTCAATTGGTTGATAGCCACGTTGCGGCCCCGCACCTCGGCCGGCGACTCCTCGGCAATGTACATGGGACTCAGCATGGAAGCCATTCCCACGCCAATACCCGCCACGAAGCGGGCCACCATGAAAGTCGTGAGGGAATTGGATAGAGCCATTGCGATGGACGAGACAGCGAAAATGGCCGCCGCCGTCATCAGCGACGGGCGACGTCCGTAATGGTCGGCAAGGCGGCCCGCCATCACGCAGCCCACCATGCAGCCCAGTGCCAGCGTTCCCGTCAGAAAACCTTCCCACCAGGCCGTCAGCCCGAAGACATCCCGCAACAGCGGGAGCGCTCCGGCGATCACGGCAAAATCGAACCCGAAAAGATAACCGCCAAGGGCCGAAATGAAGGAGATACCCAGAGCATAATTCGTGTTGGTAGTGGGGGCATTCATATTTTTTATACTATTCAAGTATTTAGCAACAAAAATACAAGCTCATGCAGCGCAATTAAATGACTGATCTTACGAAAAAGTTGGATAAAATGATGCTTTTGCTCCCGTCTCGTGAAACGCGGGCTGAATGAAAGCCCCAATTAGATAATTTTATAAAACCCATAAAATTATCCATCATTACCCGAATAATCTCTATTGAATCATCTTGTGTGTATTTTTAACTTTACATATAAATAGACTTCACCCTATATTTATTTTCATTTTGTGGTTATGTAACTATTTTTAATCTTTTATTTTTTCTTAATTTTATTATAAACCTCTAACTATTTATCTATGCAAAACTATTTACGACGTCTGCAAATAGGATGTTTGTTGGCTTTCTTCACCCTCACTGCTTTCGCTCAGTCGCCTGTCACGGGCAAAGTGGTGGATGAGCGAAACGAGGGGATTCCGGGGGTGACCGTTTCGGTAAAGGGCAAAATTCGCGGAACCACCACAGATGCAACGGGTACTTTCACGCTGGAAGCAGCTCCAAGCGAAACGCTGGTATTCAGTTATGTAGGCTACGGCAGCCAGGAAATTGGGGTAGGGAATCAAACCAACTTCAATGTTAAATTGGCACCTGACATCCGCAATCTAGATGAATTGGTGGTGGTAGGTTACGGCACGGTAAAGAAAAGTGATTTGACGGGCTCGGTAGCCACCATTAAGGGGGATGCCATCAGGGAAATGCCCGTCACATCAATCGACCAGGCCATTCAGTCACGGGCACCGGGTGTGCAGGTCACACAGAGTTCGGCGGCACCGGGCGGAGGAATATCCATCCGAGTGCGCGGGGCCAACTCCATCAACAGTGGCAGTGAGCCGTTGTATGTAATCGACGGTTTTCCGATGTACCCTGATAACGATGCGGCAAGTGCCGGGGGCAATCGACGCTCGAGCAATGCCATGGCAACGATTAACCCCAACGAAATCGAGAGTATCGAAATCCTAAAAGATGCCTCAGCAACCTCGATTTACGGCTCACGCGGTGCCAACGGTGTAGTACTTATCACTACCCGGCGCGGCAAAGAAGGACAAAGCCGGGTCGATTACGACGGATCATACTCGACGCAGACCATCGCCCGCGACATCGACGTGCTCAACGGGGGAGACTACGCCCGCTACCTGAACCTGCTGGAAAAAAGCCAAGGGGGTAGCCCTCGCTTCACCGACGCCCAGATCAACCAAATAGGGCAGGGAACCGATTGGCTGGATGCCATCACGCGGACAGGCGGGCTGTCCAACCACCAACTTTCCTTTTCGGGGGGTAATAAGGCCATGCGTTACGCTGTCGTGGGCAACTATTTGGGCAATCAGGGCATTGTCAAGAACACCTATTTCAATCGCTACGGTTTACGACTCAACCTCGACAACGATTTCCTGAACGGAAGAGCGACGCTCAGCAATAGTTGGGCTTACAACCGCACCAGCAGCAGCAACGTCCCCACCGACCGCGGCGGTCCCGGCGGCATCATCATAACGGCCCTGGGCCTTGACCCGACGGTGCCTGTTTACAACCAAAATGGCCAATACAATTACCCCAGCTATGACCAGCGATTCACGATCAACCCTTTGGCCGAGGCTTTAGAGGGCGTCGATAAGGACAATACCAATCGGCTCTTTGGTACCACGGCGCTCACTTTTCGGATTATGGAAGGGCTGCAATTCCGTACCAGCATCGGGGCCGATATCCTGAGCGCTGAACGCAATACGTTTTATAACAACTACACCTTCACGGGGCGGCAGAACAGGCGCGAACTACAAAAGGCCAACCGTAGTGTAAATAGCATCCTGAACGAGAATATCCTGAGTTATAACAAGGAACTCGTGCCAGGCCATAACCTCGACGTGACACTGGGCTATACTTATCAGCAGGAAAGGAACCTCTTCAGCTCAATCGCCACGCGCGGGCTGCCTTCCGACGACGCCGCATCGGTCAATTTACAAAATGGCAGTAGGCCACAAATTCCCTTCTCAGGTCGGCAGGATTGGGCACTAGAATCATTGCTGGGCCGAATTAACTATAACATCAAAGACCGCTACCTGATGACGCTGACCATGCGGCGCGACGGCTCGTCCCGGTTCGGCCCCAACAACAAGTGGGCTACCTTCCCCTCGGGAGCGATTGGCTGGCGGGTGGTGAACGAGAAGTTCTTTCAGGGTTCGGGCTTGGGTCGGGTGTTCAATGATTTTAAGTTCAGAGCCAGTTACGGCTTGACGGGCAATTCTCAGATTCCGGTGTACCGCTCGGTGGGCGGCCTAGTTCCTTACAACTATGTGTTCGGCAACAACCTAGTGGCGGGCTACGGCCCCGACCGGATCGCGAACCCCGACCTCAAATGGGAAAGCACTTCGATGCTCAACCTTGGCTTGGACGTGGCCCTGCTGAACAACCGGCTTTCGATGACCTTCGATGTATTCAGTAACAAAACCTCCGACCTGCTGCTGAACGTTTCGATTCCCCAAAGCACCGGGTTCAGCACTATTTTTCTTAACTCCGGTTCGCTGGCCAACAAGGGCCTCGAATTCTCGACCAATTACAAAGTCATCAGCAATAAGGCTTTGAACTGGAATCTGAGCGGCAACATTTCGTTTCTGCGCAACAAAATCACGAGCTTGGGCAAGAGTACGCCTTTCTTCGCAAACAGCACTAGTGGCCACCTAGGCGTATTCGGTAGCTGGGTGGAAGCGGGTAATCCCATTGGTATTTGGGAGGGCTTCAAATACACTGGGCTATTTCAAACCGACGACGAGGGGAAATCTTTTGCCGCCCGTGCGGGCTACCCAAAATACGAAGACTTGAACGGCGATGGAAAGTACACCGCCGAGGACTACCAGATTATTGGTGACCCTAACCCGGATTTTATTTGGGGCTTGAACTCAAACATGAAATTCAAAAACTTCGACTTTACGTTTTTCTTTCAGGGCGTTCACGGGAACGATATTCGCAACCTCCAACAGTCCGAAATGGGCGACGGCGTGCAGAAGATCAATCAAGTGGGTAATATCCTGACTGACTCTTGGACTCCGACTAACACGAACGCCAGTCGCCCGGTCATCGATGGCCGCCGCGACTTTATATCCTTCCGTCGTTCGTCGTATTTTATTCAGGATGGCTCATTTGTGCGCTTGCAAAACTTGGTACTAGGCTACACACTGCCGCTAGATAGCAAGTTCGTCCGTAGCGCCCGCATTTACGCCAGCGGCCAGAATCTGTTCCTGATTACGAAGTACAAGGGCTTTGATCCCGAAGTGAACAACCAAGGCCAGAACAACTTGAACCGTGGCGACGACTACGACGCTTATCCCCGCGCCCGGATGTTCACGTTGGGTGTAAACCTCGGCCTGTAAAAAACTCAGAAATCTTAATTATCGAATTTATCATGAAAATCAACCTGTTTCCTAAACTAACCTATCCGCTCCTCACCGCCCTGCTGGTGACGGGCCTTAGCTGTTCGGATCTGCAAGAATCCCCGGACTTCATTAACCCAGATACGTTTTACAAGTCGGCCACTGAACTGCAACTGGGTGTCAACGGCGTGTATGCCGACCTCAACTCCGGTTTTTCCGGTTACTTCTACGACCGCTACGTATTCGAATGCATGACGGGCGATCAGATCGGCTGGGAAAAAGGCCCCTTGCAATACAACCTCGGCAACGTAAGTTCCGCCGACGAGTACATCGAAGCCTACTGGTCGATCAGCTACCGCTCCATTAACCGCGCCAACGCCGTGATCGAAACAGCCGACCTGCTCAAAGACCCCACCAACGACCCGCTAATCAAGCGTTTAAAGGCCGAAGCGCAGTTTCTGCGGGCGTTCTACTACTACGGTCTACTAAGTTATTTCGATAATCCACCGCTCACAATTAAATCCACCAAGGGAATCAGCGAACTGCCCTCCAACCAGGGCGGCAAGCGAGCGGTGATTGACCAGATTTATGCTGATGCCAAAGCCGCTGCCGAAGTATTACCCGCTTCCTACACGGGGGCGGATGCCGGTCGCGCCACCAAGTGGGCGGCCAAAGCGATTTTGATGAAGGCGCAACTTTGGGACGAGAAATGGGCGGATGCCAAAACAACCGCCGAGGATATCGTCAACAACAGCGGCCTCCAGCTATTCCCCGACTTCGGTGCCAATTTCGACCTCTCTCACGAAAACCAGGGCGAGCGTATTTTTGAAGCGCAGGTATCAGCGGCGGCTGACGCCAACGAATATAATGTACATTCGGCTCACTTTAACCCCGAGGACTACCCCAGCCAACTCGGTGGTGCGGGCTGGAGTTGGCTGAGCGCCACACAGGAATTCCGGGCCTCTTACGACGATAAGGACAAGCGCATCTCCGCCACCTTCATCGAATCTTACCCGACAGGCCGCTTTGGCAGAATCGACGGGCAATTCCCGATGGTGAAATGGAGTCCCAAGGCCGATTTTAACCTTTCCCGCTTTGGCGGTATCGTGAAGTCCGACGCCAACCCCAAAGATCCTTCCCAGATGATTTTCGGCAAAGCGTGGTCGAACAAGCTGGTCGAGTTGGGGGTCAACTGGATCAACACCGAAAAAAACACCATTTACATCCGCCTAGCGGACGTACTGTTGGGCCATTCCGAGGCCTGCAACGAAAGCGGACAGGGCGACAAGTTTATGGGAATCAATAAGGTACGTGACCGAGCGGGCTTATCCTTATTGAGTGGGCTGAGCCAGTCAGCTCTGCGCGACGCCATCATCATGGAGCGGGAGAAGGAGTTTGTCTTCGAGCAGTTGATGTATCCCGAGCTACGCCGGAAGAGTAAATTCGGTGGCCAACCCGACTACCTGGGCGATCGCATCAAGCATTACATCACCAAGTATAACGCGGGTCGCACCCTTAAAGCACGGGATTACGTGCTACCCCTGCCCCTGAAAGAGTTGCAAGGCAACCCGAATGTGGCCCAAAACAAGGAGTGGCAATAGGTATTTTTAGTTTTGTTAAAAAAAGGGCTTCTCCGAGGCCCTTTTTTTATATCCTTATTTTAACCACATTTAGCGCTATGAAGTACCTGATATTTGTCCTGATTTTAGGAAGTACGTTCGCCTGCCAGCGCGAATCCAAAACGCTTTTCACGACTCTGTCTCCGTCCGATTCTGGCGTCAATTTCCAGAATACCATCGTGGAAAACGACAGCTTTAATCTGGTCGATTACTACTATGTTTATAACGGAGGTGGCGTGGCAGTGGGCGACCTTAACGGTGATAATCTGCCCGACCTGTACTTTACCGGCAATCAGGTAAAGGATCGACTGTATTTAAATACGACTAAACCGGGCGCAACACATCCCCAATTCGAGGACATCACCGAAGCGGCGGGCATTCGCAAAACGGGCTGGTCTACTGGCGTGACGATGGCCGATGTCAACGCTGATGGGCTGCTAGATATTTACGTCTGTAAATCGGGTAACTATCCCGGCAATGGGCGCAAAAACCAGTTGTATATCAACCAAAGAAGCACAGCCGGAGCGCGACCCCACTTTGTGGAAAGCGCCGAACATTACGGCTTGGCCGATAGCAGTTATACCAATCAGGCCGCTTTTTTCGATTATGACAAAGACGGCGACCTGGACGTGTATTTGCTCACTAGCACCAATTTGGTGCGCAACCCCAATCAACTCACACCCATCTTAGCCGACGGATCCGGCCCGGCCAACGATAAGCTTTTCCGTAACGATTCCGATGCCAATGGCCCAGGCTTCACCGACGTGTCCAAATCAGCGGGTATTTTGCACGATGGTTTCGGGCTTGGCCTCGCGGTAGCGGATTTCAATCAGGATGGCTGGGAGGACATTTACGTGGCCAACGACTTTCTGGCCAATGATTTTTTGTATGTCAATAATCAGGATGGCGGCAAAGAAGGCCCGGCTTTTTCCGAAGTCGGGAAGTCCTATTTCAAGCACCACAGCCAGTTTTCGATGGGCTGCGATGCGTCCGATGTCAACAACGACGGACTGACAGACCTCGTGGTAGCCGATATGCTGCCCGCTGATAACGAGCAACGCAAAAAAATGGCTGGGCCCGCCAATTACCAGCAGTTCGAGGCTACTCAGCAGCAGGGCTACCATCCGCAGTTTATGCGGAATATGCTCCAAATCAACGGCGGCAAGGCCCCCGACGGACGGATGGTTTTTTCCGAAATTGGGCAGTTCGCGGGCGTCTCGGCTACCGATTGGAGTTGGTCGCCGCTGCTGGCCGACCTCGACAACGATGGCTGGCGCGACCTGTTCGTCACCAACGGCTACCTGCGCGACATCACCGATCTGGACTTCGTGACCTTTAACGACACTTTTGCCAAAGAAGGCAATCGCAGCCCCGACGAAATTAACCAATACTTGAGGCAGGGTGCGCCCAAAATGGCAAGTATCGACAGGCCCAACCGCTTCTTCCGCAATCAAGGCGACCTAACGTTCGAAGACGTGACCGCTACTTGGTTCGGCAGTGCCCCGTCGCTCTCCAACGGTGCGGCCTACGCCGACCTCGACCGCGACGGAGATCTGGATTTGATTGTCAATAACATTAACCAACCCGCCTATATTCTGCAAAATAATACCACCAACGCCCATTTTTCCCAAATAAAACTCCTTGGGCCAATCCAAAATCCATTCGGGTTGGGAGCCAACGTGACGCTGTACGGCAACGGCCTCACCCAATCGTACCATCAGTCGGTGACGCGGGGCTACCAGTCGTCGGGCGATTATGTCATCCATTTTGGGTTAGGAGCGGCGGTACTAATCGACTCGGTGAAAGTGATTTGGCCCGATGGGATGGCGCAGACACAAAGGAACCCGCCCATTGACAAGATTATCTCGCTGGATTACAAACTAGCGCAGCTTTTACCAGAACAAACCCCAAAACAACCTCCCACCTTACTCACCGACGTGACGCGCTCTGTTGGCATCAACTTTACGCACCAGGAAGAGAGCTATCTTGATTATAATCAAGAACCCTTGTTACCCCATAAGCTTTCTCAGCAAGGCCCAAGGCTGGCCGCCGGGGACATCAACGGCGACGGGCTTGACGATTTTTTCGTGGGCGGTTCCTTCCGGCATTATGGGAGATTATTTGTTCAAACCGCAACGGGCCGTTTTATCGAAAAACCATACACGGATGAGACTCTGCCCAAGGATGAGGAAGACGTGGGTGCGCTGCTATTCGACGCGGACGGTGACGGCGACAACGATTTATACATTGTGAGCGGCTCAAACGAGTACCTCGATGGGTCAGCCTATTATCAGGATCGGCTCTACCTCAACGACGGCACCGGAAAATTCACTTCTGCCACAAACCGGCTCCCTGCCATCCGGCACAGCGGTTCTTGCATTGTGGCGGCTGACTTTGATAAGGACGGCGACCTGGATTTATTCCGTAGCGGGCGGCTGCGGGCGTTGCAGTTTCCACTGCCCGGTGAAAGCTATTTGCTGATAAACGAAGGCGGCCGTTTTCGTGATGCCACGGCACGGCTTTCGCCCGGCCTGGGGTCAGTCGGAATGGTGACCGATGCGGTGTGGGCAGACATCGACCGGGATTCGTGGCTCGACTTAATCGTGGTGGGCGAAATGATGCCGATTACGGTTTTTAAAAACAATAAGGGGAGACTGGAACGTCAGAACATCAAATCTCTGGACGATTCCGAAGGTTTTTGGAATTGCATCAGTTCGGGAGATTTCGACCAAGATGGCGACCCTGATTTTGTGGTGGGCAATCTCGGCCTGAACAGCCGCTACCGGGTTTCAGCCACCCAACCCATGCGCATTTACGCCAGTGATTACGATGGGAACGGGCGGCTAGATGCCATCGGCACTTACTATTTGCAAGGCAAAGAATACCCCATTGCCTCCCGCGAAGACTTAGGACGGCAATGGCCGGGGGTTAAGAAACAATTCACCAATTATGCCAGCTACGCCCGGGCCGTTCTTGGCGACCTGTTATCGCCTGAGCAACAAAAAGCCAGTACCGTGCTGGTTGCGAGACAACAGCAAAGCGTTCTCCTTAGAAATACGGAGAAAGGAATTGTGTTAGAGCCGCTTCCCGCTTCGGCCCAATTGGCACCGATTCAGGACATGCTGGTTGACGATGTAAACGGGGATGGGATATTGGACATCCTTATTGTGGGTAATGCCTACGACACAGAATCCATTACCGGACAATACGACGCCATGACCGGACTATTGCTCACGGGGAGCAAAAGTGGGCAGTTCCAACCGTGGTTTTTTCCAAGATCGGGTTTTTTAGCTGATGCCGACTGCAAAGCCCTCATTCAGCTGAAGACTAATAAAAAAAACCTTTTCATAGTTTCTGCAAATAAAGGCACTTTGCAGGCTTTCAGGTCAGCAATTCCCACTTTGAAAGCTATAACCAATTGATTATCAGAATAATTAAAAACTTTTTTTCTCTGCTTTCTATAATCAACTCATTGTTAATCAGTTATAAAGCCATCTTCGAAAAGTAAACTATTGACAATCAACAAATTACCCAAAGTTGGAATAGCTGATCTCGTATTCACATTTTTGGGGTCCAAAAAGCCATACCTTTCTGAACCCTGCCAATCGGCGGGGTTTCTTTTTGTTCACTTGATAAAATAAGGGTTCAAAAAGTAGGTTCAGTTCAAAAAACCCTTGTATCTTCATGGACCTGACTTTGTGAACTTGTAAACGGATTACCTCCCCAGGAACCAAACCTATTGGTGATTTCTCCAAATCCAGTATCGGTTTCAAAGCTTTGGATCTGGGCATTGATTCTTCTACCCACTCTGGCAAACGGGTCATCAGGATATTGCTTTCCTGGCAGAGTACAACGGCACCAGCCGCCCGGCGCGAGACGATTCTAGAAAAAACCCGCGCGGGTCAGTTACTAGCCAAGGCCAAGCATATCAGTCGACCGAGCGGAGTCCATCAGGGAAATTTTCGAAAGGTAAAGAAGGTATCGGAGGGAGGCGTGTCGGTTTCTGAAATTGTGGATCTGACTGACATTAGTATTTCCAGCGTGAAGCGATATCGAAAAAAACAACGTCCGTGGCCCAACTCAATTTAAAGAGCCGGACCACGGACGAATAGGTCTGATTACTACCCTAGTTCAAATTCTTGAAGAAGAATAGTCCACTATTTTCACCCGACATGAGCACGGTTTCCTTACCGTCTTTTATTACGTTAATAAAGTAGTGATCTGCCCCGGCAAATTCAGTTCCAAACATCACCATGAGACTATTAAGTAGTCGGCCGTATTTAAACATACATTTATTTAATTGAGAAATGGATGGAAAACTCTCGTCTCCCGTACTTTTCAAGAATATGATTTATCCTCATGTGAAGCGCCTCCTTGTTTTCAAAATCCTGCGGGCGCAACC
>JBDNFP010000268.1:0-7094 GCA_041689775.1 Spirosomataceae bacterium
AAATAAGGTCAAAGATTTTATTATGGGTAGAATCAGTGGAAGATTTTTCGAGGAACACCCGAACTTCAATATTTTGTCGGATTATGGAGACCAGTTTCTTGGACTGGACCACGAGCGCACCACAAAATCCAATTAAAAAGAGAGCAGCAGTGAGGCTGGTAACGATCATTGTGTTCGGGTAGCTTCCTATCTTTTTTTTCTTGGCCATAGGTGAGTATGCGTTGTCAATGCTCTGCAAAAATAGTAATTAAAACCCAAAGCCACGGTGGAGTTTTGACGCCTTAACGATTTTTAACTAAAAAGCGCCCGCTTGGAGGGGCGCTTCTGGTCGGATCAGTTTCTCTTTCCCATTTCATCTCTTATTTTGGCAGCTTGTTCATAATCCTCGCGGGTCAAAGCATCTTCTAAGAGTTTCTGTAGCTCATCATTTTGCATTTCCTGCAATTGTTCTGTAAATGAGCCTTTGGGGCGAATAGACTCTTTTACAAATTCATCATTTTCTTCATTTTCTTCTTCCGATAGGCTGCTGGAAACGATTCCAGCTTCTGCCAAAATAGCTTCCGAAGTGTAAATTGGTACGTTAAATCGCAATCCGATGGCAATGGCATCGGAAGGGCGGGAGTCCACCTCAACTTCTTTCAACCCATCCTGACACACGATTTTAGCATAAAATACCCCTTCTTTCAAGTCAGAAATAATAATTTCCTTTAAGGTATAATTTAGTGCTTCGGCAAAGGATTTGAATAAGTCGTGGGTCATGGGCCGATTGGGAACAATATTCTCAATTTGAACTGCAATTGCCTGAGCTTCAAATACTCCTATAATAATGGGAAGCCTTCTATTTCCAAGTTCTTCTCCTAAAACCAGCGCAAACGTGCCTGTCTGAGATTGACTTGGAGAGAGCCCTAATATTTCTAGTTTAATCTTTTTCACCTTAGATATATGTGTTTAAAAAAATGGCCGAAATGCTGAGGGCACTTTGTTTTTACCCTTCATAAAAATGCAAAAATAAAAAACCCGTCGTGCATAAAAAAATGCACGACGGGTTAATCACGATGGAAAAGTTATTTTGAGGCCTCTATTGCTTTGGTTAAACGAGGCAGAACGTCAAAAACGTCGCCTACAATACCATAGTCAGCGGCTTTAAAAAATGGCGCCTCTGGGTCCTTATTAATAACCACAATACACTTAGACCCGTTCACGCCGGCGAGATGTTGGATGGCCCCCGAAATTCCGCAAGCAATGTAAAGATTTGGCGCTACCTTGATGCCCGTTTGGCCGATGTGTTCGTGGTGAGGCCGCCAGTCAAGGTCTGATACGGGCTTGGAACAGCCCGTCGCAGCACCTAACTCTTTGGCTAGGGCAAGAAGTAGGTCCCAATTCTCGGGCCCTTTCATTCCGCGGCCACCCGAAACTATAATATCTGCTTCGGTTAGAGACAACTCAGAGCTAGCCTTTTCAACACTCTTTACTGTTGCCACAAAGTCAGAGTCTCGCATGGCAGGTGCAAATAATTCAACCAAAGCCGATTGATCAATTTCTTTTATTTCTACCGCGTTCTTTTTGATGGCAAGTACTTTTACGTCTGATTTTACATCGACTATTGCAAATGCCTTACCAGTGTATATACTTCGGGTTACTTTAAAGCCATTAGTAATGTCAGGGAGTTCCGTTACTCCCGATACCACACTAGCTTGAAGTTTAGCCGCAGCACGGGCCGCCATGGCGTCTCCAAGTCCCGATTTTGCCATTATAACTACTTTGGATCCTTCCTGTTTGGTAGCCTTCACGAGGGCATCTGCGTACGCCAAGCTATTCTCATGGTTCAACTTTTCATCCGAAACGTGCAGTACTTTGGTAGCACCAAACTTTCCGGCCTCCGCCAGCGAATCTGCGGTGGCGGTACCGATGGCGAGTACGGTAGCGGTAGATTGGTACATTTTCGCCACTTCTGCACCATAATAAATCGCTTCCTGTGAAGTTTTCTTAATTACTCCATTGTCGAGTTCTACAAAAACTAATATTGACATGTATAAAAATCTTTAACTGTGAATATCTATTTGAAATAAACGGACTAAGTGTTATAGTACCTTAGCTTCATTTTTGAGAAGTGCAATCAGGCTTTCAGCATCCTCAATAGCAATCATTTTACATTCGCCTTTTGGTGCAGGTAAAGTGTATTTTTTTAGATCTACCATATCATTTAATGTGATCGGTTCCAAAACTTGTAATGGCTTTGAACGAGCAGTCATGATTCCTCGCATGTTCGGAATTTTCCATTCGGCAATTGGTTCCTGGCAACCCAGGACAAGCGGTAGATTAGCTTCGAGGTGTTCTTTTCCGCCATCAATTTCACGGGCAAATTCTGCTTTATTATCTGTAATATTTAGCTTCATAACGGGCGAGAAGGAGGGTATACCGAGCATTTCTCCAACCAAACCATGAACTACTCCGCTATTGAAATCGATCGATTCCCGCCCCATCAAAATTAAATCATACGCATTTTGCTTGGCTATGTGAGCAATCTGAGCTGCCACAAAGTAGGAGTCCTTAGGTTCAGTGTTGATGCGAATGGCATCGTCTGCTCCGATAGCCAGTGCCTTGCGGATCTGAGGGTCACTATCAATTTCACCCACGTTTAATACGGTTAAGGTGCCGCCGGTTTGCTCTTTTAGCTCCACACCACGGGCGAGGGCGTAATCATCGTAAGGCCCTATGATGTACTGAACACCAGTTTTATTGAATTTTGTATCGTTCTCGGTGAAGGATATTTTGGCCGTAGTATCCGGCACATTGGTAATACAAACAAGTATTTTCATAGTATTAACAAGGTATAGAAATTTAACTTTTCAGCGTTTTTGTTTGTTGTTGCGAATATACGGAATTATCATAATAGTATGCAAGCATAATAATATTGGATGGCAACTTCATTAGTACAGAAATTAATTGAATTCTATCAAGAAGATCCTTCTGACCCTTTTAACCTGTATGCACTGGCGTTGGAATACCAAAAATCAGATAAAAATCAAGCCAAGAATTGCTATAATCGGTTGCTAATTGATTTTTCTGACTATTTACCAACATACTACCATGCGGCACAATTCTTTTGGGATTTAGACGAAATAGCTATTGCTGAGGAAACCTTTCAAAAGGGAATTCAGTTGGCCCTGAAACAAGAAAATTATAAGGCCCATCAAGAGTTAAAAGGTTCTTTCAAGACTTTCCAGGAAGAGCAATTGGATTGGTAATGGCCGTAGTTTGGACAACTAACTGAGTGCTTATGACAATTAAAGACTACCTCAATTTATTAAAGGAAGCTGGTAACGATTTTATGGATGATCAGGGATTGAAGCTTAGCGCTGCACTATCCTATTATACTATATTTTCCCTGGCTCCCATGTTGCTTATCATTATTACGTTGCTGAGTTTATTTTTTGGCGAGGATGCCATCCGAGGGGAGATTTTTGATCAAATCAGGGGGTTAGTAGGTAATCAGGCTGCCACTCAGTTGCAAGAAATCTTGAAAAATGCCCAACTTTCAAATAAGTCTGGGGTGGCCGCTACTATTGGAGCTATCACGCTGTTGATTGGTGCCACGGGGGTATTTGCGGAAATCCAAAGTTCCATTAATTATATTTGGTCTATTAAAGTTAAACCGAAAAAAGGGTGGCTACGGTATTTGAGAACAAGGCTTGTTTCATTTTCCTTAATTGTAGTACTGGGCTTCTTATTATTAGTGGCCTTGGGGGTAAATACTATGGTGAATTTATTGAGTGATAATCTTGCGGTTTACTTCTCTGAGATTTCAGTATACGTGTTCTACATCCTCAATAACCTGCTCGTTCTTGCGGTAATAACTATCTTATTTGCCGTTATTTTCAAAGTTCTCCCTGACGGGCAATTACGCTGGGTGGAGTGTTTTGTGGGCGCAGGATTCACCGCCGTTTTATTCTCTATTGGGAAATTTTTAATCAGTTTCTATATAGGTAGGTCAGACCTTGGGGCTACCTATGGAGCTTCTGCATCCATTATTATACTACTATTATGGGTATATTATTCCTCGATTATCCTTTACTTTGGGGCAGAGTTCACGAAAGTATACGCCAATTCGGATGGTGTTCACATAATTCCATCCAAAAACGCAGTTCTTTTTCTTAAAAAGGAAATCGAACAAGAATAGCCAATCAATTGTTAGTGCAACAATTTGCGAAACTCAAAAAAAAGCCGTATCTTGCAGATATATCTGACAAGTTTGACCCTGTTTTTTGGTGAGGGGACACTTTCTTATCACTTTATCCCAAACTATTTAATAAAAACAACCTCCTTCTTACCGTAAAAGAAGGTACAAATATTTTTGCATTTATGGAAAAAGACGGAATCATTGCCAGTGTAGTAAAGTGGGCTCAGTCTCATGGATTTAAGGATATAAGGGCAAATATCGAGGGGTACGAAACTCCCAAATCCTATGAGCGTACTCAAGACAATCAGATCTTTACACCTGATGTAACGGGCATTAATATGTTCAACAAGCACTACCTAGAAGTAGCAATGAAGTCTGGTGAGCTGACCGGCGATATTTCCAAGTGGAAACTATTAAGCGAATTAGCCAGTATGAAAGGTGGGAAGTTATATTTGATGGCGCCACGCGGTCATGTTCGTTTTACTCGTGATATGGTAACTCAGTATAATATTCCTGCGGAAGTAATAAAAATTAGCTGAGAAGGGCTTTTTTAAGAAATAGTAATACAGGCAGGTTTTAACCTGCCTGTATTTTTTGCTACTTATGTGAAATAACCACCGTCGCCTACTAATCCAAATCTTTCAGTAGCTCCTTAATAAGTAACGTCATTTGTGGTTCTGCTTTGAAGGCAGCAGCAATAATTTTTGCGATGTTCGCTTTTTGAAGAGTCTCAGGTATACCCATGTCTGTAATTACCGAAAGCCCAAAGCAACGCATATTCATTTGTCTTGCCGCAATAATTTCGGGTACAGTACTCATACCCACCGCGTCGCCTCCCAGTAGCCGTAGCATTCTGTATTCTGCCCTTGTTTCCAACTGAGGGCCGGGTACGCTTATATAAGTACCAGCATGAGTTTTTATTTCATGCTTCTGCGCTATTGCAAGGGCTTTTGCCACCAGGTCCAAATCATACGGGTCGCACATGTCGGGAAACCGATCTCCTAACTCATCGATATTTTTACCAATGAGTGGGTTTGTTGGCAGCAGCTGACTAATGTGATCTTTGATAATCATAAGATCACTTACCTGATAGCCGGGGTTCATGCCTCCTGCGGCGTTGGAAACAAAAAGAGTAGATACCCCTAATACTTTCATAACCCTCACCGGAAAAGCAACTTGCTGCATGGAATACCCCTCGTAATAGTGAAATCGGCCTTGCATGCACACTACTTTTTTTCCCGATAGCTTCCCGAAGATGAGTTTTCCTGAATGGGTTTCTACCGTAGAAATCGGGAAGTGGGGTATATCGGTGTAAGAAACTACGAAGTCAGCTGATATATCTTCAGCTAATGAGCCAAGTCCTGTGCCTAATATAATACCAACTTCGGGTAAAAAATGAGAGGTTACGGTTTTAAGATAAGAAGCTGCTGCCTGTATTTGTTCTAATGTCATTGCCAATTAGCTTTTAGGTGAGTTCTCTATTTTAGAAAGCATTTTTCCTGCAATATAACCGGTAGTCCAGGCATTTTGAAAATTAAATCCCCCCGTAATTCCATCCACATCCAAAACCTCCCCGGAGAAAAATAAGCCTTTGACCTTTTTACTTTCTAGGGTACTTTGGTTGATTTCTGAGAGCGAGATCCCACCCGCTGTCACAAATTCTTCCTTGAAGGTGCTTTTTCCATCTACTTCAAATTGACTATTGACCAATAGGTTTACCAACCGATTGAGTGGTTTATGAGGAACATCCGCCCAGCGCATCGTTTCCAGTATTTCTGCTTGTTGCAAAAAGGCTTTCCATAATCTGATAGGTATGCCAAATCTGGCGTGAGAGGTTAATAATTGCTTGGGTGTCAACTCTTTCTCTTTGATCAGGAAAGTCCGAATTTCATCTTCTTCTTGGGTAGGTACCCAATTAATGCGTAGTAAGCATTTGTAATTATTCTCGGAGAGAACCCTGGCACCCCAGGCTGATAATTTCAAAATGGCAGGGCCGCTAAAACCCCAGTGCGTGAGGAGAATGGGACCTCTCCATTCAAATGTAGTACCCGATATTTTGGCAACGACATCCGAGACAGAAACACCGGAAAGCGGGAGTAAATAACTGCCTGGAACATTGAAAGTGAAAAGTGAAGGCACGGGTGTAATAATATCATGTTGATTTTGGGCAATCCAGTCAAACCCTTTCAACTGGGGGTATCCACCAGTAGCAATTAATAAGCGATCAGTTTCAATCACTTCGTCTGTTAAGAGATGTAAAAAAAAATGTGAGTGAGGCTGTTCGTCAGAATAGGAAAAAGACTTAACTCCACAACTGGTTCGGATTGTTACATTATTGATTTTAGTTTGTCGCAGAAGGCAATCGATAATTGTTTCTGAACTATTTGTACTTGGGAACATCCGACCGTCTACCTCGGTTTTTAATTGAACCCCTCTCTCTTCAAACCATGTAATGGTATCTTTGGTACTAAATTGGGGTAATAACCTCTTTAGAAATTTTTCTCCCCTTGGATAGTTTTTAGCCAATGCTCGATTATCAAAACAAGCATTGGTCACATTGCACCTTCCTCCTCCCGATATCCGCACTTTATTTAGTACACTCTTGCTTTTTTCCAGCAACAAAATTTCGGCTGCCGGGTTTTGTTCAGCGGCGGTAATTGCCGCCATAAATCCAGAGGCTCCACCGCCAATAATAACTATATGCATCGTAATTAAATACTGGTTATAAATATGATTTCACAAAGTAACATGCAGGGATAAATCCTTCAAGCAACTGGTGTATTTTCTTTACCTTTGTAAAAAAACGGCAATTCATTTTTAATTTTAAATTCCTTTTAAATCGAATGGCAAAGTATATACGTCGAGGTTTCAGATTGCCCAATAATACTATTCTCTTACTACTTGTTTTTTTTAC
>JBDNFP010000269.1:0-40360 GCA_041689775.1 Spirosomataceae bacterium
AGTCGCAGGACGATATGTTTTTCTAAAAACGAGCAAATTCATGACAATGTCATTGGTATGTACATCAACAAACACTATTTCAAAACAGGAACATATGGCGACTCCGTCGCTGCATGATCAACCCTTTATAGACACTACCGATTTTTTGATAGTTATTTGTAGAAAGGTCGTTCTTATACAGAACGACCTTTCTGTAGTATTCAAAAGAAAATTTGGCATAAATCAGAGCTTTATTTTAAACTTTCATCTTATTATACGCATCTTAGAATTGTGAATTAACCATTGCATGTCTGACGAAGAGCTATTAGTACTTTACCGCAACCCTGAAACCCAGAGAAATGCTTTCAATCAGCTGGTCCGTACCTACCAGCAGAAAGTATATTGGATGGTACGTAAGATCGTAATTGATCACGATGATGCAAACGATATAACCCAGGAAGTATTTATAAAAGCGTGGGGATCACTTAATAATTTTCGGGGAGACTCGCGACTCTATACCTGGCTGTTCAGGATTGCCCACAACGAGTCCATCAATTTTCTTAAAAAGAAGCGGAGAAGATTTTTTCTACCCATTAATGATGTGGAAGGGGAGCTAGCCGAAAAGTTGGAAAGTGACCCGCTACTGAGTGGGGATGAGATTCAGTTAAAATTACAAAAGGCACTACTGACCCTACCGGAAAAGCAACGGTTAGTATTCAATTTAAAATACTTTGAAGATCTTCCTTACGAGGAAATGTCGGAGATTACTGGCACTTCGGTAGGCGCGCTAAAAGCTTCCTATCATTGGGCCACGAAAAAAATTGAAGCCTATCTGAACGACAATGATTAAACTATTGCTACCTGAGAATTGTCAAAAGAAACAAAATACACGAATGGATAAGAAGCGCATACGACTGGATGAAATCGAAAAGAAGGTGCCTTTTGAGGTTCCCAATGGGTACTTTGAAAACCTTCCATCAATCATACAATCTAGGATACCACCCAAGATGGAACGAAATCAATTGATAAGTTGGTCGTGGCAGCGGTCGGTATCCTTGGTCGCGGCTGTGAGTCTTATCGTTGTCCTGGCCTGGATCTCATTCCCCACAAGGCAAGGGCCCCTGGGTCAGCCTCCTCTGAGCGAAGTGAGCGATGCGGCTATCTTGGAGTACCTGGCTGATGAGAACCTGAGCTATTATGATTTGAGCGAAAATAATGCGGTGCAAAATGCTTTTGACACTGATTCCACGATAATTAATTATCTCGATGGTGTAGACAAAGATTTGCTTTTATTACAATTGGACGATAGCTTCCTTATCGAAGAAAATATTTAAACAAATACTGTTGATTAGTATTACCAACAAAAAGATATGAATACCACTATCAAGAAAATATCACTAGTGCCGATGTTGATGATCGCTTTTTTTGCTTTTTCCCTGGATGAAACCTACGGACAAAGGAAAAATGAGGAAGAAATCAGGAAGATACAGGATGCCAAAATTGCGATCATTACCAATCGGTTAGATCTGACCCCGGATCAGTCCAAGGACTTTTGGCCCATCTACAATGAATTCTCCAAACAAAGAAGAGATTTTCACCGCTCTATGCGCCAATTAATTAGTGGAAAAGAGGGGGCGCGTACCGATGATCAGGTGATGAGTAATTTAAAAGAAGTTCAGGATCTGAAACAAAAAGAGCTTGAACTCGAAAAAGAGTATCAGTCTAAATTTCTAGGTGTAATTACCGCTAATCAGCTTGTAGAACTCTACAAAGCTGAGAGGTCCTTCAATGAAATGCTGATTCAGAGGCTGAGGTGATCATTTAGGTATGTCAGGTTTATATAGACATAACTGTATTACCAATCTACTTTGGAAGGAGTAGAGTTCAAACGGCGAAGTAAACAAGGGTACAGCTCTGGATAGCGGTGCTTTAATTTGACAAAATCCAAACTGTCTACTTCAACATTTAGGGGTACCGTAACCGCGTTATTGTCAACTACTGGCACAAGAATCTCGTAATTAGAGACCGGACTGTGATCAGCTGCCGACGTCATGGTTAGGGTATGAAGACACTTAATATCCTGAATCTCATATCGGCCCACATATGCCAGCATGGTCAGCGCAATGGGTAATTCGTTGTTTTGGTTTTCTATATTGATTTGGAGTAAAGCATTAAGAATATACCGAGCTTCGCCATGAAAGATACTTTTTGTGGTCCTCAATACTATCTTGCCGTTGGGCTGGATGACCAGAATATCTTTATGGATCAAATTTCTTCCCTTATTGAGTGTAAACCTTTCGTACTTTCCACGTAAGTGGCGCAGGGCATGATTCTCATTTAAGAGAATATTGTCAACAACGCTACCCATGATTTTATCCAGGTCCTGAAAGGATGTTTGAGATTCCAGATTAATAATTGGGCTTCTCTGACGGGCGTTCTTTTTAAGTAGTTTTATCTTAGGATGGTTCCCTATTTTACTTTGATCAATTGGTTTTTTGGAAAAGTGTGTCATATGGGTTCGAGTTTAAGTACGGGATTGTTGAGTATTGATAGCTGTTGCTTATTGATTCACCAAGTGAATTAATATTACTTTGGTACGTTTATCAAAGACTGTGCCAAAAATAAACTTCTCGGTTATATCCTAGTTTTTTGGATAGTTATTCAGTTAATTTGACTCTACCTTAAAGGTACCAAGTCTTTTCATTAAATAGCTAACAGCTATTAGTTTGTAGTTTTTATACTTTTTAAGTATATGATATAGAGGATATTATCTATATTACACAGCCAAATTAATAGTACAAATTAATTCTGCGTTAAAACTTAGGGTTAGATAAATTGAGTTACAGCCCAAATATGACAATCATGATTACTTTACAGTGATTATTTATTTAATGACTTTCGAATTAAATCATTTATAGTAGATAAGTTACATGGATAAATTCTCTCAAAACTTTCGTGTGTTAAAGAGATTGAAAAACAAATAGTTGTCATTATTTTTGACTCCAAACTAGCATTATTTTTGAACTATCGACTCAACTTGACTGTCGTTCTTTATTAGGAGTAATATAGGCATAAAGTCCTGAATTGTAAAATAGTATGGATATAATTATCTGAATTATAAAAGAACCTTTTTCTCAGATTTATAATTGATCGAATACGAATTCAGGGCTATTTTTGTTAAAGCAGGCAAGTCGGGATAATTCATTTAACGGTGTCTATTGTTACTAACTTATTTTACAAGCCGCTGGGACAGGAGGCCGTAGGCCGACGAACCCAGCGGCTTGTGGTTTAATTGTTTGTGGGTATCCTTTCGAGGTATAATTCTATGATCTGCCTTTGAATATTTACCCACCCGTGGGCCTTTACTTTTCCACGATTTTTCGCTCTGTTTAATGGATAAGTATAGCTGTTTTAATAGGGCTGTTTCTGATACCCAAGCGGCCTTACTTTTAATGAGTTTTCTCATAATTTGATGAAGAGATTCGACCGGCGTTGGTGGTGTAAATTATTTTCCTGATTTCTAATGGAAAGTCTAGGAAGGCCATTAATTCGCCCCAGTTCTGCTCCCACTGTTTGACTATATACCCATACTTTTGACCCCATTCAACCTCAAAGACTTGCAGCGACGACCTGGCCTGCTCTTGTGTCTTGGAGATATAAATGGCACGCAATGCTTTGACGACGGGCTTGCGGTCTTTATCATCCACATATTTCAGTTAATTCTTTACCTGATGAACGATACATTTTTGAACCACTTAATAAAGGAATACCTCTTGTATTGGTTCTGAAAACCCTTTGAGGTTGTATGTACAGACAACCAGGATGTCCTCTATCCCTCTGGATTTTAGGTCTTCCAGGACCATACCCCAGTTTTTTGCCCCTTCTCCGCCTGAATGGATGTAAAGACCTAAGATTTCACGATTTCCCTCCCAATCCACGGAGTAAACTGTGTAAAAAGCACTGGTCGAGTATTTGCCCTCTTGCCTAACTTTAAACGGACGTATCGCATCCAGATAAACGATGGGATAGAAGCTCTGAAGCTCCCTGTTCCGCCATTCCGGTAGGTGGGGTAATACTTTATCGGTAATCTGAGAAATACGAACAGCCGAGATGCTGACGCCATAAATCTGCTCTACCATCCTACGAACATCTTCCACCGAGTTCCCTTGGGCATACAAGACCAGTATTTGTCCGTTCAAACCGCTGCTTAGCTCATGTTCTCGTTTGCCAATTAGCTAAGGCTCAAAATCACCATTACGGTCACGAGGGGTCGATACATGGAGCATACCCAAATCGCTGATTACCCTTTTCCGTGTTTTACTATTTCGCTTGTTCTTTGATCCGGAGGTCTGTTCTTCCTTTAAATAGGTGTCGATCTCCGCGTTTAACATGGTATCTACCATACTCTAAAGAAGTTCAGTAAAGGGACTCCCTTTCCCTAATAAGCCCTGTTTGTTGTAAAGTAATTCTTTCAGAACGTCCGCCCAGTTCAGGGTCACTAAATAACTCTTCGAGTGTTTGCTTTGATTCCTTCATATTACTAAGGTAGTAGACACACTTTAATGACCAGTCTCGGCAAGTCTATCGATTCACTGTCTAAAGTTAATGTGGAGCAAATGTAGCACTTCCACACAAGTGTCTCTCCTATTACCTTCTTCTCTTCGTTTTTAATTCTATAATTGTATTTTTGTAAGACATCAGGTGAATAAATAAAGTTTTTGCTGTTTCGCAATCGCTATTCCACTTAATTAAATACAATATCATAAATATCAATAAACATGAGTCAGGAAAATACAATCATTTACCAACCTATAAACCATATACGTTTAGTAACTGCGGGGAGCCTTTTTGATGGGCATGACGCTGCCATCAATATTATGCGCCGTATCATGCAATCGTCCGGAGCTGAGGTAATACATTTGGGACACAACCGATCCGCCCTCGAAATTGTCGAAACCGCAATCCAGGAAGACGTTCAGGGAATTGCCATTACCAGTTATCAGGGAGGACATCTGGAATTTTTCAAGTACGTATACGACCTTTTGAAAGAAAAAAATGCCGGGCATATCAAAGTTTTTGGCGGTGGCGGTGGTACCATCCTGCCGGAAGAAATACAAGAGCTTCACCAATACGGTATTACCAGAATTTATTCCCCGGACGATGGCCGCACCATGGGTCTGCAAGGAATGATTGATGAACTACTGTCCCAATGTGATTTTGAATTGGATTGGCAAGAACCAACCCCGCCTTTTCAGGAGGAAGGGAAAAATACTGCGGGCTCACTAGCTCGACTCATTACCCTTGCCGAAAATAGCCCCCAAAAACTGGCTAAGGTAGTCTCACTAAAATCATCAGAGTTGGATTCTAGTTTAAAAACTCCGGTGTTGGGAATTACCGGCACCGGGGGAGCTGGGAAATCATCCGTGGTAGACGAGCTGATTAGGAGGTACCTTATGGCAAGTGATGCTTCAACGGTTGCCGTTTTATCAGTTGACCCAACAAAGCGGAAGTCAGGTGGGGCGTTACTGGGCGACCGGATACGAATGAATTCATTGAACCCGGAGTTCCAGGATGGACGGGTTTTTATGCGCTCTTTGGCCACTCGGGGAGGTAATAGGAGTTTGAGTAAGCATGTCAAGGAAGCTATTGCGCTTTGTAAATTGTCAGGATACGATCTCATTATTCTTGAATCATCCGGAATAGGACAATCAGATACCGAAATTACCGAATTTGCTGATGTTTGCCTGTACGTAATGACCGCCGAATACGGTGCTGCTACCCAATTAGAAAAAATTGATATGCTCGATTTCGCGGATGTAATTACGGTGAATAAGTTTGAAAAAAGGGGCTCACTCGATGCATTAAGAGACGTCCGAAAACAATACCGTAGAAACCATAACGAGTGGAATATCGCGGACGAAGATCTACCTGTTTTTGGAACCATTGCCTCCCAATTCAACGATCAGGGAATGGATACCGTTTACGAGTATTTAATTAGTCTGCTCAAACAGAAGTCCACTAAACCATCCGTTACTACTTCGAAAGAAGAGCTATTAACACCGAAGGAACCGGTCACGATTATTCCGGCGGATAGGAGCCGGTATCTTGCTGAGATTGTCGATCAGGCCCGTTTGTACGAAGAGTTTGTGGGAGAACAAACCAAGTTAGCCACCAAGCTCTACCAACTACATGGTACCTTGGAAATTCTGGAAAACCAGAAGGGAAAGAATCAAAAAACAGTCGATGAAGTAGTACGCCCAATTTATGAGGAACTCAATTCCCAACTAGACTACGAGTGCAAGAAAAAACTGGATCATTGGCCTGAATTAAAGCGGATCTACACGCAGCCAGTATACCAATACAAAGTTCGCGACAAGGTTTTTGAACAGGAGTTGTACGTCGAAACTTTATCCAAGCTCAAAATTCCCAAGGTGTCATTACCCCAGTATAGCGATTGGGGTGATATTTTACGGTGGTTATTAAAGGAAAATGTACCGGGTGATTTTCCTTACACGGCTGGGGTATTTCCGTTGAAACGAGAAGGGGAGGACCCAACCCGCATGTTTGCCGGTGAAGGTGGGCCAGCAAGAACCAACCGTCGTTTTCATTACCTATCTCAAGGTATGGAGGCCAAGCGCTTGTCCACGGCTTTCGATTCAGTAACCCTTTACGGAGAAGATCCCGATTACCGGCCAGATATTTATGGGAAGGTGGGTAATTCGGGGGTAAATGTCTGTAAACTGGATGATGCGAAAATCTTGTACTCTGGCTTTAACCTTTGCTCGCCTTCTACGTCCGTATCCATGACGATCAACGGGCCTGCCCCTATGATGCTTGGTTTTTTTCTGAACGCAGCGATCGATCAACAATGCGAACTATACATTCAAAAACAGGGTGGAGTTGAGAAAGGTATTGCCGAAGGTTGGTTGAAACCTTTTGATAGCACCCTCTCAGAAGAATACCTTAAAAATTTACCGGAAGGTAGTGATGGCTTAGGCTTGTTACTACTAGGTACTACGGGCGATCAGCTACTTTCGGCGGAGGTGTACGCTAAGATTAAGGCTGATACCTTACATGCTGTACGAGGTACGGTTCAGGCAGATATATTGAAAGAGGATCAGGCGCAGAATACCTGTATATTTTCCACAGAATTCGCCCTCCGGATGATGGGGGACATTCAGGAGTACTTTGTCCGAAATCAAGTCCGGAATTTTTACTCTGTTTCCATTTCGGGCTATCACATTGCCGAAGCGGGGGCGAACCCCATATCCCAGTTGGCCTTTACCCTCTCGAATGGTTTTACCTTTGTGGAGTACTACCTGTCAAGGGGCATGAAGATTGATGACTTTGCCCCCAATCTGTCTTTTTTCTTCTCCAATGGTATGGACCCTGAGTATACGGTACTTGGACGAGTGGCTCGTCGAATCTGGTCAAAAGCGATGAAGTTTAAGTACAAGGGTAATGAAAGAAGCCAAAAACTGAAATACCACATTCAGACGTCCGGACGGAGTTTGCACGCTCAGGAAATCGCCTTTAATGATATCCGGACAACGCTGCAAGCCTTGTTGGCAGTTTATGATAATTGTAACTCTTTGCACACTAATGCTTACGATGAAGCGATTACAACGCCAACCGAAGAGAGCGTTCGTCGGGCGGTTGCCATTCAGCTGATCATCAATAAGGAGTTTGGACTTACCAAAAACGAAAATCCGTTGCAAGGCTCCTTCATCGTAGAAGAATTGACCGATTTGGTGGAGGAGGCTGTGTATCGTGAGTTTATGAGCATCAACGAACGGGGCGGAGTGTTAGGCGCCATGGAACGGATGTACCAACGCGGTAAGATTCAGGATGAATCGATGGAGTACGAAATGAAAAAGCATACGGGAGAATTGCCCATTATTGGCGTTAATACATTCCTCGATCCGGACGGATCTCCCACGGCTTTACCCAAGGAAGTAATTCGGGCGAATGATGTTGAAAAGCAGTATGCGGTAAAGTCCAAAGCGGCATTTCAAGAGAAAAATCAGCCAGAAGCAAAAGAAGCGCTCGACGAATTATTTGAGAAGGCGTTGATCAACGAAAATATCTTTGAAGCGTTGATGGAAGCTACTAAGGTCTGTACGTTGGGGCAGCTCTCTTCCAGGTTGTATAAGGCTGGTGGACAATATCGGCGGAATATGTAGATTCACCGATTCAATTGTTGTCATCACGGTATACAGTAACGAAAGCGAAGGAAACTAATCCTTCGCTTTCGTTACTGTAAGCATAATTTTCTTAGTGTTCTCCAACCGCTTCTACTCCTGGTATACTTACTGTTTTCACGGTAATATTCCGGGAAGGTGCCGTGTGGTTTTTGAAATCCTGGATTATTTCTAACACGTCATAATCAATAAATACGGACTTTGATCCATCAATGATTACCGTTGAATTATTTGGGATTTTATCGAGTGAGTTCCCAATACTTCCTTTGTTGAGAAATGAAACTTCTTCCGACAAATGCAAGGTAACCACATCATCCGCATCTACTTCACCATTTTCTTTGTTGTAGTAGTAAGAATTCTGATAGTTTTTACGAAGAATAAAATAGACCGCGAATACCATACCAATAGCAATACCTTTCAGTAAATCAGTAACCAAGATGGCAACAACCGTGACTATAAACGGGGTAAATTGGTTCCAGCCCAGCTTATACATCCCTCGGTACAACGATACCTTGGAAAGCTTATATCCCACGAGTAACAGGATAGCAGCCAAGGAAGCAAGTGGTATCAAGTTGAGGTAGAAAGGAATAATAACGGCGGATAGCAATAAAATGGAACCGTGAAAAATGGTTGCCATTTTAGACTTACCACCGGAGGCAATATTGGCCGAGCTTCTTACGATTACCTGAGTAACCGGAAGTCCTCCGAGTAAACCTGAAACGATATTACCTACCCCTTGTGCTTTCAACTCGCGATTAGTGGGCGTATTACGCTTCAACGGGTCAAGCTTATCGGTGGCCTCCACGGATAATAGCGTTTCCAAACTGGCCACAATGGCAAGTGTAAGCGCTATGGTGTAGACATTTGGGTTGGTGATAAACGAAAAATCCGGGAATTTTAGAAATCCGATAAACTCCGCCGGAGTAGATGCTACTGGCAGCTGTACCAGGTGCTCTCCTGACATCGCCCAATCAGGTTTGAAACCTATAAATAGCTGATTAATCACAATGCCGAGCAAAACCACAAAGAGGGCTCCCGGCAAAAAACGGAAAAGCTGAATTCTCTTCATGAAAGGCCGGTCGAAAAGCAGCAAGAGTCCAATGGATATCAAGGAGATGATGATGGCACCGATTTGACTATACCGAACGGAATAGTAGAGCTCACTGAATGTATTATGACCGTCTTTTTGGATAAAGGCATCGTCACCAATAAAATCTTTATCGTACCCAAATATATGGGGTATCTCTTTCAGAACCAGCGTGATACCAATTGCCGCTAGCATACCTTTAATGACGGAGGAGGGGAAATAATATCCGATAATACCTGCTTTTAGAAATCCAGCAATTACTTGTATTACACCCGCTATTACCACCGCTAGCAAAAAGGCCTCAAAACTTCCTAACGTATCAAGGGCGTCCAGGACAATAACGACTAATCCGGCGGCTGGGCCTGAAACTCCAAGGGAGGAACCGCTCAATACTCCAACTAGTATGCCTCCCACTACTCCGGCTATAATTCCCGAAAAAAGTAGATCAGTTCGGCCGGTAGAGGCTAGTGCTACTCCTAAACAAAGAGGTAACGCCACCAGATAAACGACCAGGCCTGCGGGGAGATCATACTTTAAGTTTGCAAATAGATTATTTTTGTTAATGGCCATTTTCGAGTTATTTGTTCAGAAATTTATTTCGATCGACGTTGATTAAACAACCTGGGGTAATTCGAATAAATAAGGACCTTCGATATTGTCGGAGTTACTTGTCAGCAATTTTAGATCAACGAGTAGCCCGTTACTCAGGTCGTACACAACGCCGTGTAATTGGAGAGATTTACCCTGTGACCAGGCATTCTGAATAATCGAGGTTTTAGCCAGGTCCATGACCTGTTCTTGAACGTTCAATTCTACCAGGCGGTTGCTACGTTCTTTTATATCCAGAATAGCGTTCAACTCGTCTCTGTATAATCGGTAAACGTCTTTTATGTGGCGCAGCCAATTGTCAATAAGACCCACTGACTTATTACCCATGGCCGCATTTACACCCCCACAGCCATAGTGGCCACAGACAATGATATGCTTCACTTCGAGTACATTTACCGCGTAGTCGAGTACGCTAAGCATACTCATATCGGTATGGATTACCATGTTGGCAATATTGCGGTGTACAAACACTTCGCCGGGTAATGTGCCCGTTATTTCGTTGGCGGGTACGCGGCTGTCCGAACAGCCAATCCAAAGAAACTGGGGTTGCTGGCCTTTTGAAAGTCTATCAAAAAAGCCGGGCTCAGATTCATTCATCTGATCTACCCATTTTTTATTGTTATCGAATAGGTTTTGATAGGTCTGTGGCATTGTACTTTCAAGTTTAAATTGGTAGGTTAACGTACTATATTTTCTTTCAAAACAAGGATATAGTGGCCTGGGTTGAAAGAAAGGTAGATATTAGAAAAGGCGTATGATTATTATTTTAATCCAGTTTGTGGATTGAACCTGTGCATGGAAAAAGTTACAAAAACATTTATTTTCCTAAATGTCAGATTATTAATAAGTTACGAAAAAATAGCGAAATCTGGTGGAGGTGTAAAGCAGTCAAGGTTGAAGGTACTGCCCGGTAAAGGTAGATGGTCAAAAGCGGCACTAGGTAGCGTATACGCAAATGATGGGCCGTTGTCGGCAAGGGAATTGTTGAATAACGAAACTATCGGATTGGGGTTGGTTTCGTTACTATCGGAGGTTTCACAATTCTCGACTAGTTCAGTATCTATATCATAAAGATATTTGCTTCCGCCAGCGAAGGCACTGGCCATACAAATACCGAGTAATATGATAAAGAATAGATTTTTCATTAATAGTAGTTACTGTAAGTACGGAAAACCGGGGAAAGTAACCTTGTGTTATTTTCCCCGGATCATATTCTTATCTCTTGTAACTTTTCTCGTGCTTTTCCAGCCAACGGCCAACCATAAACGCTGAACCTAGAAGTACAGCATAAAATACAAGAGCAACAATTGTCATGAACATAACTCTATCGCTTTAATTGAAATAATTCTGTTTTCACAAAAATACAAACAGATTACGTTAAGGACGAACCTTTACGTGAATTTATTATAAAACTCCCTTGGTAGAAGGCAGTATATCGAGTGCTTTCAAATCTCGTTTGACGGCCATCTTGATTGCTTTTGCAAACGCCTTGAAGATTGCTTCAATCTTGTGATGCTCGTTTTGACCCTCGATTTTTATGTTTAGATTAGAAAGAGAGGTGTCAGAGAAAGACTTGAAGAAGTGGTGAAACATTTCCGTGGGCATTTCTCCGATTTTCTCCCGTTTAAACTCCGCATCCCAAACCATCCAAGGGCGGCCGGAGAAATCGATGGCTACCTGGGCCAGAGCTTCGTCCATGGGTAGTAAAAAACCATACCGGCTAATACCTCGCTTATCACCAAGTGCTTGCCGGTAGGCCTCGCCAAGGGCCAAAGCAGTGTCTTCAATGGTGTGGTGCTCGTCGATATGTAAGTCGCCTTTTACCTCAATTTTTAAGTCTGCCCCGGAGTGCCGGGCCAACTGATCGAGCATGTGGTCAAAAAAACCTAAACCGGTATGAATTGCCGAGCGTCCACTACCATCCAGGTTGAGTTCGATCCTTATTTCAGTCTCTTTGGTATTGCGCTGAATGGTGGCAGTCCGGGAAGGAAGTTTAATGTGTTCGTATATGGCGTCCCAGTCAGACGAAACCAACAAAATAGCTTCATCAACTTCTTTACTGATACCTTCTGTGGGTAATGCCTCTGCTATGTAGATAGCCTTACAGCCTAAATTAACCGCTAATTGGGCGTCAGTAATGCGATCGCCGAGAACGTAGCTATTGGCTAGATCATAAGATCCGTCAAAATATTGATTCAAGAGGGCTGTTCCGGGCTTGCGGGTAGGGGCTTGTTCGTGCGGGAAAGTACGGTCTACATGGATAGCCGTGAAGTGGATATTTTCTCCTTCCAGTATTTTTAGCATTTTGTTCTGAGCTGGCCAGAAGGTGTCTTCGGGAAAAGAGTTGGTACCAAGTCCATCCTGATTGGTTACCATCACCAATTCAAAATCTGTTTCCTCGGCTATCCGGCGGAGGTTGGAGATGGCTTTGGGTAAGAATTCTAGCTTTTCTAGGGAGTCAACCTGGAAATCTGTTGGCGGCTCTACGATGATCGTTCCGTCCCGATCAATAAATAGTACTTTTTTCATTCAATGTTACGATTTCGAATAATACATACCTTACAAAGGTCGTAAAGATTGGTTAAAGTTGATTTGCGCACAAAAAATAACAGGCAGGCTGGCAACGGCGATCCTAGCTGTTCAACAAAGCGGTATCGATTAAGAAATTTTCTACTATTTTCTTACTGTACCCTTTCCATCCTCCCCGAAAATCGCGTCCGGCAATTTGTATGTAGCTGGCCATGTCCTCGGAATTGAGAAGAGGAAGAAGTTTTTCAAGGTTTCCTGCATACTTTATGAAATAACCGGAATACACCGTCGCTTCGGGGTTTTTGGCTAGTACGAAGGTAGGAGTCTTGTTCATGGGAGAAAAAACAATTTTTCTCCCAAATCCCGAATCTAGACTCTGTGCTCTCCCGAACGCGTACCAACTTACCGGGTTCTTTTTTCCATTATCTCTTTTGTCGAGCTTTGACTTTTGCGATATCAGGTATTGGTAGGTACAAGGATAGTCGGCTCGTAGTATTTCTTCGGGGAGGATGGTATTCTTTCCTTCCGAATTTTTCCGGTAAGGAAACAGGATATATTCCGTTGTTGATTCCTGCCCGGGTTTTATTCTGGAAGCTTTTATTACCGGTTTTAATATGGATTTTTCAAGAATAGCCACCACTCCAAGCTTAGAGACAGCCCTCACGTGGGTAACTGAAAGGGTATCAAGGATGGTGAACAAAAATACTTTGTCGCTGAGGGTGGTAATTCCCACGGAGATTTTACAAATATCACCTAACCGAACAGATCGATTGGTTGTGATGGAAGGAGGGGAAATAGAGAGCTGCCAAAGGTCAAAATTAGCTAGTTCCTGAAAATCAATGACTCTGCCCTTGTACTCATAGGAGGCATTGCTTAGCTCGTACCGAAAATCAGCTTGTTGTTTTTTGTTAAAAACGGTGATCGCGGCGTAAGTGCCTGTATTTTCAAATACTCGAAACGAACCAAAGTTGGTTATGAGGAGTAGGTTTCGGTTCACCTGAAAAAACTGGCGTAAAGGGCGGGCGGTTTCAGAAAAGAAGTAAGAATTTGGGGTAATGTACCCACAAACCCCCGTGGTATTCAGTAGGTGGTTGGCTAGTTCAAAAAAAGCCACGTAGGTATCTGTCGAGCCTGATTTGCAAAAAGTGTAGTGTTCCTGAAGGTAAACTCGTTGATTCTTCGGCAGGTTCTGAATTCTTATATAGGGTGGATTACCGATAATGTAGTCAAAGTTGCCGGGGCGCGTCTGCCATTGGAGTAAGGCATCTCGGTGGAATAGTTTCCAATCGACCGAAATGCCAACCGAGGCTATTTCCTTATCGAGGGCGGCGCGGCATAACTCCAAAGCTTCGGCGTCAATATCCCATCCATAAACCACCTCCAAATTCTTTTTTAGAGAGTCAGTAGGTGAGATCTCGATAATTCTTTGAACCACCGAAACCAAAAACCGACCATCACCGCAGGCAGGATCAAGTACTTTTTTGCCTAAAAAGTGATCCGAAGTCATCCCTACTTCATCCAGTATTTTATCAACAATGTGCGCGGGGGTGTATACTTGTCCAAGGAGTTTTTTTCGGTCATATATTCGAGTCAGCGATGCCATAATTACTTCTAAAATCCGATACGGAGGGTAATGAGTTTTTTGTTACTATTTCTTCTTAAGAGCAGGCGGGTGTAGTTTGCATACCTTGAATCCCTTCATATGTTTCATAAACTCAGTAATGGTCGGTGAACTGATATCGCCAAAATGTATTTCGTAGGTATTCTCCTGAAACATGAACTCCGACTTATTAGCCCTGGTTCGTTTCGTGCCAGCCGGATACAACGTTCCCAAACGGCCCTCTTCTACCGCTGATTTGTCCACGAATCCGAGTAAGGAGGCGATGGTTCCCTCTGACTCGGATTGATGGAGCGACAGGCAAAAGTAATGAGTTGTTCGGGAATTTGGTTTGTGAAGTTGGGACGAAGGGATGTTTAATACGTAATCTTCCCCGAGTGTGCCACTTTGCCGCTTCATTGATTTGATATCAAGTGAAAAGAAGTTTTCAGCGGTCCGGAGCACAAAATCCTGGCCCCAGTCCTGACCATCGGTGGCGCCAAACGATCGCTGCGGCCTTGGTAGCTGGTAAACGTCGGCAAAAATTACTTCTCCCAAGCTCTCGGTAAAGCGTAGCATTCTCGTCAGGCCTTTTCGGTCGGAAGATTTGTCCCAAATATTGGCTACCCGGTGATGGGCCAATGAGTGCTCTACAAGCTGTCGAGCGCAGGCCTTTTGCTCCTCCGTGACTTGTAGTTGTGTGTAGTATTTATTGATCAAAATAAGTTCTCATTTGTTTGAAAGCCAATAAGTACTCCTTCGTCAAGGTTTCTGCCCTCGGGAATTTCTTCACCGTTCGAATCGCTAATTTGAGGTATTCGTATCCTACCAGAGCGTCGGTTTCGTCGTAAAAACCTTCCTGCCAACGCCTGCTGAAGGCAGTTTTTTTACTGAGCCCCAAACCGTGTGAGTAAAAAACAAAGGGGGAACTGATGATTCCGGTTTCGAAATAATTTTGCTTGTTTTCTTCAACACAAGAAAAGTACTGGATCAGGTAGTCGAGGTGCTTCATGGTTCGTGCTTTGATCTGTTCCTTGGTTTCTTTTTTTGTCGGCTTTACTCGCCATAGGTTCTGTTTGGGCGCTAATAGGTCAAGGTCCTTGTACTGGTACTGATTACTTTTCTGGCACAAGAGTGTGATTTCTCCGTCCGTCAGGTTATCATCCAATAGGGTCAGAATAAGTGTCTGATCATCTAAATCAACTACTTCAAAATAGTAGGGGAGCGTATTGATTTTTAATTGAAGACTTAATGTATTGTCATCCATGCCCCAGGTACCCTGCCGAAATGGGGTACGGGTGGAGAAGAAAGCACAGTGGTCACCATTATAGAGTGAAAACGTTGAATTAGCCAGCACCTGACTTTGGGCCTCGATTTTTCGACTATTTTCTAGTGATTCCGGAGTAGCTAACCCACTGGGCGAGTAGGAAATGCGGGATATTTTCCAGGTATTGACGAGTGGGTTTTCTTGCTTACAACCTCCCAGGAACAGTGATAGACTTATGATGAAACAACGTAGTAGCATTTAGTGAACGCACCTTTATTTTGTAAGTGGTTTATGATTGCATGGCTTTCTAGAACAATTTACTCCATGCATACCGAATTAACAAAAGTAGCGCAATAAAGCCCAAGACGAGATAAGAAAAAGGAACGTAAGTAAAGGCAATGAGGCGAAGGCGGTCAAGTACCCACATGATTCCCATCAAGCAGGTAATGAGGATAAGAAAGCCAGCAATCTGATCGAATCCGGGGATGCGTTCGAAGGGTATTTTCTTTTTGATAAGTACCAAGGTAAGGACCATCGAAAGGATAGGAAGAAATTGCATCACTAGATTGACCTGCCAGATACTTTGCCTCTCAAACAAGAACAGATACACATTTAGGGTGATGGCAAATACTCCGGGAACGCAGGTCAGGTACACGAGTACCGCAAAGACCCAAGCCCAGGTCGTGACTCTTTGACTCCCGTAGGCAAGGTATCCTAACATCCAGGCAATGAGCGGTACGGCCGCGAAGTAACCCGCCAGATAGAGTGAATAATTTCCAAATTGATGGTAAAGATCTTGGAGGGTCATGAGTCAAGAAAGAATGGGATTGGTATTAATCAAGAGTTAAGGTACCATGCAAAAGGGGACGATTCGAAAAACCGTCCCCTTTGTTGCGCGTGAAAAATTAAGGCAGTCCGAGCAAGAAACCGATGGTAAAATTGGCGTCCCAGTCAAACACAAACTGAGTGGTGCCGGTGGCATCAGCAATTGCCTTGTAAATATTGATACCGGCCTTTGACTTGGCATTTTCTAGTTTGTAAGCCTGTGGAGCGTTCAAGACAGTATATCTTTCCTTACCGTTTCTAACCTCCTTGGCCATTTCAAAGGGAACTCCCCCAATAATAAAACAAGTCTTACGGAGGTCAGTAGGGATGCGCTTGGCGAGCGAAGACACGTCGGAATATACCTTAGCGTCGTCAACTCCATCCTGATAATACTTGGCACCGAAGGTTTCCAATCCTTTCACCTGTCCATTTTCAATCCAGGAAAGTTTGGTGTTTCCTGAGCCGATATCCGTCACAAATGCTTTCTGCTCATACTGAGAGGGCAAAACCGATTTAAGGGCCAATTGGGCTTCCTTTTCGGGCGTAACTTGATTGACTAGATAGCCCAACGATTTTAGCGCCCGGGTGATCTTTGACGTTACGTCGGCCTTGGCGGCACCCGAACTAATCACAAAATGGATGTTCCTGCCGCTTACGCCGTAGTCGAGCATTCCACCGATATATTTTTTAAGTCCAATCCGGATATCTTGGTCCGTGGCCATATTTTCGGTGACGAGGCTATTCCCAAATTCAGCCTTTTGCAATTTCCAGCGCTTTTGGGTATCCACACTAATCACAAAGGAATTAAATCCGCTCGCGCCTAATTCAACCACTCCTTTTAGCGTGCCATTCACGGGTTCGGGGGCGGTGTATGCAAACGGAGAACTAACAACGTCCGACGCGTAATTGTCAGAAGTCTCGGAGGTGGCCGAGGTAGTCGTTGGTTCGGGTACCTTATACGGCGACTCAGTAGATTCGGTCTGCGCTTCCCCCGCAACGGTTTGGAGTGCTTCTTCTCCTCCTAAATATTTATAGCCAGCAAATAATCCCCCCATAATGAGTGCGGTGATCAATAAACGTCCGGCAACGGTAAGTCTTTTCATGGTAGTTAATGAATGATAGAAATGTGAGAAAACGGTTCGGTACTAAATTTAATCTAGTAAGCCACGGTAATTGGAGTCTTTGGGTGGATTTAACTGGATGGTCTGAGGTATCGGATCAGTTGCATCCAAATTTATCAGAGTAAACTCCCCTTGATTGTAAGCTTCCAGCATTTTTTGTCCCTTATCAGAAAGTATTCCGTTCTGAACATCCACGCCATTAATAAAGTCCATGGAAAGGTCCATGGCGCGCTTCATTTCACCCAGCTTACGGCTCATGTCATCCTGGATATACTCCATCGACTCGTCAAAGTAGAATTTCTTATCCGGATTGCCTTTGAAAATACTGATGGCGGTTCGGAGAGCATTCGAGCTTTCTTTTACAATCTGATACTCAACTTCTTTAAGCTTTACTTTTATCTCAGTTTCCTTAATGATAAAGTCAGCGCTCGTATTGACCTTTTCCATGAATTCCAAAATGGTCTTCATGTTTCGTTGAAGAGGGAAAAGCTTTTCGTTCATTTCCTGCAAACCAGCCCCTTCAATGGTAGCCAATTGAGCGGTCTCCCGCATACCGGGTTTGTGCGACAACTCCGTGGCCTTGTTGGCTTCGGCAAATTTTTGTTTGATTGACACATTGTTTTCATTGATCTTCTTATTCAGTTTTACCAGTTGCCCCGCCAGCTGGTTTATCTGTCCCTGCATCTTTTCCCGCTTATCTTTCAGGTCGCTGACGTAAATCTTCATGATCGCGATGGGGTCGAGTTTAATAATCGTTCCGGTGATCTTCCGCATCAAGGTCTTGAATAGGAAAAACACCGCGGTGCGTACATCTTTGCTGGTAAATAAGAAGATCAGTCCCGCCAGAGCGGCCAGTAGAAGTCCAAGATACAGGGTGTTCTGAGTTACTTCAATTAGGAAAACGGCGATTATGTTCCAGTAATATAGTAGTAAAGCGCCAACTCCGCCCATAAAAAGTAAAGACGTAATACCTTCTGGTTTTGACCAGTAGGAGCTTTTATGATCATCTTGTGAGCCACCAATTTGAGAAAAGTCAGTAGTTGCCATTTAGTAAATAGTTAGGTATAGGAAAGTTTATTTTAAGAAGGTTTTGATTTTGGAAATATCGGAATTCAGCTGTTCTACGAAGCTTTGATAGGTGATATCATAGCTATCACGGTTTTCATTAATCTTCTGGCTCTGTTCCTGAATTTCGCCATTAATGGTTGTGACTCGTTGACCATTAGAGTTGATTTTTTCCTGTAACTCCATTATTTGCTTGGCGTAAGCTTTCGTATCATCTTGCAACGTGTTGAGTTCTTGGTTGAGGCTTCCCACCCGATCATCGATCGCTTTTTGAACATCTTTGAGGAAGCTAATCCGGTCCTGATCAAGTACCTTCACATAGTGGTTTGCTGACTCAGCCAGGACACTGGCATCCGAAAAACCGCCCATCGCTTTAAAACTTGCCCAAGAGGCCAAGTATTGTTTTTGTTCGTCGAGGCCCAACCCTTCCATGCTTTTGAGCGCTTGTTTGAACTCAAAGTAATCATGGCCTGGTTGATTTGACTTTTCCAGCAGTTTAACAAAATGGTCCACAAACTTGCGGTCTACGGTAGCCGTACCCGCCGAGTTTACCACGCCATTATTCATGGCTTGGGGTTGGGGCATAGCGTGGGTAGCTTTTTCAACCGACGGTGGTGTCGAGGTTGATTTAGTACCTTGTTTTGATTCTTCGGCTTCTTTGATGAAGAACCCCATGATTTTCTTGCCCAAACTTTTTTCTGGTTCTGCCATGATAATTACGTGTTAAATGTTGTTCAATACCTACTATTTTACCATTTCATGCAAATCAATGGTAGCAGGTGCTTTGAAGGACGAAATACGGGTGAAGTTTAACCAATATTACTAAACCTTGGCCGATTTTTCAATATCAGGTAGGGATGAGCGGTCGTGGGGTTTGATGAGTCTCCGTAAAAAATGGACAATATTATCGTGATAATTTTAAATTGAACGACTTTTGCAGACAATGGTTTGGTTTACTCTGTCGGCTATTCCCCCGTTATTTCAACCCAGATTCCTAAATAATCACCTTAAAAAACAGACTAAAATGTTAAAACTAGGTTTTGTAAGTGCGATTCTAGCTGATTTTAGCTTCGAGTATGTCGTCAATTTCGCCGCTGAGCATACATTTTCTTGCGTAGAGGTAATGTGTTGGCCTACTGATAACTCCGACACCCGCCGGTATGCTGGCGTCAGTCATATTGATGTTAATAACCTAACTGACCAACGGATTGCCGATATTAAGTACACGCTTAGAACGGCTGGGATATCCATTTCTGGCTTGGGTTACTACCCCAACCCGCTTGATCCTGACAAAGAAAAATCGGAATTTTATGTGGAACATATCAAAGAAGTGATCAGGGCCGCTGCCAAACTAGGCGTGCCGGTGGTTAATACTTTTATTGGCAGAGATACGTCTAAGAATATTACGGATAACCTGGCCTTATTTGCGGATATATGGCCGGGAATCATAAAGGTAGCCGAGGAAAATAACGTGTTGATTGGGATTGAAAACTGTCCTATGTTTTTTACCAATAATGAATGGCCCGGCGGTAAAAATTTGGCCATTAGTCCATCGGTATGGAACAGGATGTTTGAAATTATTCCCAGCAGGGCCTTGGGGTTAAACTACGATCCATCGCACATGGTATGGCAAATGATGGACGAAGTGAAACCGATTTATCAATTCAGTGACCGACTGCACCACATCCACCTCAAAGACGTAAAAGTATACAAAGATAAACTGGATCAGGTGGGAATAATGGCTAATCCATTGGAGTACCATTCTCCCAAACTACCCGGCTTAGGTGACGTCAACTGGCGGGGCTTCTTTGCGGCCCTGACGGATGTTCGGTACCGGGGAGCCGTGGTTATTGAGGTAGAAGACAAGGCTTATGAGGCCGACATTACCGATGTAAAGTCCGCTATTCTCACCAGCCGGAATTACCTTAATCAATTTCTTGGGTAAATTGGTTTTATTTTTAGTGTAATATTCCTGATTCAGAATTGATTAACTTGTGGAATGGAAAAAATGTTGAGCATAAACTTAATTCAAAAACTTCAAGTAGTGGCTTCGATAGCGCTGCTCGCTGGGGTAGGGGCGTGTTCGTCATTTACGGAAAAACCCTTCAATTATCAGGGGCAAAAGCTGAAAGGGGTTTCTTTTGTGGCTCCCCGGGATTCGCTTTCCGATACCTGTTATTTACCCGTGAAGCAGCTCAATGCGGAGTGGGTTTCGTTGATGCCCTATGGGTTTTGTGAGACTGGGAGCCCGAATTTTATGTACGGCCGGGATAATAAATGGAAATGGTGGGGAGAATCTCCGAACGGAGTGGCTCATTGTATTGAAATGGCCCATCAAAAAGGCCTTAAAGTAATGTTGAAGCCTCACATGTGGATTGGGCACGGTACTTTCACGGGGCATTTTAATTTAACTACCGAGGTAGATTGGCAAGTTTTTGAAAAGAAATACGGAGACTACTTGCTTCATTTTGCAGAAATAGCCGATAGTACCAATGTGGATCTCTACTGCATCGCCACCGAAATGCAGACATTTGTCAAAGAGAGACCGGAGTTTTGGTCGAGGATCATTAAAGAGATTAGGCAAATTTACAAAGGGCCACTCACCTACGCCGAGAATTGGGATTCCTACCAACTTGTACCCTTTTGGAAAGAATTAGATTATGTAGGGGTAGATGCCTATTTTCCATTATCCGAGGAACGATCTCCCGATTTGGATGCTTTGCGGAAAGGTTGGCAAACCCACGTAAAAGAAATGGAGAAAGTTGCCCGTTCGGTGCAAAAGCCCATTCTCTTTACAGAATTTGGGTACGTCAGTTCTGACTACGCAACACGCCGTCCGTGGGAGTCAGATCGGGATCAACCCGAAAACGAAAAATTACAGGCCGAAGCTTACAAAGCCCTCTTTGAGGAAGTATGGAGTAAAGAGTGGATGGCCGGTGGATTTGTGTGGAAATGGTTTCCGGGCTTGGGTTCGGAAAAGAAAGCGAGGGATCCATTCTCTCCGCAAAACAAACATGCCGAGTCGGTACTTAACTACTACTTCGAAAAAGTTTCCCGATAGTCTTTCAGCCTGTTTATAGTAGTTAAGTGGCACAATCAGATCAAGCTGATTGTGCCACTTTCTTGTTTAGAACCTGTACCACCGAGAGCTTACTAGTGCGGCAGATGGTGTCGGTTGGTAGGTCATTTGTATCCTGACCAATATGGGTCTTCAATTTCCTTCGCAATTATTTCCAGACTACCTAGGGTGTAAAAAGCAAAAACGACAAAGGGTATAACCAGATAATGCAGGCTGAAAATACACCCTAGTGGCAGGGAGACGCAATAGAGAAAAATGAATTTTTAAAAAAAGAGCTGTAAGAAAATGGAACGGGCGTATTTTTGATTCGTTCACAAGCCCCGCAGACATTCATCAAAGAATTGATCTCTGTATTTAGTAGCAGAAGACGGTCGGATAGTAAAACGCCTTGTTTTTGTGAGCTTAATCTTTTGGAGAATATAGCGGTAGAAATTTGCAGGGGTACGTGTTATTCAGGTTTCAGAACATTTTTTTTGAAACTATCGCTATCTTTAAATTCGCTTGGTTTGTAGCTCTTCCGAAGGTGGTTTTTGAGGGCAAAGGCAAAATTAGGGATCATTGCCTGAAAAAATTGTTTTGCTTCCTCTTGGTTTTCTCCGAGTAGAGTATCGAGTTTCAACGCTAGATTGCGACTAGTATTGACGAGCATTCCCCACTGTTTACGTCCTTCCCACCAACGGTCGTAAGCAGTATTGGTACGAAAAACCAGCAACAAAGAAATAACAAATCCCAACGGTGAGTGAACCAACGAAATATTTCGCATGTCGGTATCTTCACCGATCCGCCAAGACTCAATAATGAGGTAGTCAAGGATCGTATACCCCGATGGAAACCAGGAGAGGCCCCAGCTTTCGAACCGTATCGGCCTTGTGGAGGAAAAAGATAACCCTAAGCCACTTTTTCGGGTTATTATCAATCACAAACTGTTTACCCTAAATCTAGGAAGTTGCCACTACTCCACAATTTTTAGGCTGTCAATCATTTTGAAGAACTCTTTAAAACAGCGGGCGGTCAATTGGGCGTCTTCGAGAGCATTATGCGTATCTTCTTCCCTCTCAAACCCAAAATAAGCCGATACTGAACCCAGGCTAAGAGAGCGGGGAACTGATTTGCCATTTTTCTCCAAGATCTGAAAGAATAAATACGAAACGGTATGAAGATCAATCATTTTGTTAGAGAATGGCCATTTCATTTTTTCGTTCTGGTAGGCGAATTTCAGGAAATTGATGTCATAAATCACACTTTGCCCGCAGACTACCACACGGTGGAGGGGGGCACCATTGGTTTTGGATTTAATCCAAGATTCGAACTCTGGAATAACGTCATAAATCATGGGGGCGTCTTCCAGGTCACTCATGGACAATCCGTGTATTTCTTCTGCTTTGGCGGTAAAAGCCTCTTCGTTTTCTGGGTATACATTTTGAAGGTAAGTACCCAAGGCATTCCATTGATCATCAAAAAGCTCAGCGCCTAATTGAATAATTTCATTCCAACCCGGTTCTGGTCCGGTCATTTCAATGTCAAGTACTAGGAAAGGCATGTAGGAGTATTTCTAAATTTAAAATTTGTGAGAATTTTTGCCGGGGGAAACCCTATTTTTGTGCCAAAAATAATGAATCATTGTCAAATGAATCATTGTTTGTTCATTCTTTAATCCTTTTGAAATGCCTGTTGATTTTAAAAATATTCCATCTCCCTGCTTTGTACTGGAAGAATCTTTATTGTATACGAACCTTCAACTAATTGATAAGGTACAAAAAGCGGCGGGTTGCAAGATCATTCTGGCCCTCAAAGCTTTTTCGATGTACAGTGCTTTTCCTATTGTGCGTAAGTACCTCAGCGGAGCCACGGCGTCTTCGCTCAATGAAATTAAATTGGTTAATGACTACATGGGATACAAGGCTCATACTTACATCCCTGCGTATCAAGACGAAGATTTTGAGGAAGTGCTTAGCCGCAGTTCCCACCTGACTTTTAATACCCTGAGCCAATACCAGCGGTTTATTGGTAGGGTAGAGGCCTACAATACGCAGAATCCAACGGATATAGTTTCGGTTGGGGTGCGGATAAATCCGCAATATTCAGAGGTTGAAGCGGATATGTATAACCCTTGTATAGCTGGTTCCCGTCTGGGAGAAACGCACGATAAATTTGGGGCTACACTTCCCGAAGGCGTGGAGGGTTTACATTTTCATACGCTTTGCGAAAATGGATCAGATACCTTGGAACGTACCTTAGTGGTATTCGAAGAAAAATTTGGGGATCTACTGCATCAGGCAAAATGGCTCAACATGGGCGGGGGACACCTGATGACCCGTGAAGGCTATGATACCGAAAAACTGATTGCGCTGATACAGCGAATTCGTGAAACATATAATCTGGAAGTAATTCTGGAACCCGGCTCGGCCATCGCTTGGCGTACCGGAACATTGGTTTCTACCGTCCTTGATATCATGGATAGTCAGGGTATTCAGGTAGCAATTCTGAACGTTTCTTTTGCCGCTCACATGCCTGATACCTTAGAAATGCCTTACAAACCCAAGATAATAGGGGCTCACCACGAACCAGTAGAAGGGAAACCCACCTACCGCCTTGGTGGTATGACTTGTTTGGCCGGTGATTTTATGGGGGACTATTCTTTCGACGCTCCCTTAGAAATTGGTGATCGCCTTATTTTCGAAGATATGATTCACTACACCATGGTGAAAACATCAACCTTCAATGGTGTGAACCTACCTTCAATCGGTATTTGGCAAAAAAATGACACTTTCCGATTGGTCAAGAGCTTCGGATACGAGAGTTTTAAGGATCATCTATCCTGAAAAGATACATTACTTCTATTAGCCTCCTAACTTACTTGTTCGAAAATGCATTTTTTTGATAAAAAGGTCGGAAATTTTCAAAAATTTGGATTTTTTACTGCCAAGTCCAGTTCGTTTTAAAGGATCGGGTTATGCTATGGTGTAGAATAGTTAATAGTTCTTTAGATGAAGGTAAGGTGAAGCGAACTCCAAATTTTCATTTGAAAATATAACCAGTGGAGCAATTTGATGGATGTTGAAGGCAGAATCCAAATGGAAGGTCTCGTAGAATTGAATAGAATGCTGATTTATTTATTGAAATACGGATAATTGACCTGAAATAATCTCATTATCAACTACTTATTACCAATAGTAGTTTAATTTTCTGGTTGAATCAAAGTTATTTTCTGGAAATCACCCCGAAACTCTGAATGCTTTTCTGTACCTTTGAATCCCGTAATCATAGAAAAAAAAGCAACGTCTTATGGCTTATTCAGGGCAAAAGACCGCTAAGTACATTTTCGTTACGGGCGGCGTTACATCTTCACTGGGCAAAGGAATTATTGCCTCCTCATTGGCCAAATTATTGCAATCAAGAGGTCTTTCGGTCACTATCCAAAAATTCGATCCTTACATAAATGTTGATCCGGGTACACTCAATCCGTACGAGCATGGTGAATGCTATGTAACGGACGACGGAGCGGAGACAGATCTTGATTTGGGACACTACGAGCGTTTTCTGAATGTTCGTACTTCGCAAGCAAATAATGTCACAACGGGAAGAATTTACTACAACGTAATCATGCGAGAACGGCGGGGTGATTTCCTCGGCAAGACCGTACAGGTCGTACCTCACATCACCGATGAAATTAAGAAAAACATGCTTTTGTTGGGTGAGAGCGGTGATTATGATGTTGTAATTACCGAGATCGGCGGTTGCGTTGGTGATATCGAATCCCTTCCTTTCATTGAAGCAGTGCGTCAGATTAAGTTTGAGCTGGGTGAAAACGATACTCTGATCATTCATCTGACTTTGATTCCCTACCTGACCTCAGCGGGTGAACTCAAAACAAAACCGACTCAGCATTCAGTCCGGATGTTGCAGGAAGCAGGTATTCAACCAGATATTCTGGTATGCCGTACTGAGCATCCACTTCCTACCGATTTGCGTAAAAAAATTGCGCTGTTCTGTAATGTTCAGGTGAACTCGGTCATCGAAGCAATGGATGCGGAGACTATTTATGACGTACCCCTCTTAATGCGTAGGGAGCGCCTGGATCAACGCGCGTTGTACATGCTTGATATTTATAATGATCAGGATGCTGATCTCGACACCTGGAAAGCATTCCTTACCAAATTCAAAAATCCAAAAAACTCGGTTAGAATCGCATTGGTAGGTAAGTATGTGGAGCTACACGACGCTTACAAATCTATTGTGGAGTCTTTCATTCATGCGGGTGCGGTCAATGAATGTAAAGTAAACATTGAATGGATACACTCCGAGTCACTAACACCAGAAAATGCCGTTGAAAAGCTATCTGAGCTTGATGGAGTACTGGTTGCCCCGGGTTTTGGTGAGCGTGGTATTGAAGGTAAGATTGAGGCGATCAGGTATGTGCGTGAGAACAATATTCCTTTCTTTGGAATATGCCTCGGTATGCAAATGGCCGTTATTGAATTTGCTCGTAACGTTCTTGGCCTGGAAGGTGCTCATTCCTACGAGATGGACCGTGATACTCCCCATCCCGTAATCAACTTGATGGAAAACCAAAAAGGCGTAACTGAAAAAGGGGGTACCATGCGTTTGGGAGCCTACGCCTGTAAGATCAAAAAAGATACACTTGCCCATAAAATTTATGGCAGAGTAAATATTTCCGAGCGCCACCGCCACCGGTATGAGTTTAATAACGCCTACCTGAAACAATATGAAGATGCCGGAATGGAAGCCACGGGTATCAATCCGGAAAACAATCTGGTTGAGATGGTAGAGCTAACCAATCATCCCTATTTTATCGGGGTTCAGTTTCACCCTGAGCTAAAAAGTACGGTTATGAATCCTCATCCACTTTTTATAAATTTCGTAAAATCTGCCTTGGCTTATTCATTGCAGAAACGTGCTGTGATGCAATAGGTTAATCTAATGATCACTAAGAATAATCCCAATCCAAAAAAATCTTCGTTACCTTTGCAGTCCTAAATTTGGGAAGAACGTCCATGCGGTAAGATCAATATTATTGATTTTTAAGGATTTATCCATAATTCAAACTCAACTTTTACCGCCTAAGTTGTTCTTTCCAAACCTTGGATTTCATTTTTTTTAATTTGTAGCTTACTAATGGAAAGAAATCAAGTCATTGGCTTAGTACTTATACTACTGATGCTGATCGGGTACCAAATTTTGGTTCCAACGCCCGTTGAACCAACAAAAACGGCCCAGGAACAAGTAAAACCAGAAACAACCGCGCCCATTGTGGCTAAAAGTGAGGTCAAGGTTCAAGACTCTACGCAGGCAAAAGCCCTCTATGGTGATTTTGCAGCAGCGGCCCTGGGAGAAGCACAAGACCTAACCATTGAAACCAGCAACTTACGGGTTGTATTTTCTAATAAAGGTGGGGTAATGAAAGAGGTAATGTTAAAAGAATACAAAACCTACGATCAAAAACCACTGTATCTGATCTCAGAAGGTCACACCAAGTTCGAATTGGACGTACCCACTGCCAAAGGAACTGTTGATCTGGCTAACCTTTATTTTACTACTACCGCTTCCGACCGTACTCTTGCTGAGAATGATTCGGCCATTATAACGTACCGTTTAGCCTTGGCTGACAATCAATTTGTTGAACAGGCTTACGTTGTTCGTGGCTCTGGGTACGTAATTGATTACGGAATCAAGTCCGAAGGCATTGTCGAAAGCGGCAAGCCCCTCCATTACGGCTGGAACAATGATATGTTGCAGTTCGAAAACGATATGAAGGAAAACCGGAAAGCGGTGACCATCAATTTCTATACCGAAGAGATGGAAAGCCTCTCCTTGAGTCCAGAAAGTAATACCAGCGAAGCAGCGGAAGCCCCTGTGAAGTGGTTTACCATGAAACATAAGTACTTCCTGGCGGGTCTGATCTCGGAGAAAAGCCCCTTGCAAGACGTAAAAATGGAAGCTAACGTAAACACGGAGGATACGGTGGTCGTAAAGTCACTTGTGGTGGATGCCTCTATTCCTGGTGCTGCACTGCGTGATGGAACGGCTAGTTTTAGGTATTATCTAGGACCAAACGACTACCATATTGTTGATAAGGTAGCGGCGGAGAACTTTAACGAAAACGTTTATTTAGGCTATGCGTTCCTGAAACCAATCAATGAATTTTTCTTGGTGCCGCTTTTTAACGCACTCGAAAATGTATTTTCGAACTATGGTATTCTGATTATTTGTTTGGTTTTTATAGTGAAATCTATTTTGATGCCACTTACTTACAAATCATATGTAAGTATGGCTAAAATGAGAGTACTAGCTCCTGAATTAGCTGAGTTGAAGGAGAAGAATCCTGATGATATGGCTAAGCAGCAGCAAGATCAGATGAAGCTTTACCAACAAGTAGGAGTAAGCCCGCTTAGTGGTTGTGTGCCCGTAGTAGCTACCATGCCCATCTTGTTTTCGCTGTTCTTCTTATTCCCAAACCTGATTGAGCTTCGGCAACAGTCGTTCCTATGGGCTAGCGACTTATCGACTTATGATTCATTCATCAAGCTTCCCGTCGATATTCCATTTTATGGTAGCCACGTTAGTTTGTTCACCATATTGATGACCATATCCAGTATTGGGTATGCCTACTACAATAATCAGATGACACCTACTCAGCCAGGACCCGTCAATATGAAGTTCCTGAGCTATTTGATGCCCCTGATGTTTATGTTTGTGTTGAATAATTTTCCGGCTGGTCTAACCTTCTACTACTTTGTTTCCAACGTCGTGACCATATTACAACAGCAGATTATTCGCCGTTTTGTGGATGAAGACAAAATCAAGAGGATTTTGGATGAGAACAGAGTTAAGAATGCGAACGGTGATAAGAAGCAGTCAAAATTCCAGAAGTACTTAGAAAAGACCCTTCAAGCTGGCGAGGAAGCCAAGAAAAAGCAGGCCGAGTTGGATAAGAAGCAGGGTAAACGCAAATAATGAGCATCTAAAGGTCTTAAATAGTAAACAAAGGGTAGCGTTTTTTGAAAGGAACGGTACCCTTTGTTTTTAGATTGGCCCCCTTTTTGTAATTTGTACTATCAAATCAAACCGGAAAAAGTCAAGTATGAAGTCATTTAGTAAGGTATTAGTCATTGTGCTTCTACTCGCTACGGGTGCACAGGCTCAAATATTTGATCAAACTGAACGAAAATATAAAGAAGGAGTAAGTTATTACCGGCAAGGGTTGTACGGATTAGCCATGGACCGATTGGCAGGAATAACGTCAAGTACTAATTCTAACTATTCCCTTTGGGCACATTACTACTACGCCCTCTCGGCTCACAAGCTTAACAAATACAACGAAAGCAATATGATGCTGCTCCAATTGTTGAATCGGTTTAGCACTTGGGAGCAGAAAGATGAAGCTTACTATTTGTTGGCCGCCAATAACATGGCCTTAGGGTCACACTCCAAAGCTTTCGAATATTTTAACCGGATTGGGGATCTCCAATTTGACAGGGATATCAAAGGCCTCAAACAACATTACCTCGATCAAGTGAATAACATTCAGACTTTAAAGACCCTAAATTCTGAGTTTCCCGGTGATCGTATCGTGTCGGTTGCTTTGGTAAAGCTTATTCAAACTGCATCCAGTAACAAGGCCGACCTTGAACTTTCAGATAAACTAACCAATCAGTTCGGAATTGGGGTGGTGATGAATAATGTACCGGTTCTTGAAAAAGATCCCCCCGTTAATTGGTATGAGAAGAAATGGTCGAAAGGGTATTACAATGTAGCCATCCTGTTTCCCTACCGCATTGGAGATTTTAATGCCAGTGTCCGTTCTCGCTCCAATCAGTTTGCCTTTGATTATTACGAGGGAATGCAAATTGCGAAGAAGCAGCTTAAAACCGAGGGTATTGTGATTAACGTACAGGCGTACGACATAGGGGGGGATGAAGATGAAAAGATTCTGGATATGCTCAATAATAGCCATTTTCGTCTTTCTGATATTATTTTAGGCCCACTTTACGAAAAACCTTTTGAATTGATTGCCGCTTTTGCGAACGAGAATAATATTACCATGGTTAATCCATTAGCATCGGATGGAAATTTGTTAAAAACTAGTAAATGGGTATACCTAGCGCGGCCATCAGTTCAATTTCAAACGCAAGAAGCGGTAAAGTTAGTCAAAAGTAAAACGACCAGCCCGAGGTCAGCTATATACTATGGTAATAGCTCCAAAGATTCGTTAATGGCCTTTTTGTTTCGCGATTATTTGGTGAAAGAAGGAGGAAAAGTTCTGGAAATGAAAGAACTCACGGGAAATGCTTCTGAAATGAATGAGAAGATGTCATTGTTTCCTTCTGAGAAGCCTAACAACATCGCTTTTTTCTCAAACGACCCTAATTCTGGAGCCGCTTTAATGAATGTTCTGATCGGTCGAAAATTGAATAACCTTCCCGTCGTTGCGGTTGCTAACGGTTTTGGTTTTAACAGTCGTCGTCCCTCTGGTTATGGCGGCAACCTATATCTGATTGAGACCGAATACGTCGATACCTCCAAGGAACTGGTCAAGAATTTCCAAAAGTTGTATTATGATAAAACCAATACTCTGCCCTCGGTATATTCTTATCTGGGTTATGACCAAATGCTTTTCTTCGGCCGAATGATCGGTAAATACAATGACCGAATGAAAGACGGTCTGGAAATGAGAAAATATGAAAATGACTTTATCTTGTCGGGATTTGACTACACCAAGTCACGCGAAAACTCTATCCCTCCTCTGTTGAAGTATAAAAATTCACGTTGGATACCGTGGGATAACCAATTCTAATTTAATTGATTTTTAGCAGTACAACACACATGAAAACTACCACAAGTAAGATACTTTTTGAAAAAGCTAATAATTTTATTCCTGGCGGAGTAAACTCCCCAGTACGAGCCTTTAAAGCCGTTGGTGGGACTCCCATTTTTATTAAATCGGCCAAGGGACCCTACATTTATGACGAAGACGATAATCAATACATTGAGTTAATTAATTCCTGGGGTCCAATGATACTGGGGCATGCCAACGAACTCATTGAAAAAGCAGTTTCTGACGCCATTCAGAACTCCTTTTCGTTTGGAGCGCCCACTCGGAAAGAAATTGAAATGGCTGAGCGAATTGTGTCCATGGTCCCTTCCATCGAAAAGGTACGAATGGTAAATTCAGGAACCGAAGCCACGATGTCGGCTATTCGGTTAGCGCGGGGATTTACCGGAAGAGATAAGTTTATAAAGTTTGAAGGCTGCTACCACGGTCACGGTGATAGCTTCTTGATTGCGGCAGGTAGCGGGGCCGTAACTTTCGGAACCCCTAACAGTCCGGGTGTAACAAAAGGAGTAGCCAACGATACCCTTACGGCTCCTTACAATGATCTGGTGGCGGTACAAAACCTCATTGACGCAAATCCAAAGCAAATAGCGGCCATCATTATTGAACCAGTAGTGGGTAACATGGGCTGTGTACTACCTAAGCCGGGCTTCCTGGAAGGTCTACGTACAATATGTGACAAACAGGACATACTACTGATTTTTGACGAGGTTATGACCGGGTTCCGCCTTGCAAAAGGAGGAGCACAAGAAAGACTGGGAGTGACGCCCGATATGACTACTCTCGGTAAAATCATCGGAGGAGGAATGCCCGTAGGTGCTTACGGCGGGAAAACCGAAATTATGAACTATGTTTCTCCCGTCGGACCAGTGTATCAGGCCGGTACGCTGTCGGGAAATCCTATCGCCATGTCGGCTGGTCTGGTGATGTTGGAATATCTCAATGATCACCCCGAAGTTTATGATCAATTAGATAGGTCAGGTGCTAAATTGCGTGATGGCTTCCAAGCAAGTTTGGAAAAGTTAGGGCTGGACTACACCATCAACCAGGTTGGTTCCATGTATACATTGTTCTTTACAAATCAAGCGGTCAATAACTTCCCATCTGCAAAAACATGCGACCTTCCGCTATTTGGTAAGTACTTCCATGCCATGTTAGATCGTGGAGTCTACCTCGGACCTTCGCAATTTGAAACCATGTTTCTTTCTATTGCTTTGGAAGACAAACACCTCGATGAGGTTATCAAAGCAAACGAAGAGTCATTGCAGGAAGTAATGGCTTTGGTTTAGTGGGATTCTGTCGCCAAATAAATACGCCCTGATGCGAAATTTTTCAGTCGTCGTACCGGTATACAACCGGCCCGATGAACTTGACGAGCTACTGGACAGTCTGACGAAACAGACCTATCCTTACTTTGAAGTGATCATAGTAGAAGATGGTTCAACTTTAAAAGCGGAGGAAGTCGTCAATAGGTACATCGACCGGCTAACTATCAACTACTTTCAGATTAAGAATATAGGGCAAGGGTTTGCCAGAAATTTTGGTTTCTCTAAAGCAAACGGGGATTATTTTGTCATTTTTGATTCAGATACCATCGTACCTCCTCACTACTTTGAGGAGGTCAATACTAGTTTAAAAACAAGTTTCTTGGAAGCCTATGGTGGGCCAGATAAGGCCGATTTGTACTTCTCTGATCATCAGAAAGCGATCAGCTACGCTATGACATCCTTTCTTACCACTGGGGGTATTCGGGGGAAGAAAAAAAATGCAGGTGGTGCTTTCCAGCCGCGAAGTTTTAATATGGGTATATCCCGCCGCGTTTTTCAGGAAACAGGTGGATTTGCCAAGCGGGACATGGGAGAAGATATTGAATTTGGTATCCGATTGCAGGCCAAAAACTACCGGATGGCGTTAATACCAGAGGCCTTTGTCTACCACAAGCGTAGAGGTACCTTCCGCGACTTCTGGCAACAGGTTCATTCTTTTGGGCGTACACGTTTCATATTGGACCGGATGCATCCCGGAGCCGGGTTGATCAAGCCGGTCCATGCCTTTCCTTCCCTTTTTGTACTGTTTTGTGCCTTGATTGTGGTTTGGCTTTTTATTTACCCACCATTTTTTTGGTTATCAGTTGGCTTTCTTGCCTTATTTGTTGGGCTGATATTTGTTGATTCTCTACTCGAAAATAAGAGTCTTTCGGTGGCATGGCTAAGTATAGGAGCTTCATTCATTCAGCTGACTGGCTACGGAACTGGTTTTGTGCGAGAAGGCACTAAAAGCCTCCTCGCACAAGCACCTATTTCTTGCAGAAATAAATAATTTCTTCGGTCGGGAGGGCAAATCGTTTTACTTCGTCCTTGCTCAAATCATCCAAAACAAACCGATCCTCTTTTACGTCAAAGCTTCCTTTGGCGAGTTCTTGGGCGTAGTCGCGTCCGAAGAGCCGCAGGTGGTCATTTTGCCAAAAATGCTTTTCTCTTTCGCGTGGATCGGTGATACTCGCGTCCTCGTAGGTAGTGGCTCGGCTCAGATCCTGCGGGGATTGGATAATGGCCCATCCACCGGGCTTCAATACCCGGTGCAGTTCGCTAGTAGCCTTCACGTAATCGTCCACGTGTTCCATGACGTGATTACAAAAAGCAACGTCGAAAGTGTTCTCGGCAAAAGGTATGGCATGTATATCCATCTTTACTTTGGCCAAGGGTGATTCGATATCGGCGGTGATGTACTCAATATTTTTCATTTTTTCGAAACGATCGATAAAGCAGTATTCCGGAGCCACATGAAGTACTTTCAGATTAGCCGTAAAAAAGTTCGTTTTTCTTTTCAGATAGAGATACATAAGTCGGTGCCTTTCTAAGGCAAGACAATTGGGACAAAGTGCGTTATCCCGGCCTTTTCGACCATAGGGTAAGAATTTCTTGTACGTGTGGTCACATACCGGGCATTCAACATCATTGCCCGTATAAAACAACCCAAGGAAGCGAGCGGCCCAATGACCTACCCGTTGTAAGAGGGGACGTGGAATATAGCGAAGTACCAGACTAATGATGGATTTCATTCGATTTTACGTTTATTCGTGTAATTTTGAACTGTAAAAGTAGGTTTCAAATAGGAGAACATATTTCTTTTTAATAAAAAGCATCGTGGCTTGATGCATGAATTAGTATGTTCCCGAAGTTAAATCCCTAAATTTTAATTGACGATGTATTTAGATAAATCAGATTCAAAGCCACCCGGGAAAAGACTATTGTCCAACATGTCTTCCCACACCAAGTGGCTGATATTAGCACCAATCAGTTTATTGTTAATTGGTTACGGACTTTGCGTATTTAGCGAAGCCGGAGATTATAAACATACCGGAAGCCCCACACATGAGTGGGTCCTTTTGGGAACGTATAGCCTTATACTTATTAATGGTGGACTATCGCTTTTTGGTCAGGCAGTTAGATACCGTGTACTTATTGATGTTCGCCGCGAAACTCGCCGAAGCTTGAGCAAACTGGAAACCAAGCTTACTAAGAAAGTTGCACCCCGAAATCCTAAGCCCAGAAAAGGAAAAAGCCCCACCAAAACAAATTGACAGAGCTTATTTCATTTGTGCATCGTATCGTAGATAGCGAGCGAATTATTGCTTTTTGGCTTCGAATTCAGCCTTGATTGCTTCAACGTCAACATTTTTGACGATGGGCGTGCGGAGAAGGTTTTTAATGCGTGCTATACGGTTGCTAGCAGTTGTTTTATTTTTCCGTCCTTTCCGTTTCAGTTCAGTTACTCCCATGGTAGTATCTTTTTAATTTTGTTAAAGAACCGCAAAAGTAGCGGTTTTTAATTAAAAAAGTAAGATTTAGGGCGAAAAGTTGGCTATGCTCCCTAACTTTGCACGAAACAATTGAAGATGTTGATGCACATTGAAGTGTATCAACCCAACGAGTACTATGTCAAAACCAAGTCTTGCCCGGGGAACGCGTGATTTTGGACCAGAACAAATGGTCAAACGTACCTTTATCCTGGATACTATACGTCAAGTTTTTCAACGCTATGGTTTCCAACCATTAGAAACACCAACCATCGAAAATTTATCCGTTTTGATGGGGAAATACGGAGACGAAGGTGATCAGTTACTATTCAAAGTTCTGAATTCCGGTGATTTTAAAGCCAAGCTTTCTGAAAATGATTTGCAGGCAGATTATAAATCGCTGACGACGAAGATCGCTGAAAAAGGCCTTCGTTACGATCTCACCGTGCCATTTGCACGCTACGTGGTTATGAACAGGGGTACTTTACCGTTCCCTTTCAAGCGATATCAGATTCAACCGGTGTGGCGAGCTGACCGTCCCCAAAAAGGGAGGTACCGCGAGTTTTATCAGTGTGATGCTGATGTGGTTGGTACTGATTCTCTATTGTGTGAAGCTGAAATCGTGATGATGTTGCACGAAAGTTTACGAGCTTTGGGCATTCTGGATTTTACCGTTAAAATCAATAACCGGAAAATACTGACCGGCATTGCCGAAGTGATCGGAGCCGACGGAATGGAAGGGCCACTATGCGTGGCGATTGATAAGCTTGATAAAATAGGGAAAGAAAAAGTTATCCAGGAATTATCAGCTCGCGGCTTTTCGGAAGAAAGCACCACCGCCCTTGAACCCATATTTTCAATCTCAACGGATACAAACCCATTCGAGGGTCTGAGGGAGTGGTTAAGTGCTTCCGAAATCGCCATGAAGGGTATCGATGAATTGGAGGTAGTTTGGAATATGGTATCTGAGTTTGGACTTGAACAACCACAAATCGAATTTGACGTAACTCTTGCTCGTGGGCTTTCCTACTACACCGGAGCCATTTTTGAGGTCAAAGCCAATGGAGTTCAGATCGGGAGCATTAGTGGTGGTGGTAGGTACGATAACCTTACGGGTACTTTTGGTGTTTCTGGTTTGTCTGGCGTTGGTATTTCCCTGGGAGTCGATCGTATCTACGACGTTATGGAAGAACTTTTACTTTTCCCGGACGACCAAACGATCACCACCCGGGTAATGTTGACCAGCTTTGACGCGGAGGCTGCTCGCTACGGGTTAAAGGTTTTGAATCATTTACGGCAATCCGGAATCAATACCGAAATGTATCCTGATTCAGTGAAATTGAAGAAACAACTTGACTACGCCGACCGCAAAAATATCCCCTTCGTGATTTTGATTGGTTCGCAGGAGATGGAATCAGGAGAGTTGACGTTGAAAAATATGAAGACCGGGGAGCAGAGTACCGCAACAGTAAACGAAATAATAAATATAGTAAAGGCCTAAAAGCCTTGATATCCCTTATGAACGAAGTACTACGCATTGCCGTACAAAAATCGGGGCGTCTTAGTGAAGACTCCCTCAAATTAATCAAAGAGTGTGGAATCCGGTTTGATAATGGAGCCGGAAAATTAAAATCAGCCGCTTCCAATTTCCCCGCCGAAATTCTTTTTTTACGGGATGATGACATCCCAGGCTATGTTGAAGATAGCGTGGCTCATATCGGTATTGTGGGCGAAAATGTTTCGGTCGAAACCAATCGTGAGGTCGATACTGTTCATCGACTAGGCTTTTCCAAGTGCCGTCTTTCCATTGGTATCCCCCGTGGGGTAGCGTACGAGTCGGTCAAAGACCTTGATGGAAAGAGCATTGCTACATCGTATCCACGGTTATTAGGTACATACCTGGCGGAAAATGGAGTCTCGGCTCAGATTCACGAGATTAGTGGTTCGGTAGAAATTGCCCCGAGTATTGGCCTGGCCGACGCGATTTGTGATATCGTAAGTTCTGGTAGCACTTTATTGAGTAATGGGTTGCAGGAAATGGAGGTAATATTTCGCTCCGAGGCGGTAATGATTGCTAACAAAAATCTGAATCCTGCCCACCAAGACCTTTTAAATCAGTTGTTATTCAGAATAAAGGCGGTGCAAGCGGCTAAGAATAATAAATATATCTTGCTGAATTGCCCGAAAGATTCGGTTGATGAAGTTACTAAATACCTGCCCGGTATGAAAGCACCTACCGTTATGCCGCTTGCTACCGAAGGTTGGTGCTCCATTCATTCGGTAATCAATGAAAATGACTTTTGGGAAAATATTGAAAAGATACGGCAGGCCGGAGCAGAGGGAATTCTGGTCATTCCAATCGAAAAAATGATACTCTGATTTGTTCTTAAACTATGAAAATAATTTCTTTTCCTGAACGTGCCGAATGGCCAAAATTATTGGCGCGTCCCGTCCAGGATTCGGCAGATATTGAAAAAAAAGTAGCGCCAATACTCCAAAAAGTGAAGGAGGAAGGAGACAAAGCATTGCGCGAGTTTGCCTTGCAATTTGATAAGCAGGAATTAACCGAAATTGCTTTTTCTCAGCAAGCTTTCGAAGAGGCAGAAAATCAACTGGACGAAAACCTGAAACAGGCCATTCGTCAGGCTTACTATAATATCCGTACGTTTCACGCAACCCAATATCAGCCTATCCAAAAGATAGAAACAATGCCTGGTGTAACATGCTGGCGCAAAAGTGTGGGTATTGATAAGGTCGGAATTTATATTCCCGGTGGTACCGCACCCTTGTTTAGTACTGTGTTGATGTTGGGAGTTCCTGCCCAATTGGCGGAGTGCAAAGAGATAGTATTATGTACTCCCTCGGATCACCCAGCTATACTTTTTGCGGCAAGTTTAGTGGGCGTTACCAAGGCCTTCCGGATAGGTGGCGCACAAGCTATCGCAGCCATGGCCTACGGTACGCAAAGTGTTCCTAAGGTGTATAAAATATTTGGGCCCGGGAACCAGTACGTAACCTCAGCCAAAATGCTGGTAAGTAAAGAAGGCGTAGCTATTGATATGCCCGCTGGCCCCTCAGAAGTGGCTGTGTATGCCGATGATACCGCGATTCCTGCCTTCGTTGCGGCTGATTTGCTTTCGCAGGCAGAACACGGCATTGATAGTCAGGTATTGCTTGTTTCTACCAGTAAGAAGTTATTGAACAGTGTTAATATTACTCTGTCTTCCCAATTAGATGCCCTGCCACGCCGGGAGCTGGCCAAAAAGGCAATTGAAAATAGTAAGGCGATACTGGTAAGTACCCAAGAACAAGCCATTGAATTGTTGAATGAATACGCCGCAGAACACCTTATCATGAGTGTTAAAGACGCCGAAGTAGTCTCTGAGCAAATTTATAATGCAGGGTCAATTTTTTTGGGGAACTATACCCCCGAATCTTGTGGCGATTACGCATCGGGTACCAACCACACGTTACCAACCAACGGATTTGCCCGGGCGTACAGCGGAGTTTCCTTGGATAGCTTTGTGAAGAAAATTACCATTCAACATATTACCGAAGAGGGAATTCTTAATCTAGGGCCAACCGTAGAAATAATGGCGGAGGCGGAGTCATTGCACGCCCATAAAAAGGCCGTGAGTATACGGCTTCGGTCCTTGAAGTAAATCGTTCAATTACTAACGAAAAGTAGGTGCTATTTGAATTCCCAACTGAACATGAAGAAACCTTTTGACATTAAGCAAGTTATCCGACCGCATATTCTGAACCTGACTCCATATTCATCCGCTCGTGATGAATATACCGGCAAATCGGGAGTATTTCTTGATGCCAACGAAAATTCGATTGGTTCGGCATTACCCAACGCATATAACCGTTACCCGGATCCCTTCCAAAGTGCGATCAAGGAAAAACTAGCCCCTATGAAGGGAGTCTTACTTAATCAGATTTTCTTGGGAAACGGAAGTGACGAACCCATTGATTTGCTCATCCGGGCTACCTGTACGCCGGGGAAAGATTCGATCTTGATCATGCCACCTACGTATGGTATGTATGAGGTAAGTGCTTCCATTAATGATATTACGATCATTAAAGTACCCCTCACCGATGATTTCCAGCTCAACTCCTCCATGGTATTGGAGGCAATCCAGCCTACTACTAAAATTATTTGGGTGTGTTCACCTAATAATCCTTCGGGCAATTTGTTGCAAAATGATGCCATCCAAACCTTGCTAAACCGCTTTGATGGACTCGTAGTTGTAGACGAAGCCTACATTGATTTTGCTCCTACAGCGTCGTGGAATCAACGGCTTGATGAATTTTCAAATTTGGTCGTTTTGCAAACCTTTTCAAAAGCATGGGGTCTTGCCTCACTTCGATTGGGTATGTGTTTCAGCTCCCCTGAGCTCATCAGGATTCTTAACAAGATCAAACCTCCGTACAATTTAAGTGGCCCTACCCAAGAATTACTATTGGATGCGTTGGATCACGAAGACTTGAAGAATGAAATGGTGGAAGCTATTTTGGCGGAACGCGAGTTCTTGGGGGTTCAGTTAGCAGAATTAAAAATTATAAAAAGAATACATCCCACTGACTCTAACTTTTTACTGGTTCAATTTGAGGATGCAAAAGCAACGATGGACTACTTGATTAATGAGAAAATAATTGTCAGGGACCGGACTAAGGTTATGCTGTGCGCAGGTTGCCTACGTATTTCTATTGGAACCAGAGAAGAAAACGAGGTTTTGATGAAAGCGTTAAAAATATTTCAACAAAATTCCGTTATTGCGTAGATGTACATACTTTTCGAATTGTCCATCATTTAGATAAAGAAATCTACCTACCATGAAAAAAATCATATTTACTCTTTTTTGCTTATTCACCATGAGCATCGCTCAGGCACAGTATGATAACTGGGCCGTTGGATTTAAACTGGGGGAACCCACCGGAATTCAGATTCGGAAGTACTTTAACAACGTGAACGCCATTGACGTGAGTTTTGGTACCTATGGTGGAATATTGGCCAATGTTCGTGACTACCGCCAAGGGAAGTACCGAAATGTAGGTCTATCGTTTCAGGCGCACTACCTGTGGCATAATGCCTTATTTAATTCTGAAAAAGCCCAGGTTTATTATGGTTTTGGACCTCAGATCAACAGCCGTCGGTACTATCCCGATAATCAGCAGAATCAACCTATAAATTATCAAGGCAACATTTCCCTCGGGGGATCAGGCCTCGGAGGGTTTGAACTCTTCTTGCCCGATGGACGAATGTCAGTCTTTATGGAGGGTGGTCTATACATTGAATTATTACCCGGACCGTTCTTTACAAGTCCCAATGTATCAGGAGGTATCCGGTTGAATTTGTAATCCGGAAAGTAAGTTCGAAGATTATTATGCAAAATAATTGAGATTCAAAGCAGGCATTCGCCTGCTTTTTTTGGTTCTATTTGGGAGCATTACCTAGTTTTTTTGGTCCCGGGTTTCATCCTTTTAGCGTATTTTTACATTCCTTTACTTTTTCAAAATTCACTCCATGTTTAAAGTATATAGTTCGTCCGCCGGGTCGGGTAAGACTTACACACTCACCAAAGAATACCTGAAATTAGCCCTTCAATCTGATTCAGACACCTACTTTCGTTCGATTTTGGCCGTGACCTTTACCAATGCCGCGGCTAATGAGATGAAAGACAGAATACTATCCATGCTCCGTACTTTTTCAACCCCGGAAGGATTCTCGCATCCTATGTTGAAAGATATCATCACTGAGATTTATCCGGGTATTGAGGGTGATCAGAAACTGTATACCGATACGCTTACTATTTACTCCCTCCGAGCGCAAAAGGTGTTCAGGAAAATCCTGCATCGGTACTCTGATTTTTCGGTCATGACGATCGATAAGTTTACCCAACGTTTGGTCAGTAGTTTTACCGATGAACTGGGTATCCCCTTTGGCTTCGATACGCAGGTGGATGCCGATCAACTCGCCAACGCCGTAGATAGGATGTTGGCCCGGATAGGGCAGGAGGGCGAGAAAGTATTAACTGACGTGGTGGAGACCTACTACCGGGAGAGTGCAGAGAGTGGAAAAAGTTGGGGGGCATTGCCCGATCGAATCCGGGAGGCCGCTTATGATTTGCTGAATGAAAGTAGTCACCTGGCCATGCAAAAGGTAAAGGACTTGGAGGTGGAAGATTGGGTAGGTATCAGCCGACAAATCAAAGTTTATCTGAAAGGAGTGGATAAGCCCATCGTAGAAATAGCGAAAAAAGCGACGGCCTTAATTGAGGGAAATAACCTTGCAGCAGCTGATTTTACCCAAGGGGCAAAAGGTATTTTTGGGTATTTTGATAA
>JBDNFP010000270.1:0-21575 GCA_041689775.1 Spirosomataceae bacterium
CTGAAGCTCTCAGGGCAACGATGGACCATCCCAAACGCCCAGAACGTACTCAACCTGAGGGCTTGTAATCTCAGCGGCCAATGGGACAACGTGGTCAACAAGATTAGAACGGCTGCTTGACAAAACTGAAATACACCCGTTGAGGGTCGATATGCGGGCTATTGATTAAAATTCTTTTACTTGTAAGTGGAAATCAGGTGTCTCTAAGGTGTTCTTTGTACTATACTTAGTTTTTGGCACCTGAGTTTGATTTGAAGTTAACGTTCTTATTCCTAGTTTTGTCAATGTAAAGAAAGACGGTGAACTGTAACAAACCCAATAGTTAGGTGAAAATATTAGGAATTTCGGCATTCTACCACGATTCGGCAGCCTCATTAATTGAGAATGGCGAAATTGTGGCAGCAGCCCAAGAGGAACGTTTTACTCGTAAAAAACACGATCCAGGGTTTCCATCCAATGCAGTTCAGTTTTGCTTAGAGTACGGCGGGGTCACTCTCAATCAACTTGATGCTATCGTATTCTACGATAAGCCGCTTCTTAAATTTGAACGTTTATTAGAAACCTACTACGCATTTGCTCCAAAAGGCATTCGTTCCTTTTTGACTGCAATGCCGGTATGGATCAAAGAGAAGATGTTCCTTAAGCGGCTTATAAATGAAGAATTGGTGAAGTTGGGATATGATAAAAAGAAGCCGGTAAAGTTGCTTTTTCCTGAACACCATCTTTCGCACGCAGCGAGTGCTTTCTATCCTTCGCCATTTAAAAAAGCCGCTATCTTAACAATTGATGGAGTGGGCGAGTGGGCCACTGCCTCCATTTGCTTGGGTGAAGGAAAGGATATAACGATATTGAAAGAACTTCGTTTTCCGCATTCCTTAGGCCTCTTGTACTCGGCATTTACCTATTTTTTAGGCTTTCGGGTTAACTCCGGGGAATATAAGTTGATGGGACTAGCTCCTTACGGAAATCCTGCTTCCCCAGACGTAGATCGCTATGTACATGCCATTATGAATGAGCTGATTGAGCTGAAAGAAGATGGCTCAGTTTGGCTGAATCAGGAGTACTGTGATTATGCCACTGGTTTAAAAATGGTGGATGAGGCCAAATGGGAAGCTTTATTTGGGTTTAAGAAACGTAACCCGGAAGATTCGCTCGAAGCAGAACACTGTAACCTGGGGCTAGCTATTCAACGGATTACGGAAGAGGCGGTCATTCGGATGGGACGCGAAGCGAAGCGACTTACCGGTGCTGATTATCTCTGTATGTCAGGAGGAGTGGCCCTCAATTGTGTGGCCAACGGTAAAATTCAGAAAGAAGGTATTTTTAAGGAAATATTCATCCAACCAGCGGCCGGTGATGCAGGCGGAGCATTAGGAGCAGCGCAGGCAGCATACCACATTTACTTTGGTAAAGAGCGTATACTCACAGGAGCGGCTGACGCTATGCACGGGTCCTACCTGGGGCCTACTTTCTCGGATCTAGACGTTGAGCTAACAGCAAAAAAGTACGACGCCGTTTATACTCGAATTGAAGATTTCAAAGAATTAAGTAAAGAAGTGGCCAAACTACTAGCCGATGGCAACGTAGTGGGATGGATTCAGGGGCGCATGGAATTTGGGCCCCGGGCTTTGGGGGCGCGTAGTATTCTGGGGGATCCCCGAAACTCCGAAATGCAGAAAAAATTAAACCTGAAAATCAAATACCGCGAATCATTCCGTCCGTTTGCGCCATCGGTACTCGCCGAAGATTGCGCTGAATACTTCGATTACGACGGTATTTCACCTTACATGTTACTGGTGCACCCGGTGGCCGAGAGTCGCAGAAAACCACTTCCGGAGGGTTATGATTCGATGGACCTCCGCAACAAATTATACTTTGAACGTTCTGATCTGCCATCGATTACTCATATTGACTATTCTGCTCGTATTCAAACGGTGCATAAAGAAACGAATCCTCGTTATTGGGAATTGATACATGCATTTAAAGAATTGACTGGGTATGGTGTAGTGGTCAATACCAGCTTCAACGTCAGGGGTGAGCCCATCGTGTCTACACCAAATGACGCGTACCGCTGTTTTATGCGTACCGAAATGGATTATCTGGTAGTTGGAAACTATTTGTTCGATAAGCGTCAGCAGCCCGAATGGAAGGAAAAAGACAATTGGCAGGAAGAGTTTGTGCTTGATTAAGTAGTTGGATCGCAATCAATTTCTTCTTCAAAACTAACTGCTATGGCTTCAAAAATTTTCACTAGTGTTATCCGAATCGCCCTCTTGGGCGTGCTGTTTATATTTCTCTTTTATCCAGATAAGTACTTTATATCATTCAGCTTTCCTGGTGCACCCCAAAGCGATAGTTTCTACATCCGCTTAGCTAAGACCGTTTTCTGGTTGCTACTGGGAATCGAAATTTTGCGGATATTTTACTACGGGGTAGTTAAGAGCAAAAAAAAAGGCATCGTACCCAACATCATTACATTATTTACTCCGCTGGTGTTGTTATTATTGTTTCTGGAAGTCATATTCATGTATGTTCCCCAGAGCCACGAAGGGGTACTTTCCAAGGCTTCGCAAATCTGGTGGGAAAAATATTGGAATCCTCTGAATTCCCTTAACTACCGCGACAAGGAAATTTCCTCAGATACAACCAAAACCGAAGTATTAGTTATTGGAGATTCATTTGCCGCCGGACATGGTCTGAAAAGTGTTGATGAGCGATTTTCGGATATTCTGGAAAGTAAACTTGGTCCGGAAAAGTTTATGGTGTACAATCTGGGAGTTTCTGGATCAGATACCCGTGACGAGGCCGAGCGTTTGGAAAAATACCCTGTTAAGCCGAATGTTATTGTATTACAATACTTCCCGAATGATATTGAGAAGGTTGCCCGGGAAAAAGGCCTGTCACTCGTTGGAGCAGAGCCTTATTCTGATTTAACGGGGGTATTTGCTACGGTAGTAAAAAGGTTTTATTTGCCAAATTTTGTGTATTGGCAGTTACCCCATACCTCGTTCAGTACTTTTGAAGATTTTGTTAATAAAGCATATACCGATACGACCGTGTTGAATGCGCACTTTGCTGATTTATCAAAGATGCTAGCCTATCGCGATAGCACGGGCGCTGACATGTACGCGGTATTTGTGCCCTTTTTATTTCAACTTAAAAAAAGTGCTCAGTACACCAAGCCCGTTGAAGATTTCTTGCAAAAAAACGGGGTGACGGTAGTTCGTCTCACCGATGGAATAATCGCTATTCCTGATAAGGATCGGGTGGTAGGAAAGAACGATGGCCATGCGGGTCCGGCCGTAAATACACTTATAGCCGAAAGGTTATACGAAGCCATGAACAAGAGAAAGTAAAGAAAACCAACAGATTTTCGATTTGGAACGGTACTTTTGCAGCTAAGAAAAATCTCAATAAACACTATGGACTTTATAAAGGATTTATTTTCGTTCATGAAAGAACGGAAGAAGTGGTGGTTAGCTCCGGTCATCCTGATGCTACTCCTGATTGGTATTCTTATCGTGATCGGTGGAGGATCTGCCGTAGCTCCTTTTATTTATACGTTATTCTAATTTCAATTTTCAGGTGCGTGTATCTTAGAAACATGCACCTGAAAATGTTTTATCCTTACATCAGGAACAATGAGTGAAGCAGATAAGGCCAAAGCCCAATTGGTGATCGTTACCGGTTTAGTGGTAATTTATTTTATTTTTAAAGCCAGGTATCCCTACCTATTATATGCAGCTGCTGCTGTTGGTGTACTTAGTATCGCTATTCCTTTCGTCGGGGATCTGATTGTAAAAGGATGGTACAAAATAGCCGAAGTTCTGGGAGCGATAAACGGGCGGATCCTATTATCCCTTATTTTCTTTGTGGTATTGTTTCCAGTAGCCCTTTTGTCCCGCATTGGTAAAAAGAATCCACTTTCCTTAAAAAGGGCAAAGCAAGATTCGTTTTACACTGAGCGTAACCATCTTTATAGCGGAAAGGACCTGGAACAAGTCTGGTAGTATACCCGAACAAGATTCTATTTCTTTCTCCTCCGATCAGTACGATCAAACAGAACCTGCAAGATACCGTCTTTGAGCCCAAGATCGGGAATGTGTATGACTTCCGCTCCGGCCCATTTCATGGCGGAAAGGTAGATGTCACCGGCTGGAATAATGACGTCGGCACGGTCGGGGTTGAGCCTTAGTTTGTGAATACGTTCTTCGATCGTAAATCCAGCGATGTAGTTGCGCATTCGTTCAATTTCAGCCACGCTGGTCGAGGTCAACGTGAGTTTGGAAGAAAGATCAAAAAGCTTGTTGATGTTACCTCCGGTACCAATGGCCTGAATGGGGAGTGATCTATCTACATTTTCTTCAATCCATTCCTGTATTTTTACCCAAGCATTTTTTGATTCTTTTCCTTCCAGCAAGCGTACGGAGCCTAGTTTGAATGACTTGGCATTTAACTTTATCCGATCGTGGTAAAGATTGAGCTCGGTACTACCACCGCCTACGTCAATGTGAATATACTGACCTTCGCTAAGGGATTGCACCACGACATTGTTTACAAGTTCGGCCTCTTTTTGGCCATCAATGATCTGAATATGGATACCAGTACGTTCTTCTATTCGCTTTCGTACTTCCAGCCCGTTGTCTGCTTCGCGCATGGCGGAAGTAGCACAGGCCATAAAGTCGTCTACTTCGTGCAGTTCCATCAGAAGCTGGTAAGCGAGCATCAACTTCATCATGCGGTCTTCACTTACGGCTGAGATACGGCCCTCGGTAAATACGTCATGACCCAGCCGAAGAGGAAAACGTACATACTCTACTTTTTTGAATCGGGCCATGCCCTCATCGTGTAGTACAGAAGAGATTTGCATTCTGGCCCCGTTGGAGCCTATGTCAATAGCAGCTAATTTCAAGGTAGATAATAATATTTTGAAGCCCCAAAAATAACTAATTAGACTAACATACCACTGCTTACAGATACGAGGCTCCCTTAATTCTTGCCACCACCCCCAAATTCATATAAAAGTTTCACCCGTAGCCCAACGCTCGTGCGATCAGGCAGGTAGGGCATGAGCTTCGTGCGGGTAGTGATGTAGGAGTCTACTTGCAGAATGATCGGACTCCAGCGTTTTTCAATACCAGCCAGTACTGCGAAATTATTAATGAGCGGTATAGGGGCCTTTCGTTGTTTACTTTGTTGTCCAAAATCGCTGGTGGGGCGTTCAAAATCAAATGATACTACTTGCTTAGCGCTGAGATTCAGGTTAGTACCGACACCGATAAAGTAAGCAAAATCCTTGCGGATTTCATCCCGATAGACCAGATTCAGTGGTAGTTGCATCAGGGTAGTCTTCGTAATAATATTGAATATTTTGAAATTTGGTGGTAGCCTTTGGGCGTTGTCTTTCCGGAAGTCCTCTCTCTTCATGTCGCGGAAAGTCTTTTCTGAAAAAAACTTTTGATCTTCCAGTTTTTTCCAGCTTAACCCTCCTTGGATAGCCCAATGTTTACCCAGAAGTACCTCATTCCAAACAGAAAATGCATTGGTGCGTCCTTCCCACTGCTGCCCAAGCCCAATCCGATAAGGTATATTTAGATTAAAGTCGGGTAGTAGTCTTTCGGTTTTTTGGGTCGATTTGATGCGTTCAACCGATTGGGTACGCTTTATTTCCTCACCTTTTTGGGTAGCTGAGGCAATATGGGGCATTCTTTTCAGCAAGCGTCGTTGATAATCCTGTCCCTGAATTACTGGCTTTTGGGTAGTTACAGGAGTCAAATTTGCCAGCTGTATGGGTGCCGGTGCAGCGGTTTGCTCCGACGAGTTGATGGTTGTCGTTGGGGGAGAGCCCGCATCACCACTCCTTTGGTTGGTGTTAGCAGCAGCTACTCTTTCTTTTTTGGTGTCAGGAATTTCATTTGAAGAACCCTCAGTACCAGCTTTTTTCTCTGGCACTTCTTTATTCGTTGGGGCGGGAGTTATTTTATCCTCTTGCGCTACTCTTTCAGGAATCTCCTTTTCGTCTATTTCAGGTACCAGCTCCGATTGAAGATTGTTCCTACCGTCGTTACTAGTAGCTAAGCCGCCCTTCTTTTCGCTTTCTAGTACCGTTTTGCCCGAAGTATCCTGAGTACGCTCGTTGGCTTGATTCGTTGTTTCTGAGTTGACGGGTACTTCTACCCAAAGCGGCCGCTCACGAAAAACTTCCTGCCGTTGTATGATGTATACCGTATCGGGTTTGGCTGGGCTAACGGCGGGTTGTGGTTGGGTGAATGAGCTGGCGGCTACCTGTTGTTTCAGGCTTTCCAACTCCTTCATCAACCGGTCATTTTGGTTTGACTGGTTGACATAAAGTATGACCATAGCTGCCGTCGCGATCGTAGCGGTGGCGTAGCCCATCCAATGTCCGTAAGTTTGCCAGAAGTTTTGAGGAGCGTGCAATTGTTGAAACGATTGCAACTTAGTCCAGTCCTGATCTTGAAATTCAGGTTGGATGCTTTCTAATTTTTGGCGTAAAGTTTTTTCAAATCGATTAGTTTTCATTTCGCTTGTATGACTGAACACCCCAATCTGCGGGAAAAAGGTCGGGATAATACTGTTTTACTAGGTGTTGTAATCGAGCCCGGGCTCGTACGTAATGGGAGCGTACCGTGGCCTCATTAATGGTGAGTGATTCGGCAATTTCCCGATGGGAGTACCCATCAATCGCATACATCATAAACACGGTTCGATACACGGGGCGTAGCATTTGTACTAGTTCCAATATTTCGTCGGCCGTAATATTTTCCAGAATCTGGTCATCAAAGCGGGGAAAGGGAGCATCTTCGAGAGTAATGGTATCGCGTTGGTGCTTGCCGTGTTTCCGGTAGTAGCTGATGGCTGTATTAATTAGTATGGTACGGATCCAAGGCTTAAAAGGCTGTTTGTGATCGTACTTCGTTAAGTTTTGAAACACTTTCAAAAAACTTTCGTTCAAAACATCCTCGGCTTCTTCCCGGGTGGAAGCATAGCGTAAGCTTATACTTTTAGCGTACCCGAAGTATTGCTGAAAAAGCGTCCTTTGGGCGTGATTGTCTCCATCCACGCACGCCTTGATGACGCTCTCGAAGTCATGTTCTGAAAAGTTTATTTTTTTTCTAAATAGCAAGGTTAGTTTTGGGGTTGCGCTGTATACCTGTTACGCATGATGCGAACAAAGTGTGGCAAGTGGCCTTTAAAAATAAATTTACTATTTTTTTTGAGGCTTTCTGCCACACTTTCAAAAGTTGGGACGTACTGTCAATTGAAACCGGTTCCAATATTATCCCAATCTACCAACTAAATAACTCCTATTATGAAAATTACAGTTTTTTTGATCGCATCCTTCTTAGGTTTCTTTATGATGAGCTGCGATAAAGGTGTGATGGCTCCTCAGGATCCAACTGAATTTGAAGATGTAATACTATCAGCGGCCCGTTTTTCGGCCGAAGCTGACTCTACCACCCACGCAAAATGCAAGGGTAAGCTAACAGAAATAGCTACCGCCGATATTCCTGCCGTCATCACGGAATATGTATCAGCCAATTATGCGGGTGCTGAGGTGAAATTTGCGGGTGCTGACGAAGCGGGAAATATCGTTGTGGGTCTTCATTTAGCCGATGGTAAGCATGTAGGACTACTTTTCGACAAAGCAGGAGCGTTTAAGGAAGAATTAAAGCGCTACGGAAAAAGAGCAAAACTAACGAAGATTGAGGTAGCTGATTTGTCTGCCACCATCAAGTCTTATATATCGACTAATTTTGCTGGAGCAGAGATTAAGCATGCCGGAACCAACGAGTCAGGAGAAGTATTTGTAATGGTACTTGTGGATTCTAAGCCGGCTGTGCTTCTTTTTGATGTAAACGGTGCTTTTGTAAAGCAATTGGAAAAGCCTATGATGAAACGCGGCAAGAAAATGGGCCCCGGTAATAAGTAAGGAGTGAAGCATGGCGAATTGCGTGAATAGGGAGGCTCGGTCGGGCATCCCTATTTTTTTATTCTTTATCCTTTACGATCGAAATCTCGGAGTTGTTTTTGATTTCACCCATCACAAATAAACTGTGCGTACTACCAATATTTTCCAATGACCCCAGCTTTTGCATCAAAAAACGCTGGTATTCGGGCATGTCGTTAACCACTATTTTGAGCAGAAAATCATAGTCACCCGAAATATTGAAGCATTCCAATACCTCCGGAATAGCCATAATAGCCTCCACAAATTTCTCTCCCATAGAAAGAGAATGCTCCTTCAAAGCAATGTTACAAAATACCATTAGTTTCTTCCCTACCTTTTCGCGGTCGATCAGGGCGACGTACTTCTTAATAATACCTTCTTTTTCAAGTCTTCGTACGCGTTCGTAAACGGGCGTATAGGAAAGGTTCAGACGGGCGGCTAGTTCGCGCGTTTTCAACGTAGCATCTTGCTGTAAGTAATGCAGTATAGAGCGGTCGGTATCGTCAAGGGTATGCATTGTCCATAGTTTTAAGTGATTAGTTATCCGGATACCTACCTTTTATGAAGGGTATGTCAGGCAAAGATAATTTTTCTGTAAAATCTAATTAATTGCCAGTTGTTAGGTATAAAGTATCAATTTAGTGACTTTTAGTAGATAAAATATCCAATAATAGAGATTAATTCCCAATAAATTACAATTGATCGTATTTTTGTATTTTACAAAAGGCTAAGTATCAAGAGCCCTTTATATCGAAGGGTAATGTTTCATTTCTTCCTGTTAGAGTGAATATCCAATGACAACGACATTAAAAACCAACATTCGCGAAATTTTGAAAGATCGTATTCTTATCCTAGACGGAGCCATGGGAACGATGATTCAATGCTATAAATTAGAAGATGAAGATTATCGGGGGGAGCGCTTTAAAGACTGGCCTCATGATGTAAAGGGTAACAACGATTTACTTTCGTTGACTCGTCCAAATATTATCAAAGAAATACACGCGGCCTATTACGAAGCTGGTGCTGATATAGCCGAAACCAATACTTTTTCGAGTACCTGGATCGCCATGGCTGATTACTCCATGGAGGAGTTGGTTTATGAGCTAAACTACGAATCAGCACGACTGGCTCGTGAGGTGGCCGATGAGTTTACCGCTCGCGAACCCAATAAACCTCGTTTTGTGGCGGGTTCCATGGGCCCCACAAACCGGACGGCGTCCTTATCGCCGGATGTTAATAATCCTGGTTACCGGGCTATTACGTTTGATCAGTTGGTTGATGCCTACTATGATCAGATACGAGGTTTGGTAGACGGCGGTGCTGATCTATTACTCGTGGAAACGGTTTTTGATACGCTTAATGCCAAAGCAGCCCTATTTGCCATTGATAAGTTTTTTGTGGAGCATCCGCAACACGAACCACTACCTATCATGGTGTCGGGCACGATCACAGATGCTTCGGGACGTACCCTTTCCGGACAAACCACCGAAGCCTTCCTGACGTCGGTATCGCATTTACCCTTGCTGTCAGTAGGATTGAACTGTGCGCTTGGGGCCGATTTGATGCGTCCCTACGTACAAATGTTGGCCAACGAGTCGCCGTTCTTTACGTCGGCTCATCCTAATGCCGGCCTACCCAACGAAATGGGTGAGTATGATGAATCTCCTGAGCAAATGGGCGAGATAATCGAAGGGTTTTTGAAAGATAATCTGGTCAATATAATCGGTGGTTGCTGCGGTACTACCCCCGGACACATCCGGGTAATTGCTGATCTGGCCGCCCGTTTCCATCCCCGTCCACTTCCTACGTTCGAAAAGAACATGAAGCTTTCTGGTCTGGAACCGGTAAAAATAACCCGCAATGCCAACTTCGTCAACATTGGGGAACGCTGTAATGTCACGGGCTCTAAAAAGTTTGCCCGTCTCGTGCGGGACGGGAATTACGACGAGGCCCTGAGTATTGCCCGAGAGCAAGTGGAAAACGGTGCGCAGATCATTGACATAAACCTCGACGAAGGAATGATTGATGGCGTAGAAGCTATGAAAACTTTCATGAACCTGATTGCCGCCGAACCTGATATTTCGCGGGTACCCATCATGATCGATTCTTCCAAGTGGGAAGTAATCGAGTCGGGTTTGAAGTGTGTGCAGGGAAAAGCGATCGTAAATTCTATTTCGCTGAAAGAAGGCGAGGAGAAATTCAAAGAGTCAGCGCGCACTGTGTTGCGTTACGGTGCGGCAACGGTGGTGATGGCTTTTGATGAAACCGGGCAAGCGGATAGCTTTGAGCGTCGCGTTGAAATCTGTACGCGCGCCTACAATATTTTGGTCAATGAAGTTGGTTTCCCTGCCGAGGATATCATTTTTGACCCCAACATCCTGACCGTAGCTACGGGAATGGAGGAGCATAATAACTATGCCGTCGATTTTATTAATGCTACCCGTTGGATCAAGGAAAACCTGCCTTACGCCAAAGTATCGGGTGGTGTTTCCAACGTGTCATTTAGTTTCCGGGGCAACGAGCCCATCCGCGAAGCCATTCACACGGCCTTCTTGTACCACGCTATCAAAGCAGGTTTAGACATGGGTATTGTCAATGCCGGCCAAATTGGTATTTACGATGAAATTCCCAAGGCTACCCTCGAACTGGTAGAAGATGTAATACTAAACCGCCGCCCGGATTCGACCGAACGCTTGGTGACGTTTGCGGAGACGATTAAAGACAAAGGGAAAACGCAGTCAGGTCCGGACCTTTCGTGGCGTGAGCTACCCATAAAAGAAAGAATTACTTACTCATTGGTAAAGGGTTTTTCTGATTTTATTGATGAAGATGTCGAGGTGTGCCGTCACCTATTTGCCCGCCCTTTAGAGGTCATCGAAGGCCCGCTCATGGACGGAATGAATGTGGTAGGTGACCTGTTTGGAGAAGGGAAAATGTTCCTGCCGCAGGTAGTGAAGTCGGCCCGGGTTATGAAAAAGGCGGTTGCCTACTTACAGCCTTACATTGAAGAGGATAAGAGCGTAGAGGCCAAAGCTGTTGGTAAAATTTTACTGGCAACGGTAAAAGGCGACGTTCATGATATTGGTAAGAATATTGTAGGGGTAGTATTAGGGTGTAACAGCTACGAAATCATCGACTTGGGTGTGATGGTAGCTACCGATAAAATTCTGGCTGCTGCCAAATTGCACAACGTTGATATCATTGGTCTTTCCGGGTTGATTACCCCATCACTCGACGAAATGGTAGGAGTAGCCAAAGAAATGGAGCGTCAGGGATTCAAGATACCCTTGTTGATCGGTGGAGCTACTACCTCCCGTATTCACACGGCGGTTAAGATAGATCCGCACTACTCCGGGCCGGTTATTCACGTGCTGGATGCTTCGCGTTCGGTACCCGTGGCCGGGAAGCTGACCAAAAGTGATAAAAGTCAGGATGAGGTTTTACTGGATATTAAAGCAGAATATGCTAAATTACGAGAAGACCACGCAAAACGTAAGTCTGAAAAAGCGCAACTTACCATTGAAAAGGCGCGAAAAAACGCCGCGAAAATAGATTGGAATGAATTCGTAGCTACTAAACCTCAGTTTCTGGGAACTCGGGTATTAGAAAATTACGATATTGCCGAAATAGCGAAGTACATTGATTGGACCCCGTTTTTCCAGACTTGGCAGCTTCATGGTAAGTATCCGGCTATATTTGAAGACAAGGTAGTGGGGGAGGAAGCTCAAAAATTATTTGAAGATGCTGCCGTACTGTTGGGGCAGATTATCCGGGATAAATCGTTGCAAGCAAAGGCAGTACTTGGTTTTTGGCCCGCTAACCGCATCGAAGATGATATTCTTTTGCATGATTTTGAAGAAGAGGCCCGCGAGGTTCCTTGTGAGCGCCACGGATCACATACACACGTAGAATACAAAATCAGTCGTCGAAACGCGGAAGAATTTGCCGAAGTAGCGGCCGGGCACGAACAGACCGGAGGAGAAATGGTGGCAGACACCCTGACAGTACTACATAATCTTCGTCAGCAGAGTCAGAAAGCGGCTAATTTGCCCAACTACTGCCTCTCTGATTTCATTGCTCCGCTGGAAACGGGTCACACCGACTACATTGGTGGTTTTGCGGTGACGGCAGGTATTGGTATTGAAGTCCTTTTGGATAAGTTTGAGCGGGAGCACGATGATTATAATAGTATCATGGTGAAGTCAATCGCCGACCGTTTGGCCGAGGCTTTTGCGGAGCTAATGCACGAGCGGGTACGAAAAGAGTTCTGGGGATACGTGGCTGATGAGAAACTCGACAACGAATCATTGATTAAAGAAAAATACCAGGGGATTCGCCCCGCTCCGGGCTATCCGGCTTGTCCTGATCACACGGAGAAACGTGCCTTATTTGACTTACTGGGTGCCGAAAAATTGGGTATTATACTTACCGAAAGCTTTGCTATGTACCCGGCAAGTAGCGTAAGCGGCTGGTATTTTGCTAATCCTGAAAGCCGTTATTTTCCGGTTGGGAAGATTCAAAAAGATCAGGTAGAAGATTACGCTCGCCGCAAAGGAATGTCCCTAGAAGAAGCAGAAAAGTGGTTGGCACCCGTGTTAGCTTACTAAGCAAATACTAGTAGCTACCCGAATCAGAGTGCCGGCTCATATGAAAAAAATAAGTAGTGCAGAGTAGTTCAAATAGTAATTTTGCTCTATTTCAGCCGGTGCGTACATTAAATTAAAAGACGTTGAATCTAAAAAATAGAATATCTGCCCATCTGAAATCACTGCTGGATGAGCGCATGGAGGTTTCCATGAAAGCGATGCAGGCAGCGCAGGAGTCGGCAAACGATCAGAGTAAGAGCTCCGCAGGTGATAAGTACGAAACCTCCCGGTCTATGGGACAGCTCGATCGTAATATGCACGCGCGACAGTACGAGCAGGCCCGGCAAGAGCGTACCATACTCGAACGCCTGGAAGGAATATCTGAGAAAACCACCTATGAGCGGGTGGCGGTTGGGACCTTGGTAAAAACAACAGCAGGTTATTTTTTTATAGCCGTCAGTGCGGGAGCCGTCCTGATGGATAAAATCACTGTTTTAGCAGTTTCTTCGGCTTCGCCCATCGGACAAGTCCTGATGGGAAAGCAAGTGAAAGACTCTTTTCTGTTTCAGGGGAAGAAAAAAGTGATTGAGGCTATCGAATAGTTTTTGGCCTACATAATAAAAGCCTCGCCTGAGTTTACAGAGTGAGGCTTTTGTTGTATAGGTATGGTTGATCGTTTTTTAGCCCATATTGTGGTACACTCGTTGCACGTCATCATCTTCTTCGATGCGCTCAATTAATTTCTCCACTTCGGCGGTTTCTTCTTCACTTAGTGTTTTGGTGTCGTTGGGGATACGCTCGAAATCTGCTTCAACGATCTCAAAGCCTTGTTCTTCAAGGTGGCTTTGGAGTGAACCAAAGGAGGTGAACTCACCATAAATATTGATTTGATCCTTTTCTTCGTCAAGGAACACCTCTTCCGCGCCATAATCAATCAGCCCAAACTCGAATTCTTCGATATCTTGGCCTGCGTTCGCTATTTTAAATATACATTTCCGGTCGAAGAGGAAGTCCAGCATACCCATCGTACCAAAGCTTCCGCCGAGCTTATTAAAATAACTACGCACGTTGGCCACCGTTCGCGTTGGGTTATCGGTGGTGCTTTCTACCAAAATAGCGATACCGTGAGGACCGTAGCCTTCGTATACCATTTCTTTGTAATCTTCCTGATCTTTCGCCGTAGCCCGCTTAATGGCCCGATCAATGGTGTCTTTGGGCATGTTGGCCGCCCGGGCATTTTGCAATAGCACCCGCAGGCGGGAGTTTGTAGCCGGATCAGATCCTCCTCCTTTTACAGCCAGGGTAATATCTTTACCGATGCGGGTAAATGTCTTGGCCATGTGGTCCCACCGCTTAAACATGCGGGCTTTTCTATATTCGAATGCTCTTCCCATTGTGTAATTTTGAATGAATGAGTGAATGTTTTGAGGAGTTATGAGTTGACAGTAGATAGTACGGCCATAGTGATAAAAGTAATGATACACTCTACTCGTTTACTTTCAACCCCAGGGGGCGGACCCTTCACCAACTTTATTTACTCAATCAAGTTTGATTCATTAGATAATTATATAATACTTTCGCAAAACTACAAAACCGGACCGTATCGTACCAACTATTATACATATCTAAACCAATGCAAATTAGCTGGATTTTAAAATCATTCAACGAACTTACCCTCGATGAACTGTACTCATTGCTCAGACTTCGGTTGGAGGTGTTCGTGGTGGAGCAAAATTGTCCTTTTCTTGATTTAGATGGAAAAGACAAAGACTGCTACCATTTGATGGGTATAGCAGATACTCAGCCATCGCTTGTAGCATATACCCGCATTGTACCGCCCGGACTAGCCTATGAATACGCAGCAATCGGGCGTGTGGTGACGGCTCCCCACGCCCGGCGGTATGGAAAAGGGCGTGAGCTTATGCTGCAATCCATTGAAGCCGTAGTTAGCTTATACGGAGAAGCCCCTATTCAGATTGGGGCACAGCTATACCTCAAGAAATTCTACGAGTCATTCGGGTTCGGTCAGGTTGGGGATATGTATCTGGAAGATGGAATTGAGCATATAGAGATGGTAAAAACCAACCGTTAAAAGTATGAGGAATAAATGGGGCATAATCTAAAAAATTGGGGATTATTTTGCGTGTCTGCTACCGATTCTAAAATTATCTAAATTACTTATTTGGTATATTTTTATATTTAAGTCACTTAAAACTAGTGACTTAAATTATTTTTTTGAAAAAAATAATTTGTGGTATAAGGATTTTTAACGTTTAAAGCGTCAACTTATTGACAACTGTGAATAATGTCACAATGCAACTCTTTAGAGTGTATTTATGATATCACAGATAGAGGAGGGTTTACATCGAATAGTCTACGGTCATGCTGTAGACTATTTTCATTTTAATGGGCTTCCGAGGAAACCCGCGAAAGTACTTTTTTGAGGATCTTTAACTAAAAGTTGGTGGAATGTGATTTTGATAGTATCACCAAACTAAACATCAACTTTATTGTGGATAATCAAGATCAAGAAGAAACGGTACCCGATAGCCCGGTATCTACCGGTCCCGAAAATGAAAATAAGCATCGGGATGATGCAACCGATATTCCTTCGAAAGTAGTAGAAAAGAAAGCTACCGAAGAGTTTGAAGAGCATAATATGACCGATCACCGGGGCTGTAACGAGATGGTTACCGATGTGCCGGTGAAGAAGAAAAATAGGAGTCCGGACAGTAAAGACGAAAAAAGTAGTAAGTAAAATAGTTGTCGATGCGATGATCTGGTATTCCAACCATTTGGTACTGAATGTTATCTTTGTGGTAGTTCCTAATTACCAATCAAAAATGAAAACCTATTTAACCAGTTTTGTAATCTTATTTGCAGTGCTTGCATGTAGCTCGGATAATTCGCCCTCTCCCGAGACTGAATTGAAAAGCTCTTGCGACTACGACTCCCGTAAGACTGTATCCACGCTCATTAATCAATTGGGAACCATTCGCCTTACCCTAAGCGGGAATGAGACATGGGTGGATATCTTTGTTGACGGAGATTCCAATACCCGCTACTGTGCCTGTAATTTGCCCAATTCTTACTCCGAAGTAGGATTTCGCATTCAGTTTAATGCCGATGTGAAGGAGATTTATGCAAACGAGAAGTGGCGTTGTCAGCCGATTAAACTAACTACCCTGACTGCTATCAGCACAAAAAGTAAGTAAAAGTGCATTGGTAGCCTTCTAAATCCACAGATAAAATATCTTATTTAGCTCTGATTCTTCATCTATCATTCTGCTTTCTGGGTAGATAATAAATCTTATAATGAGTATTATTTTAGATAAAAATTACTTAAAACACTATTTTAGTAGAAATAAGTCTATCCCACAAACGGGCATTTTTCACAAAAAATCGCTTATTTTGTATCAACACAAATGCATTTTTTGATAGACCATGACCAAAGTTACCGAGCATATTCGCGAAGCAGACGGCCAAACCCTTTTTTCGATTGAAATTATTCCTCCTATTAAAGGACAGAATATAAATGAACTTCTCGACTCCATTGAATCTCTGATGGAGTTTAAGCCCCCCTTCGTCGACGTGACGTATCACCGGGAGGAAGTAATAAACAAACAACATCCTAATGGGCTGGTAGAGCGCATTCCGGTTCGGAAGCGCCCCGGTACGGTGGGTATTTGCTCTCGTCTGATGGAGCGTTTCAAGGTAGATGCCGTACCCCACGTAATCTGTGGTGGTTTCAATAAAGATGAAACCGAGGACACCTTATTTGATCTTCATTACCTAGGTATTGATAACGTACTGGTGCTACGGGGTGATTCAGAGAAATCAGCCGGAGTTTTTAAGGCCAAAGCCGGAGGGCATGCCTATGCCTCTGATTTGATTCATCAGGTAGTAGACATGAATAAGGGAATGTTGCTTCACGAAGAAACCGAAGCTTCCCCGACCAATTTCTGTATTGGCGTGGCCGGATATCCCGAGAAACACTTCGAGGCCCCCAACTACAATACCGATTTTAGCTACCTGAAAAAAAAGGTAGAGGCAGGAGCCGACTATATCGTAACTCAGATGTTTTTTGACAATCAGAAGTACTTTCAGTTTGTGGATCGTTGCCGCGCCGAAGGCATCACGATTCCGATCATTCCCGGACTGAAACCCTTGTCTACCAAAAAACAACTCACCGTATTACCCCGCATTTTTCACCTGGATATGCCCCAGGATCTGGTTCGTGCCGCCGAAAGTTGCAGTACCGATAAGGAAGTGCGTCAGGTAGGAATAGAGTGGGGGATTCAGCAGTGCAAAGAATTAATTGAATACGGAGTGCCCGTGTTACACTTCTATACCATGGGCAAATCTGATAACGTCATGCAGATAGCGAAGGCAATTTTTTAGGTTTCGATGATCATGTGATCAAGAAGGCGAAGATAAATTCTTCGCTTTTTTTATGCCTCATTATCAGCTTCTTGAATAGAAATTTAAAAAAGTGTGACAGCTTACGCAACTTTTTTGGGTCATTTGTGCATCTACCCAGTACATAACCTAACTAACATGTCAGCCATGCAAACTGCACAAAAATTAATCATCGTTCTTCTTAGCCTTCTATCACTCCGCACCTTTGCTACTGAAAAAGACTCAACCAGTAAAGTATATTTTTCAAGCGGAGCGAATGGAAGTATCTTGTCTTTCTCCTCCGTAAAGCAGGGTGGCGAGTCATTAAAATCATTGCCTCGTTATACTATTTTCTTCAATGTGGGTACTAACATTAATATCGATGCCTCGCCTTTGGTTGGCTTTTTCTCCGGTGCCAACATTTCTAATATTGGGATGATTACTCAGTATGGAAATGACGTAAAACTGAAACAACGAGTATATGCCCTGGGAGTACCGGTCGGAATAAAATTCGGAAAGTTGGACGAAGCCTTTGTGTACGCGGGAGCAGAAGCCTCTTTTGCCCTTAACTACAAAGAAAAGCGCTTTGAAGGAGGCGAGAAAGTTGATAAATTCAACGAGTGGTTTAGTGATCGCACCACGCAGGTAATGCCTTCGGTTTTTGTTGGATTTCAACAAAAAGGTGGTTTTGGGATCAAGGTACAGTACTTCCTGTCTGACTTCCTGAATGCCGACTACCAAAAGGCAGGCATTAAACCCTACGCGGGTATTGAGTCAAGGATTTTCTTCGTGACGGTATCCTACGCATTTGACAAGATCCGTACGGTGAAAAAGAAATAAGGGATAAAAGCACGAATGTCCGGGAGGTACTAGTTACTTCCCGGACATTGCGTGCTACAAAGCAGGTAGTGCTCAGTCCTCAATAACAACGGCAGTACCATTGGCGCTCACCATGAGCATCGATCCACCGTTACCGATGGCTTGGTAGTCAAGGTCTACACCCACGATAGCATTAGCACCTAGTCGTTGCGCCTGATCCATCATCTCACGCATAGCAATACTCTTTGCTTCTCGTAGGCCTTGTTCGTAAGCTCCGGCCCGGCCACCGACGATGTCCCGGACACCGGAAAAAAAGTCTTTCACAATATTGGCACCGATGATGGCCTCCCCATTGACGATGCCAATGTACTTTTTGATTGCTTTTCCTTCTACATTCGGAGTAGTAATTACTAGCATATATTCGGTTGAGTGTTGATACTAAGGGGAAATATATAACAAATGGTCTGAACCCTGACTCCAAAATAAGCAAACGGTCGTGGGTATGCACTGAGTGGGTCCTGGGGTCAATTATTGGTTATTGACCGTGGGTTCCTTCGGGCTTAGTGGGCAACTTAATATTCTTGGCGGTATACCGTACCACGAAAAAAGTGAGGGTATCCGTGCCGGTATTAACCAGTCCGTGAAACTTCCAGGGATCAATGTACAAAACATCGCCTGGTTTGGCTTTGGACTTCTTTCCATCAAGCCGCCATTCTCCTTCTCCTCGCACCAGATACAGGTATTCTTCCATGGCATATCGATGCTTAGGGTGCGCACTTTTTCCGGGGAGCACGTGAGCAAGCGCTACCAAGCCATCCTTGGTACCGAAGCTTTCGGCATTATTGGTGTAGACTAGCATTTGCCCCCAGTCATTATTGAGTACTTTGGCGTCGCTTTGGCTCATGATCTGCGTTTGCAGGGCTCCTAACTTTACCTGCGCGTTGCTATCGGTAAAGAACAAAAGAGAAGTGCATCCAATCAGATAACACAAGCCAGTAATCTTGCATCGGAAATTCATAGAGCAAAAGTTGGGGTTCAGGGAGAAATTACTATTTAAATTAACTCATAAATATATGAAAAAATCAGGCAGTTATTGTGGTAGCTGAGAGAGTACTGAGACGGAACTTTTGAATACCTGACGGTTGGAGTTTCAGGAATTTAAAGAGCCGGGAGAGGAGCACACGAAAAAACGAAATCGCCGGAGTGCATCAGGCGCTCCGGCGATATTACTTACAACTATTATCTAAACTACTATATCAATACTTCTCCGGCGTTTTTTTAGATTGTGAACGGGTATTCAGCACGATGGTATTCTAATCCCACTATGCTGAATTCATCCCAATGGCTCGTGCCCTCTCTCTAAACGGTCGAAGTTTTTCATTACGGTATGATCTACACAAGGAGATTTAGAGGCGTTGACGATCATAGTGTTTTTTGTGAGCAGTGCCCCAACGTTGACATTGAATTCAGACCGTTAGAGCACACCGCCGATCTTACATTATTCCCTATATGTGCATGGCTATTAATGACTGATTTATTATCGGGTTTAAGAATTACGAGGTCTTTATTCATTGTTGAGCTAAATACATCGACAAGAAATACCTTTACATTATTACTCCTGAATAAGTACTAAGGCAGAATTAGTTTGTATTATTAATTTAGTCAAATCAATGGCTAATATTCTCTATATCAAATATTTATAAAAATATAACAGCTACAAGCTAATAGCTATCAGCTACTTACTACAAATACTAGCGAAATTGATTCCTAAACTACTAGATATACTGCTTTCAAAATCGTAGGTCTGCGGATGACTACCACTCAGAGAGACCAGAAGCAATCCGGGTTCGTCAAGCATCGAATAACTGATGGTCTGTTTATGGTCAGTCTGGGTATTTTTGATGGTACAAAACATTTGAAGACTATTATCTTCCCGGACTCCATAATAACTAACAACCTGATTTGAAGGATCTTTTAGTTCGTTCTCTATTTTTTCAAAAAAGACCTCGTAAGACATGGTTTGAAGCGATATTTGTTCCATATTGTTTTTGGTTTACACCCGTTAAGTTGAATTTTTTTAAGAGTTATGGTGGTGGTACTACGATGATCGGTAGGCTATTTCATACTGTGACTTAATGTGTGGTCCCATAAATAGCCGGGCATAGATTCTGATAATAGCAAGGCTATTAATGAGTAGGCTAAGTGCAATAATAAAGGCTAATAGCACCTGCTCCTGGTGAATATGGGTAAAGATCAGATCCTCGCCAATAAATGTGGGCGTGATAGGAAATCCAACTAGCCCCATACTGGCAAGTAAAAATAGTGCTGCCATAGAAGGATGCTTATAGGCGTGGCCGTGGAACTGATTCAGGTCTACCCCGTTCTCTTTTTTGTTGAGAATACTCAGAATAACTAAACCCGAAATACCGGCTACCACTACCCCGCTTAGGTACAGATGTACCTGGTCAAAGCTGAATTGTTCATTGAAGGCAACGGCCAGTGCTATCCAGCAGTGATTCATCACCACGAGCGTCCAGCTGAGATAAACACTGCGTCGTTCCGTAAACGCTTTGAGAGCCATGGACAGCCCGATAAACGCAAATAGGAAGGGGAGGGTAGGGTGAATAGTCGTAGGCACGATTTCTTCGTGGTACATGCTAAATAACCCAACTAGGTATACGGTACTGAAAAAGAATAGTATCCACTTGATCGAGAGGAAACTGAACTTGTTTCCCATCCATTTTAATGGATTCCATAAGTACCAGTACATGACAGTATCAAGGTTCCATTCTTGAAGGCAAAGCATGTAGTAGGAATATTCCAGACGCTTGGGCAGGGAGTCTTTTGCGGTATGCTGACGAGGTGCGAAGTTATAAAATTGTTCGCGGATCAAATACGCGATAACCGAAGGTGAAACCAGCAGTTGGTACGTTCTCAGGAATGCGTTTCCTGCAAAGTGTACCAACGCCACTGTTTCCAAACCAAGGGCTACCTCAATGAAGATCAGCCCGATCTGAGCAATGGAGGAATAAGCGATCTGACTTTTTACCGATGACTGTACCCGGGCAATTCCGGTGGTCACGATACTGGTAAACAAACCAAGTAGGCCGATGATAATCCGGACGGAGGTCTGATGCTCCCAGAAGGGAAACGTACGGAGCAAAATGAATATACCAATATGAACCGAAAGTGATCCGTAAAAAATAGCGCTGGATGGCGTCGGTCCCTCCATAGCCCTGGGAAGCCAGGAAGAGAATGGTAGTTGAGCCGACTTGGCCGCGGCCGGAACCAAAATCATGAGAGAGACGAAAATGCCAATCCAAGTATAGTTTTGTAGTTGGTGGTGTACCAACTCGTAGTTGTTTAATTTCATGAAGGTGATACCCTCGTGCCACAGGTGGCGGCTCATCCAGATGGCAAGGAGCAAGCCCACATCACCAATCCGGTAGATTGAAAACACTTTAACGGCATTTTTAACGGGCACGTAGCGGTCACGGTAAAAGGCAATTAACAGAAAGGAAGAAAGTCCTAAGATTTCCCAGCCTATAAATAGTGTTTCGAGGTTACCAGAAAGAATTGTGATTGTGTAGCCCAGATAAAAAAACAGGATCGTAACAAAGAAACGCTTATAACCACTCTCCCGGTGTAGATAGTAACGACTATACATGGCTACCAAAAAAGTTAGGAATGAACCTACCAGAAGGTATACATCGGAAATTTTATCGAAATAGAAGTCAAGGAAGAACTCGTAGTCAGTGGTTTGAAATATTACCAGTTCCTTTAGGTTAAGTACTGGATGATTA
>JBDNFP010000271.1:0-14342 GCA_041689775.1 Spirosomataceae bacterium
GGTTTTATTTGAATTTGAGTTTAATTTTCGAATTGTATATGTTAAAATAAGGCATAACATCTGTATAAACGTAACCCATTGCGTTTATACATCTAAATATAACAATAGTCGCAAGTTCTACCAAGCTACCAAAGTAAGTTAAATACGGTGAGTAAGCTTTAAGCAATATGTAAGCAACTACCAGCACCATGCAGGTCCACAAAAAAAGGCGATCTATTGCAGATCGCCTTTTCATTATAATCTATCGGGAAAATTAAGCTCCTATATCGGCAAGTACTTGCTCCACGCGCTCGGCGGCTTCTTTGAACTCAATGGCGGAGAACACTTTCAAGCCGGACTCGTTGATGATACGAGCACCTTCTTCGGCGTTGGTACCTTGCAAACGTACGATGATCGGAACGGGGATTTCGCCAATTGCTTTGTAAGCTTCTACCACTCCGGCCGCTACACGATCGCAACGAACAATACCACCAAAGATATTGATCAAAATTGCCTTCACGTTTGGATCTTTGAGGATAATACGGAAACCAGCTTCCACCGTTTTGGCGTTTGCCCCACCCCCAACGTCTAGGAAGTTGGCGGGTTCACCACCAGATAACTTAATGATATCCATGGTAGCCATCGCAAGACCCGCACCGTTTACCATACAGCCCACATTTCCGTCCAGCTTTACGTAGTTCAGGTTATTGGCTCCGGCTTCTACCTCCAAAGGATCTTCCTCGCTGATGTCGCGCATTTCGGCCAGCTCAGGCTGACGGAATAAGGCATTTTCATCAATGTCCACCTTAGCGTCAACGGCTAATATTTTGTTATCCGAAGTCCTAAGGACCGGATTGATTTCAAACATGGAAGCATCACTTTCGGAGTAAGCCCGGTACAATGCAGTAATAAATTTCACCATTTCCTTGAATGCTTCGCCTTCTAAGCCGAGGGCGAAAGCTACTTTGCGGGCTTGAAATGCCTGTAAACCAACCGTGGGGTCGATCCACTCTTTCATGATCTTCTCGGGAGTATGCTCAGCAACTTCTTCGATATCCATACCACCTTCGGTACTCGCCATGATGACGTTACAGTTCTTGGCGCGATCCAGCAGGATGGATAAATAATATTCTTTTGGCTCGTTAGGACCTGGATAGTATACATCCTCAGCGATGAGTACCTTATTTACTTGCTTGCCTTCGGGGCCAGTCTGGTGCGTTACTAGTATCTTACCCAAAAGGTTTTTAGAAATTGTACGAACATCCTCCACGGATTTCGCCAAAGCAACGCCGCGTTGGTCGCCACCGACTACTTTGCCTTTTCCGCGTCCACCGGCGTGAATTTGGGATTTTACTACGTACCACTTGGTACCGGTCTGTTCGCTGAGGTTTCGAGCCACTTCAACGGCTTTGTCAGGGGTGTCCGCAACAATCCCTTCCTGAATACGTACCCCGTATTTTTTCAGGATGCTTTTGCCTTGGTATTCGTGAATATTCATGTGTAATTGTAGTAAATTGGTATTTTCACGGCAAATTAACGAATAATTCAAAACGACGGATAGTTTTACACGCCTTTTATAGAAGAAGCACAGGATACTGACATTGAATTAATCGTTTGATCATTAATTAACAACAAAATATGGCATTATTGATGGCGAAGGGAATAACCCGTACCTATGGATCATTAAAAGTTTTGAAAGGTATTGACCTGAGTATCCAACCGGGAGAAATTGTGGCTATTGTGGGAGCCTCGGGCGCAGGTAAAAGTACTCTCTTGCATATCATTGGTACGCTGGATCGCCCCAACAGTGGGCAGGTATTTATACAGGATACGGATATTTCGGGGCTAAATGATAAGTCGCTGGCGCAGTTCAGAAACGAACGGATCGGGTTTGTTTTTCAATTTCATAATCTGCTTCCCGAATTTACGGCGCTCGAAAATGTATGCATGCCGGGTTTTATTGCTGCCAAATTGGACGAAGCGGACATACGCAAGCGGGGAAAAGAATTACTTGGTCTGCTTGGACTGACCGACCGAGCCGACCATCTTCCTTCTCAGCTGTCGGGAGGGGAGCAGCAACGAGTAGCCGTGGCCCGCGCTTTATTGAATCGTCCGGCGGTGGTTTTGGCCGATGAGCCAAGCGGTAATCTTGACTCCCGAAACGCCGAAGATCTGCACCGATTGTTTTTCACTCTTCGTAATGAGCTGAATCAAACCTTTGTGATCGTAACCCATAATGAACAGCTAGCCGAAATGGCAGATCGCCGGCTAGTGATGCGCGACGGCATGATGGAGGATCAGATATAGGAAAAATGAATAACCGGCAGTTCCTAATAAATAGTCGCTTTTTTAGTAAATGTCGTATTTTTACGGGAAAAGAAAATAAAAAAATGGGATATGAGGATTTGATATTTCTTAAATATTGAATTTTTTGGTGAAATGCACAAAAAATTATTTATACTTGTGTGACTTAGCGATGCGATAAGCGTCATAAGTCAGAAGTTTTTCATAACGTTGAGTAAATTAAATAGCCGCCCAATATATTGGGACGGCTATTTCGTTTTACGGCTATGCAGTTGAAATGATGATCGTAAGTTAATCCAGGAATAACTGGGCCCGGGCTACGGTATTTGGTCTAGCATCTATGTTGAGTACTTTAAAGATTTGGTTGGACGAAACAAGCTTAGTGCTGCTCATACGTAAGTTTCCCTTTTCGTCTATTACCCAAATGTTAAGACGGTCTTCTTGGAACCTAAGCTTCTGTTGTAGGTACTGACGGTTCGAAGCCGACAATAAAACAGGTATCTGTACCACTACAATCTTTTCTTTTTTCAAAGTAGTTATTTGCGGGTACAAGATATTCAATTGTTCTTTTAATAGGTGCTGCTGATTCTTGGGGGCATAAACCACTACTAGTTTTTCATCCCAGACTTGCTTGTCTTTTAAAAATCCTGGCAGGGTTGAGCGTTGGGCAAAACCGGTGCTTATGGTGCAGAACAGTAAAAAGAGAATACTGACTACGGGTAGGGTGGAAGTATGTTTACTCATGAACTTGTTACTTTAATATTACGTCAATGTTAAATTACTGTTAAGTTTAACAATTGATCACTGAAATAACAAATCATTTACGTGGTATTTTGGGAAAAGCTACCACAAGGGTACAAAAAAAGGCACAAACCGAAGTTTGTGCCTTTTTTATTTGGGTATTAGGGGAATTACATCATTCCGCCCATTCCGCCGCCGTGTTGCATACCGGCACCACCTTTATCGTCTTCTGGCTCGTCGGCGATCACACATTCGGTGGTCAACAACATTCCAGCTACCGATGCAGCGTTTTCCAACGCCAGACGGGTTACTTTCTTAGGGTCAATAATACCTGCTTCGAGTAGGTCTTCGTAGATATTGTCCTTGGCGTTGTAGCCATAGGCACCTTTACCTTCTTTTACCTTCTGAACAACCACAGAACCTTCGCCGCCACAATTGGCTACGATGGTACGAAGTGGAGATTCGATGGCCATACGGATAATGTTAATTCCGGTGGTCTCATCTTCGTTGTTTCCTTTCAGATCAACAAGAGCTTCAACCGCACGGATCAATGCAACACCACCACCAGCTACGACACCTTCTTCAACGGCGGCGCGGGTTGCGTGTAGGGCGTCATCAACGCGATCTTTCTTCTCTTTCATTTCTACTTCGGTAGCAGCACCGATGTAAAGAATAGCAACACCACCTGACAACTTAGCCAGACGCTCCTGCAATTTCTCACGGTCGTAATCAGAAGTAGTATTCTCGATCTGCGCTTTGATTTGGTTGATACGGCTCTGAATATCTTCCTTAGCACCATCACCATTTACAAGCGTAGTATTGTCTTTGTCGATAATTGCCTTCTCGCAACTTCCTAGGTAGTCCAATGAAGCACTTTCTAGTTTGAAACCACGCTCTTCGCTAATGACAACACCACCGGTCAGGATAGCGATATCTTCCAGCATAGCCTTACGACGGTCGCCAAAGCCAGGAGCTTTCACAGCGGCTACTTTCAAGGCGCCACGAATTTTGTTTACTACCAGAGTAGCAAGCGCTTCTCCGTCTACGTCTTCTGCCAAAATGATCAACGGGCGACCAGTCTGAGCAACGGCTTCCAATACAGGAAGTAATTCTTTCATGGAAGAAACTTTCTTCTCAGAAATCAGGATGTAAGGACGCTCCATCTCAACTTCCATTTTCTCCGTGTTAGTCACGAAGTAGGGAGAAAGATATCCGCGGTCGAACTGCATACCTTCTACGGTCTTCACTTCGGTTTCGGTACCACGCGCTTCTTCAACGGTGATAACGCCTTCTTTTCCTACTTTCTCCATGGCCTCGGCAATCATATTACCAATTTCCTCGTCATGGTTAGCCGAGATAGTAGCTACCTGAGCGATTTCCTTAGAAGTAGAAATTACTTTCTTCTGAGTTTCGAGGTTTTTAACAATGGCAGAAACTGCCTTGTCGATACCACGCTTCAAATCCATTGGATTAGCACCGGCCGCTACGTTCTTTACACCGATGGTGTAGATAGCCTGAGCTAACACGGTAGCAGTAGTAGTACCATCACCCGCTGAGTCAGCAGTTTTTGATGCCACTTCCTTTACCAATTGAGCGCCAATGTTTTCCATGGCGTCCCTTAATTCAATTTCTTTGGCTACCGTAACACCGTCTTTGGTGATGGTGGGTGAACCGAATTTCTTATCAATAACAACGTTACGACCACGGGGTCCTAAGGTCACCTTTACTGCGTCTGCTAATGTATCTACTCCACGTTTGATTTTATCGCGGGCTTCTTGGTCAAAAAATATTCTCTTAGCCATGATGTCTAAATTAATTAATTGTTCTGCTTGAAATTTATAAGGGTAGTCACACAAAAAATGCGTACTCACATCTTAGCCGATAATGGCGAAAATGTCTGATTCACGCATGATGAGGCAATCTTTGCCATCAACGGCCAACTCAGTGCCAGAATACTTACCGTACAGTACAGTATCACCCACTTTCACGGTCATTGGCTCGTCCTTTTTACCTGGTCCAGCGGCAACTACTGTTCCACGCTGTGGCTTCTCTTTGGCGGTATCAGGGATAATAATACCAAAGGCTGTTTTTTCTTCGGCGGGAGCCGGTTCAATCAGAACTCGGTCTGCTAAGGGCTGTACACTCACTTTTTCTTCGGTTAAAGTTGACATAAGAATTAACGTTTTAAATTGTCACATACATAATTTGACACACTACTCGTAGGCACAATCTGTGCCAGGAGAATTTCCTGTCATTTTTTCAGTGTTGGGCTGACATTTTGCTATTTTTAACTATTTTAGAATAAAATCAAGATAGTTAGCGTAATTACCGCAGGATAGTTTTGTAGTTATTCGAAATTGTTTAAATTCTAGTCGGAAATCAATTGTACAGTATCTATGACAAAGCTTTCAAGCCAATGGCTCACTGACGGAATGTTAGATTTTGAATACAAAAAATATGTCTTACTGGCATATTTTCAGCACGTGAGAGGTCAATTCAGGGATCAGATGTTGTTTCCCCATTTGCCCCATTTGCGTGATCATTATTGCAATAGTGTGAATTTTAAAGAATCACGACACTCTCTGAAAGCTAAATTTCCGAAAGATCTGACGGGTTTCGATCCCTCTGCGCTCCGTTTTATTTATAAGGAGGCCTACGAAGAAAACTCACATCTGGAAGAAATCGATGATATCCTCGAATTTGCGATACCGCAGTTTTCTGATTTGATGCAGGAAGGACAGGAGCGCTACCAGGCAGTGGAGAAAAACTTGTCGATTTCTCCCGTAGGTATTATTCCCTTACGAACCGAAGAGGGTTATTTATTTATCCATCAAAACATCAGTCGGGAGACTGCCATTTACCGATATCAGGTTACACTTTTTGATTCCAGACGAGAGAGAATTATTCAGATTCATCCGGTTGATACCATACATAAGAGCCTTTCGACGACTTTTGAAAACCTGAAAATAGCCCTTACCAAGAAATATACGCAGTGGCCCAATCCGGCTACCTACATTGTGGAGTCGCCCAGAGAGTATCCGTTGGATGAAACACTGCTGCCAGCCGCTAAACTCTTAATGAGCCGTTACCTGAAAGCGAGCTAGTAGGGGATACGATTTGTAATAAAATGAGAAAAGCCGCTTCGGGCATCCGGAGCGGCTTTTCTCATAATTATTTTTCTATTACTTATTCTCAACGGGAGCTGGAGCAACGGGCGCTGGCGTAGCTGGTGCCGGAGCAATGCTACCACCGGGAAGGGCACTATTTTGAGCCTTCTCAATATTAACGCTGTTTACGCCTTGATCAGCAGTAGAACCTTCGCCTACCAAAATGTAAGAAACAAGGGAAATAACCATAATGGCACAAGCCATACCCCATGTTATCTGCTCTAACAGGTCGGTAGTTTTCTTCACGCCAAACATTTGACTGGTACCACCACCGCCAAATTCACTTGATAACCCACCACCTTTTGAGTTTTGTACTAGAACTACTAGGATTAACAGTACTGCAATAATTGCTACTAAAATAATAAGGGCCAGGTACATATAATTAATTTAATTTTTTTAATGTTTTCTACTTGGTACTTATCTGAGCCTAATGTCAAATCTTACCGATTGGGATCTAGTTCAGATATTTTTCCCGTAAAGTAACCCTTTTTTTTTGGGTTTTTCAAAATCAGCTTCTCATATATTTTAATTGCCTTGTCAGTTTTTCCTTGATTTACTAAAATTTTGGCTATAGATTCGGTCGTCAGGCCATCCAATGAAACCGCTTGGGTACGGTGACTCAGGTCAACCGGTTGATTGCCTGGATCATTCTTATTGGTTCGAATAGGTCCGATGCGGGGGTCATTCTTGATGAAGGCCTCTATGATTTCCTGTTGCTTACGGCGTTCGTTATCCTTGGGGTTGTTCAGCGGAATTAACTCAATGGCCGGGGTTGGTAGTACCTTTAATCGCTTATGGGTTAATTCTTCTTCGATCACTTTCTCACTCGCAGCCGTATCGTCCAGGGGTAGCTCTTCTGTTAAAGAGGGTTCTGGGGTTTGCTCCTTATCAATTAGGTCGTTGGAAGTGAAGCGATCATCAAAACGTACTAAGGATATTGGTTTTTCGTATCCGTAGGGGGCCGCATTGTCCCGCGACTCGTACCTACTGAGAGAAAAGTCATTAAGACGGTTTAATAATGATTCTGTCCAGCCAAATTCATTTTCAACGAGTCGCCGTAAAGAACCTCGATTGAGGCTGTGGATGGCAGCAAGTGATACTAACTCATCTTTGCGGGGTGAACCAGCCTCGGTAGCCACTTTGGCTAAAAGTGAATAGGTGATCTGACAATAAGGAAAGGCTTTTGCAGTCGCCTCTAGCTGTGCCATGTTACCAATGCCAATATCGAGGGGATTGGTAACCCAATAGGCAAAAGTTTCTTTGTCGACAGTACTCATGTAGGGTTTTCCAATGGATTTTTAATGAATGAATTTACGAGTAAAGTTACGAAACTACCAGTCAGCGGCGGATTTATTGAAAACATTTTGTACGATCTGATCTAAGATAATGGGTAGAAGTCGTGCTTCATTCTGATTCAGAGTTTGTTCCTGCGGGAAGTCAGCGTAAAAAGAAAAAGGTTGGTCAAAATTCTTCGTTTCATCCTTATTGTTCGTGTATCGAATTTGAACCGTTACGTTCAGCCGGTTAAAACCGGCCTGATCATTAGCGGTAGGGGCCTGCGGGGTTACGTCGTAGCCCGTCAGGGTACCTTCCAGAATCAAGTCGCCGCTGCTCGGTAGTAGTGTCAGACTTGTATTCCGTTGAAAATACTCTTTTAGCTTTTCGTTGACCTGTAAAGGTAGGTTGGCCGGTCCACCCGCTACTCCAGTACTAAAATTAATGACCGTAAATGTCTTGATATCTGGGGATAGGTTCGTGCCCGTGAAGGAATATACCCCACAACCACTCGAAAGGAGTGAAAGAGCTACGATAAAAAAACAAACGCTGATTCCTTTCATAGGTACTAACTTGATAATAATTTTACTTCCTGAACGAATTGATAGACAGCCAAGTATATTTGGGCCTTCATCATTCGTCGATGTCGTATTGTTTAATTTTTCGGTAAAGGGTACGCTCCGAAATACCTAACGCTTGGGCCGCATACTTGCGTTTATTATTATTCTTGCGTAAAGCTTTGATGATCAAATCTTTTTCCTGGTCCTCCAACGAAAAAGACTCTTCCTCCTCCGAAACATGTTCAACATCTTCAATTTCTGAACGAGCCTCCGAGTAGCGGTCGAGGTCAACTACCCGTTCACGGGGTGGTGCTAGCAAACGAGAGGGTTCGGTAACGGGTGGGGTAGGAGTAGCCTCGGTAGCATTAATGTTATCGAATAACTCTTGATGATTTTCTAGAATCTCGTGCCCGTATTGTTCATTTTTCAGTACTTCCCGAACGAGCTTTTTAAGCTCATTGACGTCACGGCGCATGTCAAATAGAACCTTATAGAGTAATTCTCTCTCTGAAAAAGACGAATTACCCTCTTCTGCCGCTCCCAAAGTAATGAGAGCTCGGCGGCGTGGCGAAGGATTTATAGGGTTCAGGTATCGATGCATGGTGTCTGCATTAATAGGCTCTTCCTTATTGGTCTCCAGGATAGTTATCTGCTCGGCAATATTTTTTAACTGCCGGATATTGCCCGGAAATTCGTAGCCAATAAGTATTTCGCGGGCATCAGTTGATAAACGTACCGGTCGAGTCCGGTATCTTTCGCCAAAGTCATTAGTAAATTTCCGGAAAAGCATAAACACGTCTTCACCCCGTTCGCGCAAGGGAGGCACAAAAATGGGTACTGTATTGAGGCGGTAGTACAAATCTTCCCGAAACTTACCATTGCCAACGGCATCCCGTAAGTTTACATTGGTAGCTGCCACTACCCGAACGTCGGTTTTCTGAACCTTAGACGCACCTACCCGGATGTACTCACCGTTTTCGAGTACCCGGAGGAGTCGAGCCTGTGTGCTTACGGGCATTTCCCCGATTTCATCCAGGAAAATAGTACCTCCGTTAGTGGTCTCGAAATAGCCTTTCCGGGCATCTAATGCCCCGGTAAATGCACCTTTTTCGTGCCCAAATAGCTCAGAGTCAATAGTTCCTTCTGGAATAGCTCCGCAGTTAATGGCAATAAAAGGGCCGTGTTTACGGCTACTGAGGCTATGTATTATTTTAGAAAATGATTCTTTACCGCTACCACTTTCACCCGTGATCAGGACGGTCAGGTCGGTGGCGGCGACCTGCATCGCTACGTTAATAGCGTAATTGAGCCCAGGAGCGCTTCCGATGATCCCGAAGCGGTTTTTGACAGCCTGTATTTCGGATAAATCCATGGATAGTCTGTTGAATAGTAGAAAGAAAAAATGTTGTGGATTATATAGTACGCCGTATCAGGCAATAACTTCTTCAACAGTGTGGCCGATCAGCGTGGCGGCGGTACATTCTGTAACCATCACCCGCACATAATCACCTTTCTTGAAATTCTGACGGGGAAAAATGACGACTTTGTTTTGGTCGTTTCTGCCGAACAAATGTTCTTCCGAACGCTTTGAAGTACCTTCTGCCAATACTTTGTGTATTCTTCCAATCAGGCGCTGGTTTCGCTCCAACGATATTTTTTGTTGAAGAGCGATAATCTCGCTTAGTCGGCGGTGCTTGATTTCATACGGAATATCGTCAACCAGCTTTTTGGCCGCCGGGGTACCCGGACGTTCCGAATAGGCAAACATATAGCCATAATCGTAGCGAACGTACTCCATCAGGGTGAGCGTATCCTGGTGTTCTTCCTCCGTTTCGGTACAGAAGCCGGTAATCATATCGTGCGAAATACCACAGTCTTCGCCGAGAATAGCCCGAATACGGTCGATTTTCTGCACGTACCATTCCCGGTCGTAGGTACGGTTCATGAGTTCAAGAATCCGGCTGTTACCACTTTGAGCAGGAAGGTGGATATAGTTACAGATGTTGTCGTACTTTTTCATGGTTAAAAGTACCTCATCCGTAATGTCCTTAGGGTGAGAGGTACTAAATCGTATTCTTAACTCCGGACTCACCTGCGCTACCATTTCGAGTAGCTGGGCAAAATTAACTTCTTCAACTTCCTGATCTTCCGTCTTTGGAGACTGGTATTTATAACTATCTACATTTTGCCCGAGTAGTGTCACTTCGCGGTACCCGTCCTCAAAAAGTTTGCGGGCCTCTTTTATGATTGAGCGGTGATCGCGACTACGTTCCCGACCCCTAGTGTAGGGTACCACGCAGAAGCTGCACATGTTGTTACAGCCCCGCATGATGGATATGAAGGCGGTAATGCCGTTAGAATTAAGGCGAATGGGGGAAATATCGGCGTAGGTTTCTTCACGGGAAAGAAACACATTGACCGCTTTTTGACCGGTTCCTGCTTCTTCTACCAAACGTGGTAAATCACGGTAGGCATCCGGTCCGGTCACAATATCTACCATTTTTTCTTCCTCCAAAAGCTGTGCTTTCAAGCGCTCGGCCATACAGCCCAGCACTCCGATCATCATACCGGGTTTTTTCTTTTTCAAGTGCTGAAGCTGTTTCAACCGGTTCCGTACCTTTTGCTCCGCATTATCACGGATGGCACAGGTATTCAGGAAAATCAAGTCAGCATCCTCCGCAGAGGAAGTGGTGGCAAAGCCAGCTCCCCGCATCACCGATGCCACGATTTCACTATCAGAGAAGTTCATCTGGCAGCCGTAGCTTTCAATGAATAGCTTCTTTTTATTGATTGCAACTTCCTCCTCGCTCACCTTTACTACTTCGCAAGCTTCTTTATCGGTCTCGGTTAATATTTTCAATGACTCAGCAACACGTTGTTCCATTTCTTAGTACGATGTACCGTTTTATATAGTTTGAGTTAATCATTAACTTCTCTGTGGGAAGAAATGATTAGATATTTTATTAATTTGAATCTAAATAGAGGACAAAAATACAAAAGAATGTTAGAATTACTGACAAAGTGGCAGAGTCTTCTGTAAGTTTATTCATTAGAAGGGATATCCTACTCCGAGATTGAAGTTGAGGTAGTTGTTCTGACTGGGGCTAAAAGGCTTTTTCCAATTAAATTCATTCAGGACAAATTTTTGGAGGTAGGGGTCGTATACTTTCAACCCAAAGTCGAACCGAAGAACAAAGTAGGATAAATCATACCGGATTCCTGCCCCGGTACCGACGGCAATCTGACGGCCGAATTCCTTCCATTGAAAATCACCTGGGGTGTAGCTATTGGTGGATGATAATGACCAAACATTGCCCGCATCTAGGAATATAGCGTAATTAACATCCCCAAAAAACTCAAACAGTCTGCCGCGTAGTTCCAGATTGCCCTCCAGCAAGAACTCACCGGGAGCTTCTACCGAGAAATTACTTGGTGTGAGACGAGGCGCGGCCGATCCGGGACCAAGCCGGCGGGGAAGCCACGCGCGCACGCTGTTGGAGCCACCGGCAAAAAAGTACTTCTCGTAAGGAGGTACCGAATTTACTCCGTAACTCAATACACTACCCGAATTAATCCTGGCGACAACTGATGTACGGGTACCTACCGGCCAGTAGCGACGATAGTCAAAGTTCCAACGGAGATACTGGAAAAATTGTAGTTCGCCGAAGGTGTTTTCGATTAACCGCTGCTGTCCGGGGAATAAATTAATGCTTGTCCCGCCTGATTCCAGGGCAACCCGAATATACTGTGCCTTTTTAGGCAGCCCCAGAAAGGAGTTGGTATTATAAACAAAGGTAAAGTTGATGTCGGAAACGAAGGAGCGCCGGAAGCTATTGACGAGGTTAATCCCCTGACTTTGCAGGGAAGTGAGCAGGCTATCAAACTCTGGCGCCAACCGGGTTGTATTCAGTATATTTAAATCTAATAATGAAAGATTAAAAAACGTAGTAGGTGACGGTTGGAGGGAATACGTCATGGCTGCTTTAACGCTGGTACGGGTGTATTCCGGACGGTTTACGAAGTTCAGTCCTAAGCCTACCTGAGTACGGGGGTTATAGTTACCGAACCGGTATCGTATCCTTCCCGCCGGAATAAGTAGTTGAGGAAAAAGCAAGGAAGTATTTAGGCTAAGTTCCTGACTTCGATACAGTTTTCCATCGTTAAAGCCCGTTACGGCTTCAATTCCTCCGCGAAGGTTGGCCTCAAAGTTTTCCAATCCTTGAAAGATATTTCTGATCTTGTAAGAAAGGTTGGCAAAAGGGCCGGGCGCTTGCTGAAGCTGAATTACGTTTAGACCGACATCGGCAGATAACTGGTATTTATCGAGTGGAATCGCTCGGAAGTAGCTGCGTAGACCCTGTGAGGTTGTATCAAAGCCGTAGTTTACAAATCGGAATTGGTCCGTTAGAGAAAGCTGACGCTGAGTTTCCCTTTCCCTTTGTTGGCTGTACAATTGCCCGGGTCTTAGTTGGAGCTTACTATTCAGAATACGGGGTGAGAATCGTTTATCGGTAAATACATACCTTATATCCTGATAAAACGAAGTGTCATTCTTGAAAAGTGAATCTGGTAAACCACTCGGGGGTAAAACCTCAAACTGAACTGACTCGACGGTGTAAGGCTGAAAGGGTTTTCCTGATGTGGGGTTATCCAAGCGCATGATTACATCAACCTGCTTGTATAAACTGTCGGTTTTTGGAGAAGAAATGGTATCATTTACCAAAAAATTAATGTACTGCCGGGAAAACCCGTAATAGCCATTGTTACGGAGTTGCGTTTCGATTCTGATCCTCTCTTCTTCAAATGAGGTACCCCGGTAGCGGGCCTCCGGGATCAGCGCTGATTTATCTTTACCCGATGATACAATACTATCGACGCGTTGATCAGCAATGCGGTAGTGTATGTTGCGTAGTAGCGTAGGGCGATTTTCCTTTATTTCGTAGGTAACTCGAATCCGACGAAAAGAGGTATCGGTCGTTGTTGTTACCTGGTTTTCAAAAAAACCGTTGTTAAAAAGATAGCCTCGAATTTTCTCGGCGTTTTTTACCATATTTTGTTCTTCAAAATAAACTGGTGGCTCGCCGAAAATTCGCATAAAGTCATTGCCTTCTTCTACCCGGCGCCTTGCTTTGCTTATTTTCTTACCATACCGCCGCTGAATTCTTTTGAGTTCCTTTGGGTTATTCTCGTTCAGTTGAACTTGGTTCTGGTATTCTTGCTGGATCTGGTTTAATTTGCGCTGTTGCTCATCTTTGTTGTACGTGACCTTGGCCGCCTGGTAAAAAGCCAAATAAGGATATACCGGCAGACCAAAAAAACGGCGATTGGGTTTTTGTGGAATCAGAGCTTCCAGCTCACCATTTTTGATGATTTGGTTGTCCTTGAAAACGGTTGTTCCAAGGAGGTACCGTTTTTGGTCAGCAGATCTCTGACGAGTACATCCCGTTACCACCGCCAATAGGACGAACAATAGACTGAATACAGAAACGAAATGTGATTTATTCAATGCTCTCAAAAAATCAGATCAAATATATAAATTCGCTGAAAATCAAAAAAATTCGGCAGCAATACCAAGCCTTTATCGTAGAAGGCACCAAGAGTGTTCTTGAACTACTAGACTCCGATTACGAGGTTGAATTAGTAGTTGCTACGGACGAGTTCATGCAAAAATACGGAAGAATTCGGTCTCCCCGCACTACTCAATGGATTATGGCTTTGCCGGCCGAAATGGATCGCCTAGGGGCCTTTCAATCGAATGACTCGTGCCTGGCCGTAGCAAAAACGAAAGAAAACAGCTTTTTGTGTAGTAATGAGTCAGAATACGCCCTGATGCTTGACGATGTCCGGGATCCGGGAAACCTCGGTACTATACTGCGAATTGCGGATTGGTACGGAATTGCCAAAATTATTTGCTCTGAAAATACCACAGATGTCTATAACCCGAAAGTAATTGCGGCCAGTAAAGGTTCATTTACCAGAGTGAAAGTCTTCTACACTGCCTTACCTGAGTTTATCAAAGAGCATTGTACCGGTGCAGCGCTGATTGGCGCGTTTTTAGGAGGCGAATCACTCTACGAGTACAGCTTTCCAAAGGTAGGAGGTTATATAGTGATGGGTAATGAGTCGCAGGGAATCGGCGCGGAGGTAGAAGCTTTTATTCAAGACAAAGTAACGATACCAAGATTTGGCGAAGCCGAATCTTTAAACGTAGGAATTGCAACTGCCATTTTGTGTGACCATCTCAGAAGACAGCAATGTAGAGGGTAATTCCTTAACGTACTCTTTGATAGGGTATTTAGTAACGATTAAAAAATAA
>JBDNFP010000272.1:0-4307 GCA_041689775.1 Spirosomataceae bacterium
AAAATAAGAGTCGAGGGAGACTTGGGTTACCAGGGTAAGATACATGAAAATAGTAAAGTTCCGCATAAGAAGCCGAAGAACGGGGAGTTGACCAAGAAACAGAAAAGACAGAACAAGCGGTTTCGCAAGAAAAGGGTGAGACAGGAACCATCTCAGGCATATTGAGGAAGTTTGGATTATTGTCTGCGGACTTGTCAACATAAATCTTTGAATATTGATATTTATTTAAGAAAGTAATCTATTACAGAGCAGGAGCACATTATCTACACGGGCTTTCTGGCCCAAGAGGTCGAGCAAACGGCTCAATCAGTCGGCTATGATTTTAGTGGGTTAACCGCTCCCGTCAATGAGCATACTCCATACAGTATTCGCTACGCCGAGTTTGTGGTACCGTTGGTGAAGGCTGTTCAGGAGCAGCAAAGTCAACTGGGACAACAAAGCCAGCTACTAGCTGGTCTTACTTCACGCATAGAGAGGCCAGTCATTAAGCTTACCTCTGCCAACGAGTAGGCCGATGGAGTATTCGAGAAGGGCTTTGTTCTCCGCCCTTTAAGTGAAGTAGAGTATTTTTTTAACAGCACAAGCATCTGCCCGGCATTCCCTCAGCCAAGGAACTAGGCCAGGAAGGTATGAATGTGACTGGTATGCTTGCCAAACAAATGGAAAAAATTGAAGAATTAACCCTCTACCTTCTGGATCTAACGAAGAAAAACGATGAATTAACCCAAAAAATAAGAAAATAGACTAGCTGGAAGCACTAATTCTCGAACTTCAAGAAAAAGTCAATAGCCTTGAAAAATAATACCTACCAAAACCGCACCCCAACCCGTAGCCCGGCCATCCTGAAATACGACTCCGTCACACCCCGCGAACCAGAGGCACTAATGGCATTAGCGTTATAAATTCCCGAAAAATTATAGGCCATCGTTACTTCGGCAAAAAAGCCGAAGCCTTTTCGTTGTAGTTCTATACCAATACCCCCCATCGCATTGAGCGATTGTTTTTTAAGAAGCGAACTATTCATGGTGGAACGTGGCACATTGTCAAAATCCACAAACTGATAGGCAACGGGTAGTAGCACTTCCATCCCCCCTTTCAGGTAGGGACGTATTTTGCTGGGTTCTGTATTGGTCCGGTGCAATTTGAGTGCAACAAAAGCGGTGGCACCCGAAATATCAAACTCCCCGGAAGCGTACTCTACTCCACCTGAGGTTCGTACAGATTGGTATTCCGTACGGAAATACTCGGCCCCTACCACAAAATCCAGTGGACTTTCGTACGCAAGGAACGATAATTGGAGCCCTCCCGAGGCCAAATAACCGTAGGTAGTGTTTTTGTACGTTCCGTCTTCGGTGTACTTGGGTTTATTAGCACTGAGCCGGAAGGTTGGCTCGACGGATAAAGAAACCCCTCTCTTTCGGCAAATATCCGGATACGCCTCACACTCAATACTAACTAAAAGTTGAGCTATCCGCTCTTTCTGGGTAGGAGTAGCGCAGGTAGAAGCCGCTTTATAGTAGTCGTAGGCTTGCTTCCACTCTTTCTTGTCCATGTTTTGGTTGGCCTTGGTGTAGGCCACTGCGTAGCAACTATTTCTTTCACATTCGGTCACCCGGAGCACATTATCGGCATAAGCGCTATCGCGATACGCAGTATTACACACGTCGAGTGTACCCATTTGTTGATAAAGCCGCCGGGCCTCACCACACTCTCTACTATCATTAGCCCTACTCGCCCGTGAGGCCAGCCATGCGTAGGTACTATCCGCTGCATACAAGAGGGTAAGAGATTGGTGTAGAGAGGCGTATTGATCCAAAAATCCGGCATCGTTAAGGTCGCACCCTTTCAGCTTAGCCACCGCTTCGTCCCACAGGCGCTTGGCCTGCATTACCCGACAATTCGATAATTCCCGATTGATACGCAACACGGATCGCTCAAAATCCCGGCGAATACCTTCACAACCTAGTTTTACCGCTACCCTCCCTTCGAGCGCATTCAACGTGGAGTCGTAGGCGGGTAACCCAAGTTGCCGGGCTTCTACCGAGTACCGCATGGCTTCCTCGTAGTTCGTTCTTACATTATTTTCATCGCCGGCCTTCTCGTTTATAATAGCCAAATTTACAAGATAGCCACCGTAACTCTTTTTGGCGCATAATTGCACCGCCAGCCCAACCTGCGGTATCTGACTCCCTTTATCCATCAAGCTACGGTATGCGCTTTCCAGAAAAACCCGGTTCCCCGCATCTTTATTGAGCAGCTCTATATCCGCTTCGATCTGTCGGTATTCGCTAATCCGGTCAATTATAAGGTCAGCATTAGTAATTACCTGACGTTTTTGCTTCGCGTAGTAAAGCAACTCACTCGTACGGCAATCATCGGCGTATCGGGCCATGACTACCAAAGGATTGCTATTCTGCGCAAATAGCTTAGCCTCCCCCTTTGTTTTTATCTCATTTTCTAAGTCGCTGATAATGTACTTTGAAGCTGATCGGTACGCTTTTAGCTCCGCTAAAATTTTGTCTTCCTCGTTATCCAGAAGAGCCTGACGATAGCTTTCCCCCCAAGCTTGTAGCGACTCGGTGGCACGTAGCCCTGCCTGATACTGTTCACGTAGAGTAGCGTTCAGGTTGCCGCCCAGCCTGCGGGCTTTTGAAAAGCTTTTTTGCGCCGACGCCGTGTCCAGCACCGAAAGTTGCTGCTCTCCCGTGTATGCCCACTCAAAACCGGCAATGATCCTGATATTTTCATTAAGTTTTTTAATGAGGGTTTTTTCTACCTGTTGCAGGCAGGATTGAATCCTACTATCGAAAATTGCTATCTGAATATTCTTTTCAATCGCTCGGTATTTACTGAATTCCTCCAAAGCCTCCGCGTATTTTTTGGCGCGGTAGAGACGCTCCGCAACCTGAAAAAGCGCCTGTAAACTTTGGGCTGTTTTGAGTCTGTTTTGAAATTCGGGGATTCCTTGGCGCCCCTCGTACAGCATAATTGCATTAGTAAACCGCCCGGCATTGAGCTGTTTTTCGGCCGAAATCCAGATATCATAGAGGTTACGATCCGGGAAAAGTTGCGCCCATCCACTCACTACGCCGAGGGTAACTAGTAAAAACGTAAGTAAAATTCTTATTCGCATCTTTTTCGGGATGTGGTGCCATCGAGAAGGTAGGCATAGTGATAGTATTGATCGGGAATAAAATATAGCTCCGGACTTTGGGTAGTTTGGTACCTCTTGCATTCTGCAATTGCCATAGCTTTATAGACCTTACTGAGGCTGTCCATTCGTGCTTTTGAAACATCTGATTCAGGTGTATTTACCGCAGCGGTAAAGTACTCAATAGCCTGATTATATTCGCCTTTTTGTGCATGTATCGTGCCATTTTCAATGGCTTTCGTAAAGACTGCCATAGAAACGTTTCGGGCCTTACTATCGTCCTCGGAATAAGGTGGTTTCAAGAAATAGGCAACTACCGCCAGGATAATACCAATTCCAATCAGAGCAACTCTTACGGCATTGACCCTTGTAGCCACCGATACAGGTATTGGTTTTTCTGGGAAAGTTCTTGGGGGAGTAAATTCCGGAAGCACAACCTCGGGTGTAGTATTAGTGGGAAGCGAAGCAGCCCCAAGTATCTCTTTCCAAAACTCTTTTATTCTTTTTTGAGCTTCAAAATCAGCATGTTGAGTCGCTTGCTTCCTGTAAAAAATGAGTACTTCACCCGCTGCACTTCGCCAGTATTCCGGAGAATCAAGTGTGAGAATCACTTCATTCGGAAGAATGGATAACGAATCAATCAGCCGGATATAGTCTCTTTTGGTCTCATCATCTACCTCATCTACCACCACGGGCGCAATGGATTCTCCCTCCACCTCCCACACAAAGTATCGATAGCCCACCGTAGCCGACTGACCTATCTTTTTTAAGCCCTTGATCTCGCCTTTCCAAGCAAGTTTATCGTCAAACCGATAAGGATACATTTCAATGACGGCCCGTTCTTTTTGATTTCCGGTAAAATCATCTACCAACCACCGGACAGGGGTACTTCCGGACTCGCCCGTCAGCTCTTTTTCGAGCTGATACGTACCTTCAAAAAAATAACCTACGTATAAAGTCATTGATTTCAACCCAGAATAGTAGCGTTTTACTTACTTAATAAAGCACAAGTTAAAACAATTAATAGTCTGAGCAGTTTTCGGGCATTGATTTGGTAAAGATCAAAAAGGGTCGTGAGGTTGAAATCCGCATTTCACCCCCTACGACCCATGAGCATCGAAAAGACACTCGGGCCAATATTGGCCAAACTTTCTGA
>JBDNFP010000273.1:0-16645 GCA_041689775.1 Spirosomataceae bacterium
ATTGCAGCGCCAACGCTGGTCGCCGTTGGGGCGGTGGCCGTTCTTGACCGTGTCGGAACTATCGCAATGGGGGCACAGGATCGGATGAGTATGTAGCATGACACCAATATAGCGAAATCAACCCATATAATCCATTACCGAACAGTCTTCGGGACCAGCATCATTGGCCGCGATCAAAGTAAATTTACTCAAATCGTTTTCGTTCGTTGCGGAATACACCGCAAGCTGTGTGTCAAACACGGCTAGGTCACAAGTACTGATGTTAGCCTTGCCGTCGGTCGGAGCCACGAACTTAAACCATACCGAATTATCGACCTGACCGTCACACCATCCGGTGGTACAATCCTGATTAGCCGCTGGTTTGGGACGGATATCCTGCTCCTTCGTCTGTACGGTAGCGTAGGCGTTGGTGTAGCCTATCTTTACTTTACCATCAACGGCGATGAGAATGGCCTTGTCTACATTGTCATTAGTGGGGCCAGGAGTTAGTTTATCTCTAACCACAATGGAAAAATTCCCTTTGTTAGTACCGTAGCCATCCACGACGATGTAATAGGTTTGGCCAGGAGTTAAGCCCGTTAAGGGTAAGAAACTATCGCCCCGGATGCTACAGCTGCTCGGACCGTCTTCGTTGGCCCCCACGAGCACAAAGTTACTATCGACTTTACAATCTGGCACCGTATACACGGCTAATTGGGTATCAAAGTTTGCTAAGTCACAAGTAGATATCTCAGCTACGCCAGTGGTCGGAGCCACAAACTTAAACCATACCGTACCGCTCATACTCCCATCTTTCCAATCTTTAGGAACGATTTTGAATTCGGTTTTAGTGGTGGTAGCCCCCATATTGGTGTAGCCTTTTTGGATCACTCCGTTGGCTGGTAAAGCAATGGCGTTACAGGCAACGTCATTGGCCGGAGGATCAGAAGGAGCCGTGATGATATTAATACTAAACTGGCCAAAGGCATTCAAGCTACCATCATCAATAGATAGTACGTAGAGTCTGCCTGTAAGCCTGTCAAGTTCAGAATACTTCCCCGCGCTCTGGTTCCGTTAGGGTAATCACTACTGGGAGGAATGCTACAAAGGTGGGAGTTGTCATCAGCTGCCACTAACGTATACTTACTCCAATCGTTACAATTTGTGGTAGTATACACCGCCATTTGTAGAATAAAGCTGGCCTGATTACAGGTACTAATCTGTACCGCTCCACCCGAGGGAGCAACAAATTTGAACCAAACTGATTTCTCAATTTGTCTTGCCCGACTATCGCCAGCTTTATCAGACCACCCATCGGGTTTGTTAATCTCGACCGTCGGGGGAGCAATTACCTGCTCAGTATTCGAAGCCGAAGCCCCTCCGTTTGAGAATAGGCCCTGTCCGGTCGCATCGGTTTCCAGGGTAATAGCATCACACGGTTCATCATTGGTCGGAGTAGGGATAGATACCTTAACGTCAAAGTATCCAACTTGCCCTTCAAAGCCATCCACGAGGAAGGTGTAAATCCCTCTTTTGGGATCTAAACCTTTGATCAAAATGCGGCTATTGAGCCCCCCCACTGGGGTTATATCATCGTTAGCACCCAAGAAGTCCAGTTGACGAAAATAGGATGGATCTCCGCCGGCGGTGCCACTAAATACCATGATTTGAGCGTCAAAAGTAGCGTTCAATACTTCGATAAGGACTTCTCCCCCGGCTGGTGGTGCAAACTGGAACCAAACAGAATGTTGGACGCTATCATCATCCTTCCAACTTGTTACCGGGTCTTTGGCCGGGAGTTTGGCCAAAACATCCGTTTCACCCTCTTCCACGGTAGCACCAATGTTATAAAAACCAGTCAATAGTTCTCCTTTGACAAAGCCAATTCTCCTCGGGTTTTCAGCCAGGTCATTAGCGGGGCCTACGGCTTTCACTCTAATTCCGAAGTCACTTTGAGCACCTTCAAAACCATCGACTAAAACATAGAGGGTATCACCGATGGTAAGATTTTCGATAAAGACTCTGCTACTATTACCCGAACAGAATTTTTTATCATTGGCCCCTACCCGCGTGTAAATCTTTAAATCTTTACTATTACCAACTTTGAATACGGCAATCTGCGAGTCAAAAGCCGCATTCATATCGTAGCAAGTAGTTACGGTTACTTTGGGGGTCATGACCACAAATTTGAACCAAACGGCGTTGGTAATCTCCGGCTTGCCATTTTTCTCGGCGCACCATCCATTGAGATAGTCAGCGGGTGGAGCAAGTACCTGTAAGTCAGGTGTTGAGCGAGCATTTTTATTGGTAATGTTGGTATTCTTCCCAAATTTGTTGGTGTACTGCGTTTGCAAGCTACCGTCCGAAGGAAGTAGTACCGCGGCAGCTATCAACGAATTGTCAGGTGCTCGGTTTTCATCACTATCCCCATAAAAAAACCCTAGCGTAACGGTATCAGCCGAAGCAGGATCACAAATAGGTGATAAAATAACCTTGATATCTCTAAAGCCTTGATTGGCGTAGGCTTCATCGGTAGGATCTACATTACTAGCCCTAATTCGGATAACCTTACTCTCACCCGCTTTAAGAGCAATGGCCTGATTGCTACCCGAAATACCCGACAGGTAGTCGATAGGGGGTAAATCAATGGCCTCAATGGTAAACTGAAATGAACGGTCGTAAAGGCTACTCTTATTTGAAACTATGAATTCAAATATCGCCCGATCCGTTGGCTTCATATCGGAATACTTGGCCGTTTTGACTGCCTTAGCCGTGATAGGATCTTTGACCACAATCTCGGGCTCATCTACGCGGTCGCCTCCTTCGTACGGGCAACTTGTTACGCTGGTCGTTCGGTTCAATTCAAAAACCGGCGTTCCAAACGACCCATCTTCTTTCATGATGGCGTTGATTACATCATCGGCGTCGTCGTCTTCTATATGAAATAGTACCGTTTTAGAATTAGTAACTCCATTGACTACCGCCTGACTCGTGGAAGTGCTGATGGTAACGGTATTTTCGTAACTAATGCTGGCACTCAACGGACCGATTTCAAGACCCGCTTCGGCAGACCAGGTAACCGTATGGGAAGATGAAAAAGAAACTTCCTGGCTAAATCCTTCGGTGGAGCTATCGGTACTTTCAAAATCTCTTTCACCCGGCCCCACGTTTTGTCCTCCCTTGGCGAGAGTCGCCTTGGCCTTAATCCGGTCGTTCATCTTCAACACTGACTCCCAGAAACTAACCTCTGGTTTTTTATTTTGTCTACGGAGTCGTTCCAAACTTCCCGCTCCATTTCCCATCAGAGTGGCGGCCGTAGTAGACCGCCGCGTAGTCACCCGGCCTTCCCTGATCTGTTTTCCTTCGTAAGGATCCAAGGCGAGGTTGGACTGCGTAAGTACCCGTAAACCCTGGCTATTAGGTGATGTAGTGGCAAATATGTTCGTTTCCAGCATACAGTCGACGTCAAGTTGCTGGTACACAAACATGTCAGACTTGGTCTTATTGGTGTACGTTTCCGTGGCGCGGGTCGAAATCAAATAGGTTTTTGTTTTTCCATCCACGTTAGCTCGGGTTTCTGATTTCTCGTCTGAAAGAGAGCCTCCTAGCCCGCCGAACCCCACTTTTCCTTCTACTTTTTTGGTATTAGTTTCCTCCTGACCGTTCGTCAACGACAGGCTTACTTCCCGGGTCAGTTCTTTCCCCGTTCTGAATTCCGTATAGCTTTGGTCACCGGGTGGCGGTCTCAAAACCGTAATGAGTTCGAAGGGTCCGAGCCCCTCCCCAATTTTTGTACGCCCTGTATCTACTATAAGTACCGGGAGTATGAGGGTACGGATTACCTTGTTGTTTTTATACATCCGATAAATCACCAACCGGGTGTAGTCCGTATTACTGTTGATCTCAGCACCCGTCCGATCCATCACATACTGGAAGCTTTGGATAGGGACATTGAATTTTATGTTGTGAAAAACAATTGGTGCCACAATTTCGGTAGAACCGGGGATGGTGCGCACTTCCCGTTCCGAAGGTTTGGCTCCCGGAACGTTGATATCTCCCATGGAAACCACTACTTTGTCCAGATACTCATTGATTTTATAACCCGAACTTGCTCCTGGAAAACTAGAAGGCAATAAGTTTGGCGGGAAGATGGATAAATACATATCAAAAACCAAGGGGTCTTTTCCCGCCACCCGAAAAGGCTCCTGTGCGGTTGATCCGTGGTCAGAATAGGTCATAAAATACCTTCCCTTGGTCAAAGGATCTTTGAAAAGTACCTTATGGACTGCTGCTCGGGTAGGATCTCCATCAAATACGATAGGGACTCCTTTCTTGGCTGCGTCCGCACTCTTCGAAGTAATAGTGGCAAAAAACGGAACAGGATTGGCCGAATTCTGATTGAGGTCAACAGTTTTGCTAAAAGGTTCACTTTATGCATACCCTTTGTTGTGGGTAAGTGTCCCTAGGAGTAAGATGGAGAAAAAAGTAAAATGTGTTACATCGGCTTTAAGGTTAAAAGGATCAGTCTTTATAAAATTGAGCGTGTTGCTTAAAAAAGTTATACAATTTCTTAATGGAGTGTAATGTAGGATACTTAGGCCCCAATGCCATTTTGGAAGGGTAGACAAAAGGTAGACAACGGAAAAATAGTAGACAAAAACAGTCTATTATGGCTTGTAATAGCCTTAAGCAGTAAAAAACAAGGTAGACAAGGGGAATAAAAACTCCTGATTAAGAATAGGATTGGAGAAATCCGTGTAGGTCTTCGTCAGATTCTAGTTGTAGTTTTTTGCGCAAACGATAGCGGGCTTTTTTGATTCCGTCATTGGAGATATTGAGGGTATCGGCAATTTCTTTATTTGATAAGTTCATTTTTAACAATGAAATAAGCCGAACCTCATTTTTTGTCAAAGCGCCAAAATTACTGATGAGTGATTCGAGATACCCCTGATGCAGGCTACTGAACTCAGCATTGAATTGCTCCCATTGGTCATCGTCTAAGATATCCCGTTGGATCATCCGTCCGATCTTTTCGGTAGCCCTGATTACCGATACATCCACGTTATTTTTTAAGTTGTTTATCTCATTATCAATCACGCCGAGAAATTCATTTTTTCGGGCTAGTTGAAGTACTTTGGCGGTAAGCTCTTTTTTCTTGAAAAAAAGTTCTTGCTCGACTGATTTTCGTTTTTCTTCCTCTACCGCGTTTTCCTGAGCAAAAATTTCATTGTCCCGTTTCCTTTTTTGGCTAATACCAATCACTACAAATGCCGCTATGATAGTGAGTAGTGCTAAACTGACAAGTAAGGCTAATTTCTTCGTTCGGTCTAGCTCGGCATTCTTGTTAAGCACGTCAATAGAGGCATCTTTCTTAACCGTTTCGTACTTAGCCTCCATTTCGGCGATACTTTTGGTCTTTTCCAACCGCATCGCAACGTCCGCAAACTCTTTGGACTTCTCTAAATTAACCAAAGCCTCATTATCTTTCCCCACATCTTTTTGCGCCAGGTAAAGTATTAGGTAGGAATCCGCTGCTCGGTGAGGATCTTGCAATATTTCTGAAATAACTACCGCTTTCTGTGCATACAGTATTGCTTCATCGTACTTTTTCAAATGACGATACGCATAGGCCAGGTTACGGTTAGCGTGTTCCATGCTTTTCTGGTTATTGAACTTTTCGTGTAGTACAATGGCATCTTTAAGCAAACCGATTCCCTTTGGGATATTTCTCCCCTCGTCAATGTAGAGCTGCCCCAAATTGGCGTTCAAAATTCCAACACCGGTATTTTCAATACCGGCTCGTTTGGCCAGACCTAAGCCCGTTTGATACGCTTCCATGGCCTTTTTGGTCTCATCCAGATCCCGGTAAATGATCCCCATATTGTTATACGCCCGGATAAACCCGAGGGTATCGTTTGCTTTCCCAAAACACTCAACCGCCTTAGACACGTATTCAAGGCCTTTTTTGGTTTGGGTTCGCACCTTTTGCGTATCACCCATCACTTTATATAAGTTTCCAATCAGGTTATGAGCGCTACCCAAACCGCTATAATCCTTGATTTGCTCCGATAAGCCAATTGCTTTCTGGCTAAGCGCAACGCTCTGATCGTATTCGCCCAGATCCATCAGCAGGATTGCTTCTAAAATTTCAGTGCGAGCCTGTAACTTGATATTTTTGGCCAGCTGAGATGCTTCCCTGGCAATATCCAGGTACTTACGCGTCGAATCAGGTTGGTTCCTATGGTAATAGTCTATTAGCTTGTGGGCTAGTAAGGTTCTTTCAGTTGCATCCTTCGACACAGATAATACCTGTTTGATTGAATCTTGCTGAGAAATTTGGGCAGCGCACGTTAGTGAAAACCCAAAAAGGAAGAACAGTAGTTTAATCATAGATTCTGGTGCTAGATCAGGATTTAGAATCTACGAAAATAAAAGCTTTTTTTTCTCATTAGCAATTGCTGGCCTTTATGGTAGTCAATTATAACCACCATAGTTATAAATAAAATTGTTGAACTCTTATTATTTTCTTTTCTCTCCGTAGTAAGACTTTAAAATCTGAGCAAAAATAGCCGTGGCATCATTTACAGGAACAGCGATGACTATCAACTTGAAATCACCCATATCTCCTTTCGATCTCCCTTCTACCACAATAGCGTAATGCCCCTTTCTCACGTTCGCCTTCACTAAAGCACCTTTTCCAGACGAATCGCTACCCTTCACATAACCCATGAACTTACCGTTCCTATCCAGGTTAATCAGGTGTATTTGGGAAGAAAAGTCAGTACTAGGATTGTCGGTACTCAAACTTATTTCCGAATCGATATCAATTCTAACTTGGTAAGTAACATCATTTGCTTCACCAAAATTATCTCCCGACCAGGAGTTCTGATACCCTAAACTAGCATCTGCCCCTTCCGGACTACTTTTATTCATATTGGTATGATCGCGTACGTCTCCCGTCCTTAGCAGGCCAAAATTAAGCGGTGACTCGCGGTCACCGTTGGCGTACCGCCAGCTAAAGTCCAGTTCATGACGCGTGTTGTTTATTTGGGAGTGATACACATCTTTTACCCAGCGCGAGGGACGGTAAGGTAAATGGGCAAATGCAACGAGCCAAACTCCCGGTTGGCATTATCATCGATGCCTTCATTCCAAACACACCTTTTGCCTCCATCATCTTCCCAGCTGAGTATATCGTAGTCCACGCTGCCAGTAGTACTGCGGGAAATTACTCCAAGACTTTGATTCACGATCGGTCCCCAATCATCCGTGGAGGTATCGAAAGTATAACAAACGGCTTCTTTTTGCCGGGCGTTGGCATGGGCATTGAGTAGCCGGGTCGGCATCAGGTCGGTATTATTGGCAATGGTAGCAATGTAGGTAGGTTCTGAGTTTCCTTTTTCTAACGAAATCATCCCGGCAGCTCTCACAAACCTGGCCTCCATGTTGTAGTATTTTTCATTTAATACTTGGGCCGCAAGCACCCCACACATTCCTATTACTAAAAATAGAATTCCGAGGACAGTTTTCTTCCGTCGTTGATTTTTCATCTTAAAGTTTTTTATAACGTTGAGTAAATTCAAAAGCAGTATTCTCAGCACTCATCAAACTGATAAAAATGAGAATCTGCTTTTGTTCAACTAAGTAAAAAAATTCGGCCTTTAACCCCAAAGAAATGCGGTAGATAAAAGGGGGATAGGACCGAAAACTTAGTTATCGGTCATCACAACCCAAAAAGAGAAGGCCACAAAATGATTTAAAGAAATTAAAAAAAAACGACAGAAACGGGCAATCCGGGATTTTAAGCATAATTTACGGATTAAACACAACCTAACCTATGAAGAAACTATTTGTAACATGCTGGCTTTTGATACTAGCAACAACCCTATTTGCACAATCAAAAAAACCTCCGGGATTGGATTTAATCCGGACAGAAGATTTAAAAGCAGACCTATATGCGTTGGCCGGTGCAAAGTATTATGGCCGGTCGGCCGGAACGTTGGATGAATTAAAAGCCGCTATGTGGCTCGGGGAGAAATACCGCGAGATCGGACTAAAACCCGGCGGAGACGATGGTACCTACTTCCAGTATTTCACCCTGTGGCGTAACCATATCACCGACAATTCTACGGTCCTGATCAATAACACTCCCTTGAAGCTTTGGAAAGAGGTTGCTATTTCGCAAATGGCTAGTGTTTCACTTGACGCATCAATCGTGTACTTGGGAAATGCGGCGGATGTTGATTTGGAGGCCGTCGACGTAACGGGGAAGGTAGTAGCTATGGAGGCCAATCCGCAGGGAATTAATTCAAATATCTCGCTACCTACCTGGCGGTACAGCCGATCGGTGTACGTAAAATACGGGCTGCCCCTGCTTCAAAAAGGTGCCAAGGCCATTATCTTTATTGCCGACGAAACCGCCGAAAAAGCGTGGGACGATGCGACCGAGAACTACAAAAGAGGAAGCTACGATATTGAGGGTGGCCCCAATGAGGATGTAACGGCTACCGTACCCGTAATTTGGCTCCGTGCTACGGCCAAAAAAGAAATAGAGAAAAATACGGCGAAGATCAAGGCTACCATAAATATTGCCAAGTACCCCTACCCCTCGGTGAATATCATCGGAACTATTGATGGCACAGACCCAAAGTTAAAATCGGAGTACCTGTTATACAGTGGCCATACCGACGCCCACGGCATCCGTAACGAAATTAAAAACGACTCTATTTACTACGGGGCCGATGATAACGGTAGTGTTGACGTAGCCATACTGGCCAACGCCCGGGCTTTTGTAAAACACCCCAGCCGCCGCTCGGTCGTTTTTGTGATTCACGGCGCGGAGGAAAGAGGACTTCTTGGCTCTAAGTACTACACGGCTCACCCCACGATTCCGCTGTCGAATATCGTCACCGTTTTGAATGGCGATATGATCGGACGCAACCATCCGGATAGTGCCGCCGTTCTGGGCACTATCCCGCCCCACCGTACTTCCACGGAGCTGGTTAACATGGTACTCGAAGCGAATAACGAGGGACCAAAGTTCAAGCTAGATACCGAATGGGACAAGGCCTCGCATCCGGAAGGTTGGTTTTTCAGAAGCGATCACCTACCCTATGCCCGGTTGGGAATACCATCGTTGATGTACACTACTCTCCTGCATCCCGATTATCACACGCCACAGGATAACGCCGAGAATATCGACTACGCTAAGTTGAAGAAAATGACCGATTGGATGTACCGCACGGGCTGGAAAGTAGCCAATGCGGATAAGCGCCCCGCGCGTGACCCAAACTTTAAACTTGAAAGGTAAGTACCCACCCTCCCTGATAATCTACCATCGCTTTATGATAAAATTAAGAATACTATTTTGTTGGGTAGCCTTACTCATGATTAGTGCGGCTTGCCAAACCGCAAAAGCACCCAATACAGGCGTATCCATTGGTGTTTCCGAATTGACCATTGCAGATATCCACCGGGCATTTCAGTCGGGTGAGTATACCAGTGAGCAACTCGTGCAGGCCTATCTGGATCGTATTAAAAAAGTGAATCCTCAAATCCATGCGTTGTCTTTCATTAATCCGGAGGCTTTGATGGAGGCCAGAAAATTGGATGAAGAGTATCGCAAAACCAAAGTACTACGACCGCTGCATGGGATACCTATTATCGTAAAAGATAACATTAACACAGCAGGGCTACCTACCACGGGCGGATCGTTAGCTTTGGAAAACTTCATACCCGCCGAAGACGCGTTTATTATTAAGAAACTCAGAGAGGCCGGAGCCATTGTTATCGCCAAATCCAACATGGCCGAATGGGCCTTTTCACCCCGGCATTCGATCAGCTCTACGTACGGCGAAACCCTAAACCCCTACAATACTGAATACGTACCGGCGGGATCAAGCGGCGGAACGGGGGCCTCCGTGGCAGCAAGTTTGGGTACCATCGGATTGGGAACCGACACCGGAAACTCTATCCGCGGTCCTTCGTCACACAATGCGTTGGTGGGTTTCAGAACTACCATCGGTTTGGTAAGCCGGGCTGATATCATACCGCTATATCTCAGAAATGATGTGGTTGGGGCCATGTGCCGTACCGTCGAAGACGCTACCCTAGTACTGGAAGCGATGACAGGCTACGATCCCACCGATCCGGTCACGAAATACTCAGAAGGTAAAATACCCGCTAATTATACCCAATACCTCCAAAGAAACGGTTTGAAAGGCGCTCGCATCGGAGTACTGCGCGAACTGAGCGAAGTAGACCCTGACCCCGAAGTAAAGGCGTTGTTTGAAAAATCTATCCGGGATATGGAATCCCTGGGCGCCGTGATGGTGGATGCCGTGACAGTCCCCGACTTTGCAGAACTACGTAAGAATCAATGGTGCGCCGACTTCCGGGCTGATCTGGAAACGTACCTGGCTACGTACGTGAAGAATGATACGATTAAGACCTTGGAAGATATTATCCGGATTGGTAGTACTTCTAAATTGACTAACGACCGGGTTGCTTATTCGGCAGAGCACAGCGGCAGAGCGGCAAACCCCGAAATCACCTGCGCCGATCCCTACACTGATCAGCGGCGAATTGCTTTTCGGAAAGCGATTGAAGACGAAATGGATCGATTGAAGCTAGATGCAATCATCTACCCTACCTGGAATAACAAACCAGCCAAAACCAGCCGCTTCAACGAGGACTACAAAGGCGATAACAGCCAGATTATTTCTCCGCATACCGGTCAGCCGGCTTTTACGGTACCGATGGGCTTTACCACCGGTAACCTACCCGCCGGGGTGCAATTTCTAGGCCGCATGTACGCCGAACCTACCTTGATTAAGCTGGTGTATTCCTACGAGCAAGGTACGAAACACCGCAAACCTCCGGTAGTTACAAAATAGTATTAAAGCACTGGTAGTTTAAAATTACAAAGGGAAGCGAGCCAATCGTTTCCCTTTATTTATGCCGTAGCCAACAATCGGTACGGTCGGATTGGTACTCTTTGAAAACTGTATTAATGGGAGGACCGTGCAAAACCCGGTTGTTATACTGAGTCCGGACCAGGTAATTGAAAGCCCCCATGTCTCCGGTGTAGGCAGTTGTATTGTTCCGGTTGCACCGATCGTGGATTGTCACGAGCCGATCAATAAAATTAACCATGACCTTACGGCTACCTCCTACTATCCCACAATTCAGTAAGGTAGCCTCCTTGAATGTTTCTTCGTAGGAAGCATAGTCGCTGATCGTGGCCCGCAAATGCTCCGAATGGTCGCGCATCCATTCATTATCCAGCTGCTTGGGCTCATCCCCGGTAAACAAAGAGTCCGGGTTATCAAGAAATAACGGTTGAATGAAGGGGTTCTGCACCACGACCACATCGGACATATCCGTGATAAACAGATTTTTGATTTCAGCGGCGTAGCGTTGCAGGAACTGCTGGTACACAAAGTACCGGTAGACATTTGGATTGAAGGCAGTCCTGTGGTCTATCCGAATAAACTGAATATGTCCATTTTGATAGTTAGCTCGGACTTCGTCGGTAAGATTATTATGGAACAGAATACCTTGTAGTCCAAGCCTTGAAATCGAATCGGCCCACTCCCGAAAGAGTGAATCATCCTCGTTGGTCAGGGTAGTATTACGATTCACATCATGAACTCCCGTGACAAGGCACGATAAAACAAGATTTTCGCCAATCGGTAAGACAGGAAATGAAGGTGTCTTCAAAGTACCTGCTTCTTTAAAATCGCGCAAGTACTGGTCGGAATATTCCGATAGTATATGTAGGTTTTGAGATTCACCTTCTTAACGTTAAAATACAGAGAAGCCCTTTCGAAAAAATGCGCGTCGGCGGCGTACTTGGTCTGAAACTGTACTTTTTGAAAAACTTCCCGCTTGCCAAACAACGTCGCAAACAGAATGCAATCATCCACGTGAACCATCAGGTTATGGTCATTCTTGTCGGGCACGTAAAAATCAATCTCCCCATCCACGATGGTTTCGGTGGTAGATGCGATCAGGTCGGCATACTCCATTTCCTGCAAGCAGGACGAAAGGTGGTTGGGTTTGTATTCATCATCGGCGTCCAAAATCGTGAGATACTCCCCACTGGAATTAAGTACACCCCGATTGATTGATTCTGATTGGCCACGGTTAAAATGACGTAGGTAAATAATTCTGTTTTGGTGCTCGATGGCGTAGTTCAAAAGCTTGTGGTGGGTATCATTACTACTACCATCATCGATAATGATAAACTCAAAGTCCTGAAAGTCCTGAGACATGACCGAATCAATTGCTCTTCTTATCAGCGCAAAATCGGTATTAAATACCGACATGAGTACTGATACTTTTACTCTGGTTTTCACTGGTATATGTTTTTTCTATAAAGTTACCTTAGACTTTTCGCTTACAGATGAAGTCAATATTATATTTCAATATTCGGGTCCTAAACAGCTTGTTCGTGGTAATGTTTAATTTATTGAAGACCCTAGCCACTACGGTTTTGTAAAGTTAATATGACCTCTAAGATTTTCGTTAGAACAATTTAGTCCTTTTTTAGTGATATATCTACAAGAGAGCCCGGAAGTCCCCCCATTATTTCTTAAAGAATTCAGAATACTTATCTTGTCTTGGCAAATATGTACACAACAGACTTTTTTTAAGTAAATTTCGACCGGGAATTTGCTCACTACCAACACAACCTAAACTTAAATTCATGGATACTCAGAATCAGCAAGAAAATAACTCCCGCCGGGATTTCTTCAAAAGGTCAGCCCAGGGTGGATTAGTCGCCCTTTCACTCAGCAGCGTGGCCAATGCCTCCGGCATCTCTGATGCATTCAAGGCAGCCAAGTCTCCAATAAAACCGGATCACGTGGTAAGATCTGTACCCGAAAATATGGTGTGGGGCTACTTTGGGGCCGATGTCCCTCCCGTAGCCCGGGTTAAAGACAGCGACATCGTGGAGATCCACACGGTGAGTACTTCGGGGATAAGCCAAAAAGACCCGGAGTCTTTTTTTAAAAACAACAACCTTCCCATGGACCAACACGCAAGGGAAGTTGTTGATATCATGAAAAATGTAAAACCCGAACCATCAGGCATCCGTGGCCACATGCTTACCGGCCCAATCTTTATCGAGGGAGCCCAACCCGGCGACAGCTTGGAAATCCGGATTCTGGACCTGCCGCTTCGCAGTACCTACGGCGTTAACAGCGTGTGGCCCGGCGGAGGTGGTATTCCGGATGCAGTAACGAGCCGGGAGTCGTTTGTGTATCGCTACGATAAGAAGAAAAACACCGCTACTTTTATAGAGGGAGTAGAAATACCGCTACGCCCTTTCATGGGGGTCATGGCTCTATCTCCTCCGGCTAAAATTGGACGGGTAAGCTCAATTCCTCCTGATTTCTTTGGCGGTAATCTCGATATTAAACATCTTGTCAAAGGTACTACCCTGCACCTTCCGGTATCCGTACCCGGCGGACTCTTTACCACCGGCGATTGTCATTCTGCCCAGGGGAACGGTGAAGTAAGTGGTGTGGCAATCGAGGCGTCACTTACCCTAGTAGCTCAGTTTATCGTGCACAAAGGAAAAACCATCAAACAACCTTTTGCCGAAACCCCAACCCATTTCATTGCCATCGGTTTGGATCCTGACCTCGACAAAGCGATGAAGAACGCTCTCACCGAGGCCGTTAATTTTATTAGTCAGGAGCTGGGCTTTACCTTCAATCAGGCACTATCCATTGCCAGTACGGGCGTTGATTTTGAGGTAAGCCAGGTAGTAGATCGCACCTTGGGTGTACACGCCATGATTCCGAAGTCTATCTTTACCAAAAAGAAATTTGACTACTGGGCCTGATCTATATACGCTGGGCGCACGCCCAAACGAACATTGGACTTCATAGTTCATGAATTGATTATCCTAACCTATCAATGAGAATTCTCATGAAAAAACTCTTCGTACTTCTTACTCTTTTCGCCAGTACCCTACCGGCGTTTGCTCAGCAAACTCAGAAACCTCCTCTCCATGGTAAGCATTGGATGGCCATTACGGGAAAACCACTGGCTGCCACCGCCGGAGCCATGACATTTCAAAAAGGCGGTAACGCCGTCGACGCAGCTTGTGCTATGCTGGCCGCCACCTGCACCATGTGGGATGTACTCAGCTGGGGTGGTGAAACGCAGGCTATGATTTATAATCCTAAAACCAAAAAAGTTATCGCCATCAACGCCATGGGTGTAGCACCCACTGGTGCCACACCGGAGTTTTTTAAGAGTAAGGGACTAAATTTCCCTCCACAATATGGACCCTTAGCCGCCACAACCCCCGGCACTCCCGGCGGAATAATTCATATGCTGGCTAATTATGGTACGCTGAGTTTGGAGCAAGTACTTGCCCCGGCCATGGAAATGGCGATTGGCTACCCCATTGATGCTCAAACCGCCAACAGTATTGAGCGCGGTAAGGAACAGATTAAAGAATGGCCGTACAGCAAGAAGGTATTCCTGCCCCATCTGGGCGAAAAGCGGGAAGCGCCGCAGCCCGGTGAAATATTTGTCCAAAAAGATCTTCTGGCAACTTTAACAAAATTAGTAGAGGCTGAAAAAGCCGCCCTTAAAAAAGGAAAAAGCCGCAAGGAAGCCATGATGGCAGCCTACGACCGGTTTTATAAAGGAGATATCGCCCAAGAAATTGTACGAGGAGCACGTGAGCAAGGCGGACTATTTACCATGGAGGATCTGGCCAAATGGAAACCCCTTGAAGAAGAGCCTTTGAAAGTAAACTACAAAGGTATTGATGTGTATAAATTGCAGCAATGGACGCAAGGGCCGGTGCTGTTACAGGCCCTGAATATTCTGGAAAATTTCGACCTGAAAAGTATGGGGTATAATAGTTCGAAGTATATCCATACCGTATATCAGGCCATGAATCTTTCCTTCGCCGACCGCGACTTTTACTACGGAGATTCCTACGCCGAACCCGCCGAGCCAATGATTGGGCTTTTGAGTAAAGACTACGCAAAGCAGCGGGCATCGATGATTCAGTACGAAAAGAATGACGCTGCGATTGGTCCGGGGAACCCCTACCCTTTTGAAGGGAAAACCAACCCCTACTCTGAGCTATTGAAAAAGAGGGGGTATGAACTCGATACAACCCAACGCAACTTTGCGCCAACCCATGATATCCGCAACAGCTCCTCCCTGAACGAATACATGGATAATCTATGGCTGGGCACTACCTCGGTAGAAGCCGCCGATGAGGAAGGCTGGGTAGTTTCCATTACGCCGAGCGGTGGCTGGATTCCAGCCTGCATTGCTGGCAATACGGGAGTTGGGATGAGTCAGCGTATGCAAAGCTTTGTGTTGGATGAAGAATTGAACCCATTTAACGTGGTAGCGCCGGGTAAGCGCCCGCGCGTAACGCTTACGCCTTCCATGGCTTTAAAGGATAACAAACCCTTTCTCTCTTTTGCTGTGCAGGGTGGCGATACGCAGGATCAGAACCTGTTACAATTCTTCTTAAATGTGGTAGAGTTTGGTATGACTGCCCAACAGGCGGCCGAGGCAGCCAACTTCAACTCTAATCAGCTGTGGTTATCTCTGGGAGGTACCCAAGCCGAAGATCGGAAGCCAAAACCGGGTCAGATTCTGCTCCACGACGGTACACCGGAAAAAGTGCGGGAAGAACTAAAAAAGATGGGGTATACCCCTAGTTATGACGACCGCACGAGCGGCCCCATCAATGCCATTTACTTTGACTGGGAACATGGTAGCTTCTGGGGAGGATCCAGCAATCATGGTGAAGATTATGGTATAGGCTGGTAAAACATAGTATTCTGATGAGTCCCTCAGTGTAGCGCATGCAAACTACATCGAGGGACTTTTTTTATGTGTTAAAGTTACCGTTCGTTTAATTCTCTATCTCTTGGGTAAATTATCATTTCTATTTCTTTTACATAAAGTATTTACCGAATCGATTAACCTACCAGAAACATGAAGAAACGTTATAAAATCATTTCCGCCGGAGTTATCCCCCTACTCATGCTAACTACTATGGCTTTTAGTCAAAATAAAGACTTGGGGCTATTTGAAGCCCATGGAGATATAGGGACAAATGTAAAAACTGGGTCTGCGGTATATAACCCTAAAAACCAGGAATATACGCTCACTGGCTCAGGCTACAATGTTTGGTTTGACCACGATGAATTCCATTTTCTTTGGAAGAAAATGAAGGGCGATTTTATCCTGTATACGCGCGCCGCTCTCGTGGGCAAAGGGATAGACCCCCATAGGAAAGTAGGTTGGATGGTTCGTTCTAGTCTGGAAGGAAATGCTGCCCATCTCAATGCGGTAGTACACGGCGACGGTCTCACCTCCCTGCAATACCGGAAAACGACCGGAGCTAACACGGACGAGATTAAAGCAAACATTACTAACGCCGATGTTATTCAGCTGGAACGTAAGGGTAGTAACTATACTATGCGCGTCGCCAAATTCGGCGAGCCGTTCGTGACTGAAGAAGTTACCACCCTTGACCTTGGGGATGAAGTATTCATTGGACTCTTCGTGGGATCACACAACAAAGATGTTGTTGAAAAGGGTATTTTTAAGGATGTACGGATTACTGTTCCCGCCCGGGAAGGACTAGTAGCTTACCGGGAATACCACG
>JBDNFP010000274.1:0-8499 GCA_041689775.1 Spirosomataceae bacterium
AGTACAATTTCGAAATCACCGAATTCTATACCAAACAGGCGTTTACAAATTCCGGGATTTTCTTTCAATAACTTATACTTATCGTTCATAGTCAGTTTTTTACGAACAAATTTAGAAAATATTATTTAAGAGAGTGGTCTAGTAAATTGCAGAGGAAGAATTTAATAGCCTAAGTATAGTATGGAATATGACGACTAAATTCCACCAAAAGGCCTCTTCTGAACGCTCAGAGCAGTTTTTGAAAATGGTTTTGTGGCGGTTGATGGACTTTAGTCGTTGGTTGATAAAGCTCTATTGATCGGCCAGAATAGCTTTCAATTGTTGAATACCTTTTTCTAGGTCAGCTACTCGTTTGCTAGTTCTGGTACTACCAATGTCTTCCAGCATCTGCTTCATATCCTGGATTAAATCCGTCAAAAGAGAACTCTTTGGGATTTTAACAACCGAAGGGGTATCAGCCAGCAATCGGTTGATTTCAGCCAGATCCGTGACCCCTTTCAATTCATTCAGTTCTGCCAGTTTTTGTATTTTACCTTTGGGTACCCGAACCTCACCCGACAGGATCTGACGTTTAAGGTCAGGATTACTTTTCCCGACTTTCTCTATTCCCTGATAAAGACGTTCGTCTCGCAAGATAGTACGCTCATTGACCTTGTACTCGTCCGCAATCAGCTGGGCTGTTTTGGCGTTAGTACCGCTACCCTCGGCATCTCGTTTTCCTCCCCACCCTTGCTTTTTCTGGTTGTACAGTAAGCCTCTGAAATAGGATAATTCCAGATCGGTAAGATTGCGCCGGCCCAATTGATTCTGTATCATCCATTTCTTGGCCTCTTCTAGGCCCTTGAAGCTCTTTCTAGCCTTCTTGTAGGGCATATTAGGCCTTAGCAATTTGGAGGCGATTATGGCCATCTACGAGGATTTCATTATCACCATCAACCCACACAATCAGAGGTTCCCTTATCTCTTCGTTCAAAATATTTTCTTTGAGTTGGGTGAAAGACTCTTTTGACAGAGGAGTGATGAAGCTTTCTAGCTCGGGTAAGACGATTGGCTCCTTGCTTGCCTGGGTAAATTCGCCCACGGAAGTAAGGATATCCTTACTATCCTTTGAGGCTATTTTGATGTCAAATGATTTCTTTGCCATGGCTATTGATAAATTCTTTAGCTAGGGTGAGGTACTCTGAGGCACTTGCTGAATCCGGATCATGTGATAAAACGTCGATGCTTTGTCCGGCGGCTTCTACAACGGCAATCCGATCATAGATCTCTGTTTCAAAGACTAGCTTTCCAAAGTTTTCACGCACTACTCGGTTAATCTCTTTCTTGATCGCCCGGTTGCTCATTTTGTTGATCAGCAACCGATATCCTTGTAGGTCGCGGTTAAGACGTTTCTGCACCCCCTCGATGGTACTAATTACATTGGATAGGTTGTTGATCGAGAATTTTTCCGCATCAATGACAATGATGATTTCATTACTGGCAGTTAATGCATTTACCGATAAAATGCCAAGGGATGGAGGCAATCAATCAAAATATAGTCGTAGAAGCCATCAACGCTTTCAATGATACCTTTCTTAAACTGTCCGTCGGGCTTGCCTACGAGGCTATAAACGGCGGTTTCTAGTTCCAGGCTACTGGGAATCAGATTGAATTTGTCTTCGATCTTAATTAAAGGCAGATCTTCTGGTTTATCTGTATCTAAGTACGGAAGTATTGATTTCTCCAACTCTTCAAAACCAAGAGATTGTGTAAGGTTACCTTGCGGATCTAGGTCAATCAGTAGGACGCTATGTCCCAGAATATGAAGGGCTTTGCCTAAATTTAGGGTGGTAGTGGTTTTTCCGCCCCCCCCCCCCTTTGTGATTGAATAATGAGATTACTTTCGAATAGGTGGCCATAGTTGTTCTTTGTCAAGTCGACAATTTGTCGACTTGCTCCCTTAGTTTACGATTTGATGGGGATTATACTCTCAAAAATGAAGTTTTCAAGAAAACTGCCTATTTGCACTCATTTGCCCTAGTAATACGGATTTCTGTACCTAAATTGGTTGTTACCGCGCTGGTCGTGCGCACGGCGGTAGCCTTTGCCTTCGTGACTGTCAGCGCCTTTTTATTTAAAAATGTTTTTACTTACAGATACGCAAAGCCGCCCGGCGCGATTTGTGGCTGCTGGCTTTTTTGGGGCTTTGCATTACTGTGTCGTGGGTGTTTTACTACCGGGCCATGAAGGATGGGGCCGTCTCGTTCGTCGCCTCGATCGACAAAGCCAGCGTCGTCATCACGCTAGTGCTGTCTTTTCTCATCTTGCGTAAACTTATTACTGGGAAAGTGCTGATTGGCGCGGGTCTGATTTCTATCGGGATAATGGTACTGGTGTGGCGGTAAATGTTTCTTCGAAGAAATGGCTTGCTAAAAAAATCAAAGAGTGAGCTACTGTCTTGAAACGAAAGCAGGTCATTATGCACTTGGCTTACCAGGCCCCGAGCCCCCCCTCACTAAAGCGCTACTCGTGCTGATTATTGCCTACGCCCTGAGTATGTTCGATGATCTGATCCTGTGACGATTACCATCTATTCCGTGGTGAAGCTCATTCCCACAGAAGTGATCGATGAGGCTTTGGACAGGGCGGCCACCTACGAATGGGCAAAGGAACGTAATCGATTTGGCTTTTAGTTTTTTTGGTTTATGCAGTCGTTATATTTGATGACCTTTGTCAAATATAACGACTGATGGGGCCCCACACTACTGCTCAACCCGGCTAAATTTCAGGCTTTTACCAAATATTTCGAATGCCCAATAACCCCGTACGACCATATCTTGGGGCGATAGCATGCGCGCTACCGAACTGAAGGTATGGCCCGAATTGGGGTCGTAAATATTACCACCACTCCATTCGTTTTCCCGGCTATCGAATTTCAGGTCATCCACCACCACCATACCCAGCCACGAGCGATTCCGTAGACCGGAGACGGGGTTTTTTAAGTCGCGGTGATCCGCCATCGGTCGCGGCGAGAGTTCCGTGCACTCGAACCACACGATTCGTGCCGCGTAGCGGTCGTTGACTTTGAACACTTCCACTTCTAGGTCTTTGCCTTCCGACATCCATCGCCCCAATACCTGGTTGGAATTGACTTTGCCAGGAGGAGTGGTGAAAAGAAGAGCCGATACTAAAAGTAAAGCTTTCATGGTATTTAGGTTCCTGATGAAATAATTAACGAAACAAAAAACGCGGGTTTATGAAGAAACTACCGCGCCACGCGGCTAAATTTCAGGCTCTTGCCAAAAAACTCGATGCCCCAATATCCCCTTACGATCAGCTTCTGCGGGGATGACATCCGCACCACCGACTGAAAGGTGTGACCGGAGTTAGGGTCATAGATATTGCCGCCGCACCATTCGTTTTTCTCGGCATCGTACTTCAAGTCATCCACGACCACCATGCCTAGCCACGAGCGGCTGCGTAGGCTGGGGTCGGGGTTCTCGGTATCGAGTTGTTCGATCATTTTGGGCGAGCCGGGGGCTGAGCAGTCGAACCAGGAGACGCGGGCTGCGTAGCGGTCTTTTACCTTGAAAACCTCCACTTCGAGGTTCTTACCTTCTGCCATCCACTTACCTAGCATCTTATCTGCCTTGGCGGTTTCTAGGGGGCTGATCGGTACGCTAAAAGTCGGGGTAGGTATAAAACCAGGAAGAGGATAAGTTCTGGGCATATTCATGGTGAGCAGGATTGAAAGGATGAGGATGGATTTCATGGTTATATAGGTAAATCTTTGTTTTTCAATGAATTAAAACTGAATCTTGACCCCGGTGTAAATCCCGAAGCGGGTGATGCGGGCCTGGTCCGCGCCCTGCAAATGGTTGAGCCGCCAGATGCAGTCGATGGAGAAAAAATTAAAGATGTTCTCCACCCCTACACCCGCCTCGGCGTAGGGGGTGCGGCCTGTGGTGTGAATGGCGTTGATCTGATTGAAGTCCGTATTAGCTTTCGTCAGGTCACCCCAGTAGAGATTAGCTATCAGCCGTTCGCGCAGGTGGAATTTATTAATGAGCGGCAGCCGGTCCATAATCAGCCCGCCCAGCGAGTAACGAGTCTGCAGGCTGGCGTAGCGGTCGGCAGCGAACTCGTAGGGACTCATGCCGTAGAAGGCATAGCGGTCGGCGATATAGTAGGGGTTACCCCTCGGAATGTATAGCAGTAGTAATGGCACCGTACCGAAGACCTTGCCCGCCGACAGGTTGTAATAAAAGCTACCTTTCAGGGGCATGGGCAGATCTTGAGATACGCTCACGTTCGCCTTCACGTACTCAAAAAACGTATTACGGTAAATAGGCACGCTTGTGCTTACGTCCAGCCGGATAATAGGGTAGAGCGTCTGCACCCGTAGTTTGTCATAGTTAAAGATTAGCGAACGCTCGTTATGGGCGTAGCGTAGCATCAGCCCCGCCTCGGAGTTGTAGAGCGTGTGCAGCAACGAGTAGGCCGGATCGGTGGGATTGATGAACTCGTCGGAAGGCACGTAGCTAAATCGGAAGGTGGGGGTCATTGAGCCGTAACTGTAGTATGCCCGCGCGGACCAGTCATGATTGAGGTCGCGCTCGTGCGAGAACCGCACCTGACGCAGGAAGTTTTGATAGACCGGAATCGGCTTACGCAGGGCCAGCGTAAACACATTATCATGGTCGAGTTGATCGGAGAATTCAGTCAATGCATCGTAGTCGCTCTTTATGGACAGTTCGTACTTGCGGTAGTCGACGCGATTCGGCACGTACTTCACACCCATCCCGCCCTTGAACCGGCGGTCGCGGGTACCGTAGGCCAGGTAGCCCCAGTAGTTCCAGTTAGGGCTGATGCCCTCCTTTGACCAGATGCCAGTACGGAAGCGGACGCCCTCGGTCTGGTTAGCGCTCACCAGCGAGCTGTATGGTCCCATGCGCCAGCGGTTGTGGAAGTCCCAGTAGCCGATTAACAGGAAGGCGGCGAAGCGGGTCGTGTTCTGAAAACGGCTATTGTTCCTGAGCGAGTCAGCGGCCTGGTAGATCGCCGCCTGATGGGGCGTAAGCGTAGCCAGGCGGTACTCCGTTTTGAAATCGGCCATCGTGTTGTCCACTCTCTGCTCGCCCATGAAGTTGTCGGCGTTTATGCCGTCAACGTTGCTCTTATAGCCCGTGTAGATGCTGCTTGACAGCAGTTTCACGGTGCGGCCCGTCGAGTCGATTTTACCCGGCAGGCCCAGCAGTGCCAGTCCGTTGTCGAAGGTCAGGCCGATGCGACTTTCCGAGGGTACCCATACCTGTCCTTTGTCGGAGTCCTTGATAGAAATGAAGTCTTGCCCGATGGACAGCTCTCGTACGAAGTTGAGGTTGACACCGGGACTGGTTTTCATCTCTACCTTCTTTACGGCGTAGGAATCGGAATCGATCCAAAGCCGCCCTTCGAAGGTATTCTCGTTGCGGTGCTTGGGTGTGAACCGCAACACGTAGGTGTAGACATTGCCGTCCACCAGCGTGTCGGGCTTGGCATAGTTGTAAAACGACAGGCCCAGTGCCGACACCGGGCCAAGAAAGGAAGTTTTTAGGATCGGGATTACGCCGTCGTAAGCGTTGGGCCGGATAGAGAATTTGTCGAATTTAACCCCCAGTTGGTCGGTTGTTAGGCCCAGCGCCTTTTCGGCGATCAAGTACTTCGCGTCCGTGTTGTTGAACTTAGCGTGGTATTCCTTGTAGTAATTTTCCCGAAAATAAAGGGGTAGCGTCGCTAAATTGGCCGTGTCTTTGTTGAAATTCTGATATACTGACATGACGTTGCCCAACAGGGAGCGCTTCTCATCGGAAGTAAAATTCTCGATGTCCAGTTCGGTGCGCATGTAGTCGTTGCGGACGAAGTTGCGCAGCCGCGCCGGGTCGTTGGCGTCCTTGTGGGCGATCACCATTTTCATCAGCGTCTTTCCAGGGTCACGGTACGACATCACTACCACCTCGTCGAGCTGCTGAGTGACGGCAGTCAGCTTCACGACAAGTTCACTGGATGGGTCAGAACTGATGGCGATGGGTTGCGTGTCGTAGCCCACTTCGGACACCAGCAGGGTATCGGGTAGAATTTTTAGGCTGAGGACGAATTCGCCGTTCTCGTCGGTGGTCATACCATTCTTTCCGGCTTTCAGATAAACGCTGGCGAAGGGAACACCTTCACCCGTTTTCTGGTCAATAATCCGGCCTTTGAGCGTAGGAATAGGCGTTGCTTGCTGGGCGCTGGCGGCCGTTAAGGCCAGGAATAAAAGTAGAAACGATATTTTCAGGGGGTTGTGCATGAGAGTGTTTAATTTACTCGGTGAGTTGGAGTAAGCTACCCCGCGCCATCTCTTCGTAGCCTTCGAGCGAAGGGGGGGGCGCCACTAGCGGCGCCCGGTGTTCGCCAAATGGCATTACCAACAAATGTTTAAAGTTGGCGTTCTCATGGAGATCCATGTGCGTATCTACACCAAAGACTACTTCGGAGGCAGGCAGGCGGCTGAATGTACCAAACATGCGGTCCCACACGCTCAGCACGTCACCATAGTTGGTGTCGGTGTAGGGCTGCTGATAGTGATGATGGACGTGGTGTATATTGGGCGTGACGAACAGCAATCCCACGATGTGATCCACTTTATCGGATAGCCGGAAATTACTGTGGGCGAAAACGTTGGAAATGACCTGAAAGAACTGCCGGGCCAGCACCATCCAGAAACCCGCCCCCGTGACGAACACCCAGATTACGAGCAGAAACAGGCGAAAACCCGTTTCGAGCGGATGTTCCCGCAATACCGTAGAGCTGTCCATATTGCGGTCGCTGTGGTGAACGAGGTGCACCATCCACAGCGGCGTGAACTTGTGCATGAAGCGGTGGTAGACGTATTCCAGCAAATCAAGTAGCACGAAGCTGACGACGAATTTGGCGAACGTATTGGGAAGCGGCAGCCAGTAGATCAGGCCAAACTGGTGCAGCGCCACCCAGCCCGTGGCGAAAGTCAGCATGACGCCCAGTACGAACTGCACTGGTGCATCCACGAGCATAAAGTAGCTATTGGTGAGCGCGTGCCGCCATTTCTTGTAGTTCATACCGAGGGCTAGGGCATTCTCGATGTTCCAGAAAATGAAGATCGAAATCGTCAGCACGGCGATGCGGTGGGAGTCAGGTTGGTGTTCGAAATATAGTTGGAGGGAGTTCAAAATCGTCGATTGGTTAAGTCTTAAAAATTGGGTTTTATTAAAATTTCAATTGCCTATTTTGCTTTTCAGTTGACATTTAATACAGATTCAACCAAGGGAAAGAGTGTGGATAGAATCTGACATGATTATCAGCCACTTTTGATTTATTGATAAATCCTCCACAATAGTACAGGGACTTGACCGGTTGCAAAATGGTAAATCGGCGAACGGGCCAACTAGCTCGGTGGAAAGGAGAAATCTGTCGATGACGTTTTTAAGTTTTTTTAGGATGGTTAGCCTTACACTATGAAATTGAAAACATAGCATTCGATCACTACTAATAGGTTGGAAGTAGGGTCAAAAAGGTTGGGTTGGGAAGGCTATTTTTTTATTCAGGCTAAACGAACCGCACAGAATCCGATATGGTGATGGCCCCGAAAACACCCACGGCGTTTGGGAACTGCGTGGGCCGAAGAAACACGGGTTCCACGAAAGGATTGAACAGGGCCAGCTTTTGGCGGTCGATTTGGTCGTAGAAGTCGAAGCAGTTCTTGTCCATCGTTTGCAGCCGGATATAGCCCACGTCGCCCTTCTTGTGTAGGTAGGTGGGTTCGGCTACGATGGTCAGCGTACCACTGCCCCGGCTGGGGTATACCGTCCGACCAATCTCCCGCACCCGCACCCGTTGGTCGGTCAGGCAGGAGCTCTTTACGCCGGCGGCGTCGTAGGTGGAGCTATCGATGCTGCGAGCCATCGTGTAGCGATAGTAGGCGCCTGGGCGGTTCTGGTCCCGTAAATTGATGACTACGCCCTCATGGTCGCCGTACAAATCCTTGAAACTGGAAACGTAACTGATGCTGTCGATGGGTGTCACGGGCAGGTTCGTGGTGGCCGTGGCCGTATAGGTTTGGCTTTGCCAGAGAATCTCCAGGTGGTAGGTCGCCTGGGTACGAATGGGATTTTGCTTTTATAAAAGCATCGAAAGCCGTTGTAAAGAGAATCGGGAGCCAGCAGATAGGTGCTATCGCCCGTGGCGGTGCCGCAGTAGGTAGTCGAATAGCCCATCCACTGGCAAATAAAAGGTGTCTACGTGGGTACTAAGGCTAAGTGGGAAATGGGAGGAAAAGGTTGGATTCGGGGTGATGAAAATTAAACCATTTATTACTAATAATTATAACCTACTGATTTTCAATGGTTAGGTAATAATTAAGCGGCTTTACAGCCAAATCGATAAAGCTGCTGGACATCGGGATTATTTTTATCCACCTCAACGCCTTTGGGCAAAATGGAAATAAACATATCGAGCAGCAACTGA
>JBDNFP010000275.1:0-4600 GCA_041689775.1 Spirosomataceae bacterium
CCAATATTGTATATCGGGTAATCGATGACTATATCCAGCCATCTTCCGGTTTCGCAACATTCAGAAATGCCACTCTTTTCGTATCTAACTTTCTTTACGGTACTTGTTCACATGAATCCAGGCAAGTCATCAATGCGTGGAACAATGTAGGGTATAGTACAGGAAGTTCTTGTCCTGATAATTGTTCATACACAATAACTGCCACAGCCAGCCCTACATCAACCTCATGTAACTCCCCCGTGTCACTAACGGCAAATTGTGTGGGCTCCGGTTGTGATTATATTGAATACTCATGGTATGGGCCAGGTATCTCAGGGACTTTGAATGGGCAAACGGTGAATATAACCACTCCATCTACACCAGGTGTGCATACATACAATGTTAACGTGACAAAAGTTGGTTGTAATTTTAGTATTGCCAATGTCAACATAACCACCAACTGCGGCCTCCCCCTCTCCAACGGCTGCTACACCATCAAAGCCAAGCACTCGGATAAGTACATGCAGCCCGAAAATGGCAACAACGGGGCCCGCATCCGGCAATACTCAGCCAATGGGCAGAACAATCAGGTCTTTGAGCTGGAAGCGGTAGACGGTGATGCCTATAAAATCAAGCCCTTCAGCACCAGCAAAGTGTGGGAGGCCAGTGGCGCAGGTACGGGCTATGGTACCGGCATCCAACAGAACGACTACAATGGGGGTAATTACCAAAAGTGGCTCGTTAGCGCTTGGGGAGACGGTACTTACCGTCTTGCTCCCAAACACCAATCTTCGGTTTTAGCCGATGTAGAGGGTACTAGCACTTCCGATGGTGCGGGGCTACACCTGTGGGGCCAACATGCCGGGGACAACCAGCGGTTTTTTGTAAGTTCGGTAGGCTGCCCATCGGGCGGCGGTGGCTGTAATACCCTCGCTCCCTCACTGGCCGCCAATCCCTCCACCATCAACAGCGGCCAGTCCAGTACCCTGAGTGCCTCGGGCTGCTCCGGCACGGTCACGTGGAGCAACGGACTGGGCACGGGTAGCACCAAAACGGTTAATCCGGGCAGCAGCACCACCTACACGGCCACCTGCACGGCCAATGGCTGCACCAGTCCTTTGGCAAGCGTAACGGTCAATGTCAGCAGCGTACCGCCCTCTAACAACTGCCTAAACCTGAGTGATCTCTGTTCGGGCAATTCCCAGGAGATACGCAATTACAATATGTCTCTGTCTTCGGGGGGTAACAAAACCGTCACCTTCACCTACCGCTCGCACGAGGGGCCGGGTACGCTGCGCTTCGTGCTCAATGGCACCTTGCACACAATTGCACTGCCGCAGACCACGCTCAGCTACGCGACCATCACGCTGCCGGGTACGTATTCATTCAACACCAGCAACACCATCGCTCTTTCGAGTGGTGGCGGATATATCTGCTTCCGCGAGCTGTGTACCGATGGCAGTGGAGGAGGGGGCAATCCGGATTGTAGTTTTTCGGCGTCCACCAACCCATCCACCATCAATACCACACCCAATGGTTCCATCACGCTTTCGGCGTCCTGTTCGGGCAGTGGCTGCTCGGGGGTGAGCTACGCATGGAGCGGCAACGGGGCCAACAGCAACTCCGCCAGCTTTTTGCTCAATGCGCCGGGGACAGCGGGCACCTACGTCTACACGGTGGCATTGAGCAAGTCCGGCTGTAACTCCCAAAATGCCCAGGTCACCGTAAACGTAGGGAGCCAGAGCAACAATTGCATCAATCTGGGGGATCAGTGCTCGGGGAATTCTTCCGAAATCCGTAGTTACAGCATCAGTCTGTCGTCCGGTGGTAGCAAGAGCGTTGCCCTCACTTACCGGTCACACGAAGGCAATGGCACGGGCCGCATCCGCATCAACGGGGGCAGTTGGCAGACCTTCCCGCTCAACCAGACACCGGGAAATCTTTCCTACCTAAGCACGGGCATTGGCAGCTACTCCTTCAACAGTGGTAGTAACACGGTGGAACTGTCCAGCGGTGGCGGCTTCATCTGCTTCCGCGAGCTGTGTGCCAGCAACAGCGGTGGGCGGCTTGGGGTATTCGAAATGGCTACTGTGGAGAATCAGGAGCTGACGGTATCCCCCAACCCGAACAATGGACAGTTCGAAGCCAGTTTTTATGTGGAACCAGGCCGCAAGGCGGTTTTGAGCGTTACCGATATGCAGGGAAGAGAAGTGTGGCAAAAGGCCCTAAGAGGTGAAGGAAATCAAAAGGAAACCGTGCACTTACCCGCTCAGGCCGTTGGCTCGTACATCCTACTCCTGAACAAGGAGGCCACTACTTCGGCTGGTAAAGTGGAGTACAAGAAAGTAGTGGTGGTGAAGTAGAAAAGGGAGAGTGTCTATTCTACAAGCGGGTAGGAGTCTGGCTCTTACCCGTTTTAATGTATTTTGGCGTTTTAGTTGGTACTTTTACCAGTAAGATTTTTTCACTCTCTGTCGTGGTAGCCGCCCTTCTTCCTTACCTTTGCGGCATGATCTTACAGAACGACTTACTACTACGAGCCGCTTGCAGTGAACGCCTGGAACGTACTCCCGTTTGGACCATGCGGCAGGCGGGCCGGGATATTGGCCGAATACCGCGCCGTGCGCAAGCGGGCCGCAAGCCGTATAAAACTTGCCACTACCCCGAAGCTAGCGGCCTAGTGGGCCCTTAAGCCCGTGGATATTCTGGGAGTAGAAGCCGCCATTATTTTTTCTGATAGTACCCGATGGTATGGCCTCCCTACGAAATGGCGAAGAGCTTCGGTACCCAACGCTATATCGCCAACCTAGGCCACGGAGTAACCCTGACACCCCACCCGATAACGTACGGTGTTTTATTGATGCCGTGAAGGAGTTCTCTGGTAACCCAAAAGAAGCCTTTTTATAAAGTAACCCATATCCCCCGCTCGCCTACTTCTAGGATATGTGAGATGGTCCGGTTTATCGGCACAGTGAACTTGCTTAACTTAGCAGGACTATGGATGAACAAAAGAAACGTCGAAAGTATGATTCCGGCTTTAAAGCCGAGGTGCTCAGGATGGTTGACAGCGGCCAATCCGTCCCCTACACCGCCAAGGCGTTGGGGATTTCCGAAAATCTGATCTATAGCTGGAAAAGTAAGAACAAAATGGGAAAAGAAAAATCGGCTGGTCAAAGTGATCTGTCGATTGAAAACCAGCAACTCAGAAGCCAGGTCCGCCAGCTGGAGACTGAGCGGGACATTTTAAAAAAAGCCTTGAGCATTTTCAGCCTCGCGAGCTGACGGTGCTTTATGATCTGGTCGACTCTTTATCCAACGAGTTCGCCGTTAGCACGCTCTGTTCGGTTCTGGAAGTCGGCCGCACGGCCTACTACCGCTACAAGAGAGGCGGCAGCTACCAGCCCACAGCTAGAAGGGAAGAAAAAAAGCGTCTAGTGGAAAGGGTGTTTAGCGAACACAAGCGTAGGTATGGAAGTCGTCGGATCACCGCAGAATTACGTGAGTGGGGTCATGAAATCGGGCGACACCAGGTTCGTAGTCTAATGAAAGTCAGTGGGTTGCACCCCATCCAGCCGAAGTCGTTTGTACCACGCACGACCGACAGTACGCACGGCAGAGGCTACTGGCCCAACCTGTTGTTGGATCAGCCGCCGCCCACAGCGCCCGACCAGGTCTGGGTGAGCGACATCACGTACCTGCCCCTGGCCGACGGAGGATGGGCCTATCTAGCCAGTTGGATGGATGGCTCGGGCCACCCCGTTATTCACCAGGCCGATAGTCGGCTGGCGAGTTGACGACAACATGGAGGATGCGCTGGTAATCGTTCCATTACGGAACGCTTTGAAGACCAGACAGCCTCCCGCAGAGCTGATATTGCATTCAGATCGGGGCGGTCAGTACGCCTCAAATGATCTGCGTGAACTAGTCAGATTGTGGAGGATAAGGCCAAGCATGAGCCGGGCCGACGACCCTTACGACAACGCATTCGCCGAGTCGTAAGGGAGCCGTATGAAGGCCGAAATGCTGGAAGGAGGAGCATTTTTGGACGTGGAAGACGCCAAAGTGGAAGTATTTGATTACATTGAAATCTATTACAATCGAGTGCGCAGGCACTCCTCGCTGGGCTACGAAAGCCCGGAACATTTTGAGAGTCAGTATTACCAAAAACTCGCAAGTAAAGTGTGCCGCTAAATTAGACCACCCCAATGGCCCTCGCGGAATCATGGAAGTAGAGCGAACGAATGCTCTACACCTGGTTGTTATGATCGTTATATCTGTGTCTTTTTTTCAGTAGTACGCATCTATCTACCCGAAAAAACGCGACTATTTTCGACAAAGGAAATTATTTCCAAACCAAGTTGTTCTGAATAGAAGTTCCTGGTTTTTTCAAGGTTACTCACATAAAGGCATGTTTCTTTGATTTGGGTAAACTTCATACGATAAAATAAGGTTCTTTTAGGAGTAATGTAATGAAATTAAGGGTAATGGATTATATGGGTTGATTTCGCTATATTGGTGTCATGCTACATACTCATCCCATCCTGTCCCCCCATTGCGATAGTTCCGACACGGTCAAGAACGGCCACCGCCCCAACGGCGACCAGCGTTGGCGCTGCAATCG
>JBDNFP010000276.1:0-4553 GCA_041689775.1 Spirosomataceae bacterium
CGCCACAAGATCAAGTCCAAGAGAAAGCGCTTCACGGTCGGCATTGAAGCCCACGTCAGGGCTAAGCTCAAAAGGACTACAGCCCCGAGCAGATCGTCGGGCACGCCGCCCGAAAGGGGGTTGAGTGCGTTTCCCACGAGCTTGGTTAGTACCTACCTCGCTAGCCCCGATCAGTACCCCAAGTTATTCTCCTCCGTAAGTGATTCATCAGGAAATGTTCGTTTTGAGGTTAAAAAACTGTACGACATCCGTGAAATAATCGTACAAGCAAACCCAAGAGGAGACACCACCAACCGGGTAGAGCTGATCAGCCCCTATTCAGATAAGTACTCAGCCCGGCGATGGGCCGAGGTGTCACAAAACCAGCAGCATACCGAGCAATTATTAACCCGGAGCATCAATATGCAAACGTTTAACGCCTTCATGACCAGAACAATAGTTCGACCAGCCCCCACGGGGGTGGATAGTTTGGCGTTCTTTGGGAAGCCTACCAACAAGTATTTTCTGGATGCATACACGCGATTCCCCACGATGGAAGAAGTGATGCGAGAGTACGTTTCGACGGTATTTGTCAGGAATCGTCAGGGCAAGTTTCACTTTTATTTGATAGATCAAGTCAACCCCACTGCTTCGGCTTTCACCGATGATCCTATGATTTTGCTCGACGGTATACCCGTTTTTAATACCGACAAAATCATTGCGTTTGACCCTTTGAAAGTTAAAAAGCTAGAAGTAGTTAACAGTCTCTATTATCTGGGCAATGTATCCTTCTCCGGAATAGTGAGCTAAACTACCTATAAAGGCGATCTGGGAGGATTTGAGCTTAATCCCCGGGCCCTAGTACAATCTTACCAGTTTATGCAGTCTAAGAAGGAGTTTTATGCTCCTCGCTACGATAGCGCCATCACCAAGCAAAGTCGCCTACCTGATTTCCGAAATCTACTCCACTGGGTACCTTCACTTACTACCAATACCGAAGGAAAGCAGAGTCTTGATTTCTACACTTCCGACCAAATCGGTACGTACCGAGTGGTAGTGCAGGGCATTACTCCAAAAGGAGTAGCAGGAAGTAAGGAGTTTACTTTTGAGGTGAAGCCGCAGGAGAGGCAGTAGGTTCCTTATTGGAAGATGGTATCACATTTTTATGCCGCAATTGTTGAATTATTATGTCCGTAAGCAGGCCACTCCCTACTTTATTGAGGTGACCCTCGTCAAACAAAAGATTCTCGTTCATCAACTGGTAGAATCGAGGGTCTTCGTAGGTTAGAATTCTGTTGGACAACGGAATATAGGGCCAAACAGAGGCAAGCATCTGAGCTTCGGTTTCGTTGAGGGTGGTCGGAATATAAAAGTAGATTTCGTTATCGTTCTGGTGAGCGGTAGTAATCAGGTGCTGCAACCTATCGAGATAGTAATCGTTGCGTTTACCCGTACCCAGTACTATCGTATAGTTATTTCTTAACTTCTCCGATCGGTTATGTAGATTGGTATTTTGTGTAGGGCGATGGGTTAGCTGAAAAATAGGATCTGTACCTTCTCCCCACTTATTAAAACCAGCTTGTAATTTCTCTTTCTGAAGTTCACCCGGAATCAAGTCCATTGGTGTAAAAGACGGTCTCAATAAATTCTTGATGATATTTCTTGTATATCTTAGTGAATAATTATTATCTACCCTTTCGCTTTCATAGTAGTTGAGAAGATATTCCCACCGGCTTGCTATGGTAGGATAGTAGTTCACTGATGTAATATTGTAGGCCAGTTCAACGATAAGTCTCTTCCTAGTCACTAATCCAAGAAAGGATTCCAGCTGAGCCCAATTACTTGGCATACAAAAGGAAGAACAGGAGAGGTTATAGACCCGTTGATTTAGCTCTTTGCAAAGTAATTGACTACTGATTCCCATCCGAGTTCGGCTACTACCTACCAAGTACCAATCATGAGGATAATCTACTACTTGTAAATAGGACTGTTTGTAGGTCCATTCGTTCTCTTTTTTAAGGAGAGTCCCCGTCAGGAAATTGGCGGTTATACATACCAAAAATATTACTAGTAGCTTCTGTATCATACCTTATCAGAACCGGAAATAGTAAAACAACTGATCGTTACTGAGTGAAAAAGAAAGTAGGAGTACACAAAATAGGGTGAGGATTCCAAATTGTTTCAGAGGGGAACTCTGCTGGTAGTATCCATACAAGCTATCTTTTATTTGCCGGTTCACAACTTCCAGCAGGATGATCAATAACACGCACTTGACAAAGGGCCATGAGTCGAAACCAATAGACCAATTGTACGCCGATAGGGTTGAAAGCTTGGAGAAAATCACGTCAATATTGGAAGGGGATACCCTAAACCAAAAGGTAGCAAAAGCGCCTGTCAGATAAGTGAAAGTATACGCAAGTACCTGGTAACGTTGAAACAGAGCGGGTACTTTCAGTTCGCCAAAAAACCATTGCAAAAAGCCCCAGCTTAAAAACCCGATGGAAGCCCCATGCCATACTCCCGATAAGCAACTTGTCAGGAGCTTATTGAATTGATCAAATTTTGCTCCTTTCAGCTTCTTCGCCAGCGGAAAGTAAAAATAATCACGAAACCAAGCATGCATGGTCTTATTCCACCGAAGCCAAGCATCCCGACGAGTCAGATAAAATATCTGATTGTCGAAGTTATTCGTTAATCGTACTCCCAGTAGCAAAGCAGAGCCTTTGGCTATATCGAAGTAGCCCGTATAATCGGCATAAAGCTGAGCCGGAAAAAGCAGTATTCCACCTAATATATACATAGGGCTACTAATTTCAGGGGAATCGAAGGCGACATCGGTATATAGGGTGATGCGGCTGGCTACAACTGTCTTTTTTATCCACCCCCACATGATTAACAAAATCGCTTCCTCGATGTAGTGTTTCTGCAAAGGCTTCAAAGAAGCTAGCTGTGGGCTTAGAAACTTAAACTTCTCGATGGGGCCTGCCAGTAGGTTAGGAAAAAAGGATAGAAAGGACGCGTACTGCCCTAAATGCGTGGTGGGCTTCAATAAACCCCGATTGCAGTCTACCACGTAGCTAATGGCAGCAAACGTATAAAATGAAACGCCAATGAGGTACACTAGCTCTGGCGAAGAGGTATTTCCCCACAATTGCCATTTCAGGTACACAAGCGGGACAAGCAGTACCACAACCCAAGGTAGAACATTCTTATTCCCGGTCTTTTTTTGAATCAACGGAATCGAGAAACTCAATAAGGTAACTGCACCCAGCACCGGCAGCAAAACGGGGTTCCAGGTGTAATAAAAATAGTAGCTACTCAAAAGCAGAATACCCCAATGAAAGGCCCGAGGAACGTACCTAATCAGAAGCGCTACGCCAAAAATAAAAAACAGATACGTGAAGGAGGTCAGGGACATAGCTTTACTCGCAGTGATTTCAGCCCCCGTAGTAGGGTTATTTTCTCGTACTCCGTTGAGATAATTTCTACCTTTTGGTATTTCTGTAATTCGCCAAAAAATCGAGGTAAGAAGTTGACTATTTCAAGCAGGGACAGCGCCTTTCCGAAGCATACATGTTTTTTGTACCCAAAAGCAATGTGGCTATTATTACTCCGGTTGAAATTAAGTTGGTAAGGGTCGTCAAATACAGAGGGATCTCTATTCGCTGCGCAAATATTCAGCAGCACCATCGAACCTTCTGGCATTTCTTGTCCACCAAGGGTAACCGAGCGGGTGGTTTCACGTTGTACAAATACCGCCGGAGACACATAGCGGAGCAACTCTTCTGCTATTACCTTTACTTCTTTGGGGTTATCCCAGTTGATCGTCTTATACAGCCCGGTTTCAACTAGTACTAGTATAGCTCTGGCCAAAAAATAGATACTCGTTTCGACACCCGCCAGAATATAGAATTGAAGATTTCCGTATAAGAAGTTGAGGTCTGTAATGCCTAACTGTTCTACCGTTTTATCCAGAAAGTTGCTGGAATTTTTCTTTTCAATGAGCTCTTGGGTTAACCCGTTTAGGCCTTCATTCGTATTTTTTACGGTTTCAGCATTCCATACCGGGTCCAGAATTTGCCGGATTTTAAGGCTCCAAAACCTAATATCTAGCTTAGTACTTTCGTCGTAGTTCAGCGTTTTCAGGATAACATTCCCAACGAAAGGATCAATCAGTTCGCTCACTAGGTCCTTCTCTCCGGACGCTCCCATGAAAAAATCCTGAATCGATTGCTCAGTTGTTTGTTTCACAATCTCATCAAGATCATTCATGCTATGGAAGTTCAGCAGCAGGTTTTTCTTCCATCTGCTATGCTCCTCCCCCCTTAGCCACGCTAACCAGTTTTTAAGAAACTGTTGGGTACTCACCAAACGATCGTCTTGTGTCGACTGAATAATCTTCTCTAACTTTTTCTCGATATCATTGGGTGCAAAAACCGTCTCATCAGATAAGGCCTCCTTAACCTCTTGATAAGAAGTTGCCATGTAGACTTTATCGGCAACTTTCCACACGTTCCCCTTTGATTGAAGCCACTGCGTATATTCATCAAAGTCCTTTTCAGACTTTATGTAAG
>JBDNFP010000277.1:0-8991 GCA_041689775.1 Spirosomataceae bacterium
AAAAATCAAGCCTATCACTTCTCTCTATGAAAAGCACTATTCTATCTACTCTGATTCCGGTATTCTTAATTTTTATGATGGCTAGCTGCAAACCTGATAAGGACCTTGATCCCGATCGAGGATGTTTTGCTACCACTCCCCTAGAAACCATTTCTTGGGCAAAGGATCAGTTGGCTTATCTCCAACACCCCAAAAGTGGTCCTCTGCGTGAGTGGTATACTCGTATAAAAATGAACGGTATCTAGCGTTTGAAAACGCGTTCATGTCCTCACCTATGAGTTATATTTTTGATTGCTCAGGCAGTAATATTGCCCAGATTGGTATTCGCTACAATGATTTTACGGACGAAGCCAAAAAAGTAAAAATTCTCTTGGAAGGGAAGTATTAGGGTAATCCTTAGTCCTCACCTCGTATAAGGGCCATTAAAAAACTCTGTCCTTGCTCCGCTCCGTAGAGTAAAGACAACTGCCACGTCAGCTTGACGCTGTTTACACTGCTCCGCCAGAGCGCCATCAGATGCAATCTGCCGGTAGCAAGTCTCTTTTTGGGCGTTAAACCTACTCTGTAGATGAATTGCCACGTAAGGCCATTTTACATACAGGCACTATTTTATAAAAATAATTTAACATACTGTATATCATATAGTTAAAATCGATAAAATTAAAAACCAAATCCATGGTACGCGATTGGTACATTACTCCGAATAACCATCTTTAAGACTCGCTGCTATAAACACAAAACAAATTTTTGCCATTCTCCTAACCGTCCTCGGTTTGGGCGGATTGATTTATACCGCAGTGCAAGTCATTGATGCTAATTCGGAGAGCTTCAAAACGTTGATCGTTACGGGGGTCTTGGGAATTATTTTCTTTTCGGCGGGTATTAAGCTCCTCCATACCATGAGCGATACCAATTGATAGCGTTTCCCGAGCTAAAAGCCCTGTTTTGGGTCGAGAACGATACGTGAGTTGGGAAGTAGGTACTACCACGATACCAAGCTTAACATAAAAAAACGCCCGAATATCGACTTGACATTCGGGCGTTTTGCGTGAGTGTTCGATCTCTTAAAACAACGAAAGGACCGTGCCGTAATTTATGTTCTCATAATTATTGATGTACAAGCTACACGGGGGTAGTTCCTCTTTGGTGTGGGATGAAAGTACCCCTACTACCCGCATACCTGCGTTGAGTCCGGCGGAAACGCCCGAGAATGAATCCTCAAAAACAACGCACTGCTCCGGACTCACCCCAATCCGTTCCGCTGATGTCAAATAGACCTCCGGATCAGGCTTGTGTTTTTTCACGTGTTCACTCGCCATGGAGGACTCCATCATCGTGAACAAGTCCAGTTTACCCGCAATCAGGTTCAGATTAGCCAACGGGGCCGAGGTAGCCACGGCCGTGCGAACTTTATTACTTTTCAGTTCCTGAATAAAGGGCATAAACCCAGCGATGGGCTCGACGTGTGGTTCGTATATTTCCCTGAACAGGCTTTCCTTTTCGTCTTCCATTTGCACGAACTCCTCGCCAACAATTTCTCTCTGCAGAAAATGCCGGAGAATGTAGCTGTTACTTTTTCCGAACATGTGGTTGGCAAACTCTTCGTCCGTGGGGTACAAGTCGCGTTTGGCAAAAAACTCACGGAAGGCTTTGGAGTGGTAAGGATTAGTGTGACAAATCACTCCATCCATGTCAAAGATGACGGCAAATTGTGTTTTCATGGCGCAAAGGTACTATTTGAAAATCAGACTTATTCCCAAATAACCTCAATCGATCGATCTTTCAGATCAATGGTGGTGTAATCAGCGCCACTTGGTCTTTTAAATGAAATCTTTCCGTCCTGTACTTTGGTAACGGTCTGCAAAATCACATCTTTCTTGTTTTTTTTATGATACAGTACCAGCATTGTTTCCTGAGTATCAACGGCAAGATCAAGGGTTCTGCCTTTGACCTTCATTGTTTTACTCAATACGGGTAAGTAAGGTGCTTTCGATAAAGCAAGAACGCGGCTAGCCGAGGGCACCCCGTAGCCGACGTAGTTATTTCCGTAGGGATACAGATGGGCCGACTTTTCAATCAGGCTCATGATTTCTTTATTGTTCAGGGTAGGGTTTGCTTCCATCAGGCAAGCCGCAAAACCAGTAATAACCGGCGCAGATAATGAAGTACCATATAAGGAGAAGCACGATACGTTGGGTTTGAGGTAGGGCAAGAACTCCGGACCAATGCTACTGTACCCAATTCGATTCCAGAGGCGCATGTTAGTAGCACCCACGGCCAGAACTCCCTGTGCGTCCGCCGGGGTAGAAATGATCCGCCAGTTTTTATCCTCGCCCTCGTTACCCGCCGATACCACCAAGAGGATTCCTTTTTTATCCACGGCAATCTGAGCCGCTTTACTGATAGCGCTGGTCTTGCCATCCATTTGGGAGGGAGTGTAATTTTCGTTTGGGTCGGTAAACCCCCGGGCGTACCCAAGGGAGGTATTGATTAGTTTAACGCCCAAGCTATCCATCCACTCCATGGCCGCAATCCAATTATCCTCTTCCCCGCGCCACTCCCGTAAGGAATAATCAGTACGGGCGAGGTAAAACTTAGCGTTCAGGGCGGTACCGTATTGGATTTGATCGTCGCGATCAATGCCAGAAATTGCCGCCATCACCTCGGTACCATGCATGTCGGAGTAAGACTCCGCCAGGGTATACAACCACTGCGCGGGCTGATTGGGCTTCACGTAGTCGCGGATGCCTAACACCCGGTTATTGGAAAATATCTGCCGTAAAGATTGAGATGAATCCGCTCCGTAAAAACCAGCATCAATGATACCAATGGTGACGCCTTTGGCGGTAATATTGGCCCGGGTAAAAGCCTCCGATTGAATTTGGGACATCACGGGAGCCAGCGCAGCGAGATCAACGGGTTGGTTGGCCATAATGATAAAATCCGAGTCCATCCTGACCACATCCTTCACAAAAGGTAGGCCCAGCACTACTTGGACCTGACTTGGGGTCATGGTAGCCGACACGGCATTTAACCAACGGGAGGTATGAATTGGGGTAACCTGAATGTACTGTAAAGAAGATAAGTAGACTTGCTTAACCGGCAAGTCAGTTTCATCGTACAAAGCTAAACCCGCATTTTTACGATTTTCAAGGGTAGTGGTGGAAACAGCCGGTTGGCTGGAAGTGTCTTTATCGGATAGGTAAATCCAGTATTTGGGTTGGGCAGAAAGTGAGGTACTCAGTAATAGAAAGAAAAGCAGCAATTTCCCGAAGCTCATAAAGGCAAGTAATTAAGACCGTGTAGTATTCTGGTTAAAAATGAAAGTAAGTAGGTTTTAGCTAACTTCTATCTTTGTAAAGTTGTACAAGATAAACGTAATTTTACAAAAAAAGATCTGTTGGCAGCCAACTGTGAGCTTTTCAGCCGGCGGTACGTACGTGTTACTTATTTCCAATTAAACTACCTATGCGCTACACTTCCATTGACCCATCGTTATTTATAGCAAACCGTAAGCGGCTTTCATCCCTGATGAAGCCCAAATCCATGGCCATCCTGAATGCCAATGATATTATGCCCACCAACGCCGACGGTACCATGGGCTTTCGGCAGAGTGCCGATCTATTCCACCTGTCGGGAGTAGATCAGGAAGAAACCGTTTTGATTGTGTTTCCGGAACATCCTGATCCAAAGTTTCGGGAGGTTTTGTTCGTGAGGGAAACCAACGAGCATATTGCCGTTTGGGAAGGTGAAAAGCTAAGCAAAGAACAGGCACGGCAGGTTTCTGGCATTGAGACCATCTACTGGACGCACCAATATGAGGCTATGATGCGCCTTATGATATTTCAAGCCGAGCGGGTGTACCTCAATACCAATGAGCATACCCGTAACGAGTCGCCCGTTCAGACGCGGGATAGACGGTACATTCAATCGTTCCGGACCATGTATCCCTTGCATACCCTCGACCGTCTCGCTCCTCTGATGCACAACATCCGGGCCATCAAGGAGACTCAGGAAATTGAGTTATTACAGACCGCTTGTGATATTACGGAGTTGGGAATCGAGCGACTGCTGGCGTTTATCAAACCCGGTGTAATGGAATACGAGATTGAAGCAGAACTGCTGCACGAGTTCATTCGAAATCGTTCCCGTGGATTTTCTTACACCCCCATCATCGCCTCGGGAGCAAGTGCGTGTGTACTGCATTACATTGAGAACAACCGCGAGTGTAAAGACGGGGATGTAATACTCTTGGATGTAGGGGCGGAATACGCCAACTACGCCGCCGACCTGACCCGGTCCTTTCCCGTAAACGGACGGTTCACCAAGCGCCAACGTGCAGTATACGATGCCGTGTTACGCGTATTTAAGCACGCAAAATCTCTGTTGGTAACCGGGAATATCTGGGACGAATACCACGTGGAAGTAGAAAAATACATGGAGAGTGAATTACTGGGTCTTGGCTTGTTGACGAAGCACGATATTGAGAAACAAGCTCCGGATTGGCCAGCCTACAAGAAATATTTCCCGCATGGTACCTCCCATTTTATTGGCATTGATGTACATGATGTGGGTAATAAGTACCGTCGTTTTGAACCGGGCATGGTGTTTACCTGCGAGCCTGGAATCTATATCCGGGAAGAAGGTTTAGGTATCCGGTTGGAAAACGATATACTCATTACAAAAGATGGCAACCATGATTTAATGGGCCACATTCCGATTGAAGCGGAAGAGATTGAAGAATTAATGAATAAATAATCGGATGGGTTTTGCCCAGGAAGAAGTAGTAAAACTCCTGTTCTCTTTTCTGACGGGAGCGGTGGTAGGTATGGAACGTGAGTAGCGCAGTAAATCAGCGGGCCTGCGTACCGTGACTCTCATCTCCTTGGGGCTCTACCCTTTTTACCATCATCTCGGTCTAACTCGGCGGAGATGCCTCTCCAATTGCGGCTAATATCGTGACGGGTGTCGGCTTTATAGGCGGTGGAATCATTTTCCAGGAAGAAGATCGGGTCGTTGACCGGACTACGGCATCCGCTGTTTGGGTAACAACGGCTCTTAGAATGAGTATTGGGGCTGGTTTATTTGATCTAACCACTGTTTCGTTTTTACTACTGGCCTTTTCTCTGGTGGCTATGGTACCCGTTGAACGTTTTATAAATTTAAGAAAACAGAGGAGAAGTTACCGGATCATGTCCTTATACCAACAAAAAACGCTCAAACGATACGACGAGCTTTTTCGGCAGTATGGAATGAGTGTTAAAAAGGGCAAACAAAGTCGCACGGGAGAGGTAATATCGGGAAACTTGGGTATTGCAGGGATCCGAAAAACAACACAAAAAGCTAATTAAATACCAGCTCAACGATCCGGATATCATCGAGCTGGATTTTTAGCTAGAAACTTTCACAAAACAGCCTGAGTCCACACTTCGTTTACCCAGGACTGATTCTTTTTTAGTGGTTTCGTACAGAACCATTAAAGGTTCATTTACGGTTATGATTATACAATGTCTATTTAACACTTTATAAAAATAGATTTACGCAGCATCTAATGTCAATACATAAAGTAAGTACCCTCCTGTACCAAATTTTAGAGCAGCAACTCACCCAAGCAGAGTGTAGGTGGCTGGCTCAGAAAAGTGAAGCTCCGGCTTTGGAGTTGATGACAGCTTTTGTGGCTACCCAACGGTTTATTTCCCGTCAAATTGTGGAGCCCGGAACGGAGCAAAACATCGCTCTTTCTGAGGAGTTTCTTGGTTTTTCCATTGAAGGATGGGATCTCGTTCGTACCAGTCGTGTGTGGCTACTCACTTGCCTTGACCCCCGGAATAAGGAAGATTATATCCGGCACATCGAGACCCTCTTCGACACCGCCGAAATGAATGAATTGGTAGCCTTATATTCAGCACTACCATTGCTGGCTTATCCGGAGAAGTGGCTATTCAGAGCTACCGAGGCCGTTCGGTCAAACGTCGGAAATGTTTTTGATGCTTTGGTAACTCATAACCCCTACCCCGCCAAACACTTCAATGAACTCGCTTGGAATCAGCTGGTTTTGAAAACGATATTCAATGACAAACCCATTCATTATATCGTAGGGCTGGAAGACAGACTAAACAGCACACTCGCTACTATCTTATCTGACTTTGCCCACGAACGCTGGGCCGCCGACCGACGCGTGGCACCACAGGTTTGGAGGCTTACGCCGCCTTATTTGAATACGAACTTGCTGCGTGACATGAAACACCTGTTTAGTTCAGCCGATGTACATGATCAGAAAGCTGCAGCTTTGGTTTGCGCTCAATCCGAATTTGCGGACGCTCATACTTTGTTATCGCAATATCCTGATTATCAGCACGCCATCGAACATAAAAAACTAAACTGGGCCAATCTTGAATTTAAAGACTTAAACACCCATGTGTAATAATACTAACGAACCAACCCAAAATTCCTCCCACTTTGAAGAAAGTCACGAGGAGGGCATTACCCACCGGGATCTTACCTGGGACGAGTACCGGGAACCTATTAAAGGTATGCGTTTTTTTGATCCGCATATCCACATGACTTCCCGTACCACCGACGATTATCAGGCTATGTTTGACGCCGGAATCGTGGCTATTATCGAGCCCACTTTTTGGTTGGGTCAGCCGCGTACTGGTCTGTCATCCTTCAAAGATTATTTTAGTAGTCTGGTCAATTGGGAGCGGTTCAGATCTTCTCAATTTGGTATCAAGCACTATTGTACCATTGGACTCAATTCCAGAGAGGCTAATAATGAGCCGCTTGCTGAGCAAGTGATGGAGATTCTACCACTTTTCATATACAAAGAAGGGGTAGTAGGTATCGGAGAAATTGGCTTTGACGATCAAACTCCCGCCGAAGAGAAATACTATCGCGCGCAACTGGAATTAGCCAAAGAAGCAAAGCTACCCGTCCAGATCCATACTCCACACCGCGATAAAAAACGAGGTACCGAGCGCAGCATGGCCATCGCCCTGGAACACGGACTAGATCCGTCGTGGATAGTAATCGACCATAATAATGAAGAGACCGTAAAGAGTGTGCTGGATCAAGGTTTTTACGCCGCTTTCACCATTTATCCCTTTACCAAAATGGGTAATGAGCGCATGGTAAAAGTAGTGGAGCAGTACGGCCCCGAGCGGATTATGATCAATTCGGCCGCCGATTGGGGTATTTCTGATCCTTTGGCCCTACCCAAGACGGCCGCTTTAATGAAGATTCGGGGTATTAATGAAGAAACAATCCGTAAAGTTTGCTACTCCAACGCCATTGAAGCATTTGGTAAGAGTGGGCAAATCAACGAAGCCGACTTTGCGGACGGACTCAATGTTGATCAATCTCAGAAATTAAACGGTAATACGATTTTACGGGGAGGACAACAACCACGAATAGCGAAAGAATCACTTTTTATCAAGTAACATGGCTTCGCTTAAACCTTATTTACAACTCACCCGTCCGGCCAATCTCGTAACGGCTATTGCTGATATTTTGGCGGGTATGGTGATCGTTGGATTTTCATTTACCACTGGCAATTATTGGCTACTATTGGTTTCTACGGTCGGTCTTTACGGTGGTGGGGTAGTAATGAACGACGTTTTTGACGCTGAATTGGACGCCAAAGAACGCCCCGAACGGCCGATCCCGAGTGGTAAAGTAGCCAAGCACAATGCCGCATTAATGGGTATTACACTCCTGGCTTTTGGCGCACTCGCCGCAGCTCAATATAGTTTTCTGAGCGGAATACTAGCTCTGTTAATTGTTGTGCTGGTAATTCTCTACGATCGGTTCGCCAAACATCATAAGGTTTTTGGTCCTGTGGTGATGGGAATGTGCCGCGGTGGAAACCTCCTGTTGGGTATGAGTGTAGTACCGGAGGCCCTTTCTTTTACTAGTTGGATCGCCATCGTACCCATTGTTTATATTGGAGCCATAACCCTGATCAGTCAGGATGAAGTACACGGCGGAAAGCGCCGCACGTTGTATCTGGCCGCCGCTTTTTATGCTTTTGTTCACGTTGCACAGCTTTACGCATCGTTTCAACAAGGGAATTTACTGATAACTCTCCCGTTGGTAGCGCTTCATTTGGCATTAGTTGGACGCCCGTTACTCTCGGCCATCGAAAACCCGCAAGGGCCACTGATTGGCAAAGCCGTGAAGGCCGGAGTACTTAGTCTTATCGTGATGAACGCAGCCTGGTGCATGGCCTACGGTAATTGGCCCCTAGCCATTGGCGTTCTGTTATTATTACCTGTTTCTATTCAATTAGCCCGAATTTTTGCCGTGACCTGAGGTCAAAATTTTATGCAAAGTATCAACCAAAATTTTCAAATCGATTATTCCTATTCGATTGTCTTTACCCAAAACCTTTTCGCTCCCGAAAACCAGGAGTTAAGTACCTTTTTGCAATCATTTGGCGGAACTGGCTTCCAAAGAAAAGCACTTTTCGTACTGGATGGCGGTTTGATGGCCCACTACCCTGAGCTATTAGCCGATATAAAATCATACTTTTCCGAAAGAGTATCCGGCATAAAGTTAACCGAGAGCCTGATTGTTCCGGGAGGAGAAGCGGCAAAAAACAGTCAGGAGGCTTTTGACGCAATTGTTAACGCCATTGATATGCAGGGCATTGACCGTCACTCCGTGGTAATTGCCATTGGTGGAGGTGCAGTCCTTGATCTGGTAGGGTACGCCGCGGCGGTTTCCCATCGGGGTATCCGTCATATCCGAATCCCGACTACCGTACTTTCGCAGAACGACTCCGGAGTGGGTGTCAAAAACGGCATCAACTACAAAGGTAAAAAGAACTTTCTCGGCACCTTTTCACCTCCGGTGGCTGTGTTCAATGATAGCCTTTTTCTAACTAGTCTGGACGACCGTGACTGGCGCTCCGGAATTTCCGAAGCCATCAAGGTAGCCCTGATCAAGGATGTTTCCTTTTTTGATTGGATCGAGGCAAACGCTACCCAACTC
>JBDNFP010000278.1:0-9734 GCA_041689775.1 Spirosomataceae bacterium
AAGCAGAGCGGACAAGCCAGTGGCACTGGTTTGCCCCAGGGAACTGATCAAATAATCCGTGTATAGATCAAGGTCTGTTTTCATCTGCCAAATTTAATTCGCTTTTTCTATCATATACAATAGACTTGCGTAACATCAGATAGTAATGGTAAAAGTAAAAGAAGCAGACATTCTAATGGTACCTAAATACAACATAAAACTATCATTTTGTGGTACTTATTTGCACATCTCTTCTAAGTAGAATCAGATAGTCAGCAATTGATTCCTTTTGCATAAAAAAACCCGAATAAATTTCACTATTCGACTACGTAGAATTCCTTTCTGACTTGTCTGTATCCAGATCCTTCTGTAATAATTTCAGGAAAAAATAGACAAATTCGTAGCAATATGACCAAAAATTTTCCTTCTGATCCAACCAAGAGCCCCAAACATATTGGTCCAATAAAGGGTACTGAACTTGTGCCAGATCGGGAAGCCAATCTACCAGAAGACTCTGAACTATTCATCCGTAAGACATTCGAAACTGATCCCCAAAAAGGATGTGAATTGTTGTACAGGCTGTATTACTGAGCCATGTGTACCCACGCGGTTCGGTTTGTTTATTCTAAGGAAATTGCCGAAGACATTGTCAGTGAGATCTTTTACTCTTTTTGGAGTAAAAAGATCTACGCCTCGGTAACCACTTCCTATCGGGCCTACTTGTTTCGTTCCGTACGTAATCGCTCGTACAATTATCTTTCCAACGACCTCCGTAAATCGGACCCACTATCAGCCGCGAGTGAAAATATAGTGTCTGAGGCGGAATCTCCCGAGAAAATCATGCAGATGGATGAGCTTCTCGAAATCCTGAATAAACTCATCTCTTCATTACCTCCTCAATGCCAGAAAATATTTCTAATGAATCGCTTTGAAGGGCGTAAAAGCAAAGAAATAGCCGAGGAGCTCAATCTTTCGCCTCGTACGGTAGAAACCCATATTTTCAAAGCCCTTCATGTGCTCAAAAATGGCCTGAAAAATCAATGGTTTTGGGCTAACACTTTACTTTTTTTCTACTAGATCTACGTAAAATCCACTTCGGATTGGTCTATACCCAGAAGCATTCATCATCAGATATGAAACCTACCGTCAATAAACATATGATTTTCGACTATTTCGCCGGTAAAAGCACCCCCATGCAGAAGAGGCTCATCGGCGAATGGTTAAGAAAAACCGATAACCAGGAAAAATACTACCAATGGCTCGTAGAGTGGGGAAATCAGTCTCCGCAGTATATTCCTGAGCTAAGCAAGAATCTTGATGAATATGTTCGGTTCATGCAGCAGCATCCGGCCGAACTGAACGCTGAAGAAATTCCCGAGCAGGAAGATTTCCAGAAGGCCTCCCGCCCATTTTGGAAAATCTTTCTGGTAGCGGCTACTCTACTCTTTTCCCTGGGGTTTCTCGGGTGGCAAAATAGGGACACACTAATGTATGAGACCTTTCAAACCAGTTTTAACGAAACCGAAAATCTGAAACTTTCCGATGGTACTCAGGTAGTGATGAACGCCAATTCTCAATTACGTGTGCCACGGTTTGGATTCGGCATCAAAACTCGCGAGGTACTGCTTTCCGGAGAAGCCAATTTCTCGGTAACCCACACGCTCGACGACCAGAAATTCATTGTCAAGGCAGAAAACAATCTCGAAGTAGTCGTTTTAGGTACCGAATTTACCGTGTATTCCCGGCAGCGTGGGTCAAAGGTTGTACTGAACAAAGGAAAAGTACAGCTACGCTACAAAGAAGGGAACAACAATAAAGAGGTGATGATGAAACCCGGTGATCTGGTAACCCTTGACCCTAAGGGCAGGACCAATGTCCGTAAAACAGCCACTCCCCAAAACTATGCCGCCTGGGCGGCTCATCGCTTTGTTTTTGAAGGCACCTCCCTCCATGAACTCACCTATTTGTTTGAAGAAAACTTTGGCTTGAAGATCAAAATTGAAAGCGAAGAACTCAAACAAATGACCCTTTACGGCACTTTTCAAGCGGAATCAGCGGAAGAATTACTCAAAGCTTTGACCGATGCGGCAGATCTCACCTATACCCGCGCCAACGATACCATCAGCATTGATTACGATCAATATTAACCAATCACTATTCCTAAACCCAATCCTTTATTATGAAAAAACGATTATCCACTTTACTACTCATGGGGCTAGTCCTGGGCATTGCGCTTCCTTCGCGTGCTCAGCTATTGGCCAAAGCGCAAACTTCCCCCACGCGGTCGGTTCAGACCGAGCAGGAGAAAATACGGAAGTTAAAGGATGTACTTAACGACCTGAAAAAACAATACCATGTTGATATCCTGTTCTTCGGTAAAAACATTGAAAATTACAAAGTACCCGCCGAAAGCTACAATCCTTCGGTGCCGCTGGAAAAGAATCTGGATATGTTGTTAAGTCCTTTGAACCTAAACTTTAAGAAGTCAGGACGTGGAGGGTACGTTATTACCGAAAAGGGCTCAAACCAAACAACTCCCAAACAGGAGATTGCCTCAGTTGAAAATCAGACTTTGGCTATCCTTGGCAAGAGAATTGCTCCCGCCAATAATACCCTGAGTGCTACCACGAATGGGGTTGAAGTTTTGGCCGAGAAGATCATCACCGGTAAAGTTACCACCGCCGACGACAACGAACCATTACCCGGCGTTAGTATTCTGATCAAAGGTTTACAAAGAGGTACTACCACCGACGTTAAGGGTACATTTTTACTTTCTATTCCGGATGATAACACTACCCTGGTATTCAGCTTTGTGGGGTATAAAAGTCAGGAAGTTGTAGTAGGAAACCGCTCGACTCTTGCCATATCACTCGAAACCGATAACAATGCACTTGAAGAAGTAGTAGTGGTCGGCTATGGTACCCAAAAGAAAGTTAACGTCATTGGGTCCATCTCTCAGATTACCTCTGATAACATTGAAAACCGCCCCGTTACTCAGGCATCACAGGCCATTACCGGACAGATGCCCGGTGTGACGGTAACGCAAAGTACGGGTAGACCCGGCCAAAGTGCGGGACAAATCAGAGTACGGGGAGTGGGTTCGTTTGGAGCCACGCCCAATGCCCTCGTTTTGATTGACGGCATACCTGGTGACATGAACGATATCAACCCCAACGACATCAAAACCATTTCTGTGTTAAAGGATGCTTCGTCGGCTGCTATTTACGGAGCACGGTCGGCCAACGGCGTTATATTGATTACCACCAAAATGGGAACTTCCGATAAATTATCGGTTAGTTATGATGGCTACACTGGATTCAACAGCGCCACGGCGTTGCCCGATTTCGTCAACTCCTGGGAATACGCCGAAATGTTTAATGTCGCTTCCGGCAGTAATAGTTTCTCGGCGGATGATGTAGCCAAGTACCGCTCCCAAAGCGACCCGGACAACTACCCCAACACCCGGTTTCTGGAAGATCTGTTTTCACGCAATGGACAACAAACCTCACATACTGTTACTCTGAACGGTGGCAATGAGAATAATAGATTTTTCTTATCCGGGGGAGTGTTGCAACAACAAGGAATTATCGAGAAAAACAGCTACCAACGATTTAACCAAAGGCTTAACCTCCAAAACAAGATTGGCAGAAATTTGGAGCTAACCACCCGACTATCCGGTACGATTGATAACAGAAAAGAGCCTCAGGCTACCGGAAACAAAGGAGGAGAGCTTACGGATCAACTTATTCAGAATGCAGTTAGATACCCGGCCATATTTCTTGGTCAGGCCTCCAACGGAGATTTTGGCATCGGCCCGGAAAGCGGAGGTACACCCGTGGCATGGCTCGCCTCTCAATCGTATCTTAGAGCTCCTACATCCCGTTTTGGTATCAATACCAAACTAGACTGGAAGCCGTTAAACGGACTAATAATTTCGGCCATTGGTGGCTATAACTTCTCTCTTTTTGAGCGGAGATCGTACCGTGCTTCCCAACGACTGAACGACGCCATCACGCTGAACCAATCGAACCTTACCCAAGCGAGCAACAAGGAAATTTACAAAACCATGCAGTTTCTCGCTGAGTACAACAAAGAAATCAATAACCACTTTTTGAGTATTCTCGGGGGGTATTCTTTTGAAAATCAAGAATACAGCTATTTTACGGGTTATCGTCAGAATTTCCCCAGCAACGACTATACCGTACTTGATCTTGGAGGACTGGAAAATCAGCAATCCAACGGATTCGATGAGGGCTGGGCTATCCAATCCCTGTTTTCAAGATTTAAGTATAGCTTTAAAGAAAAATATCTCTTCGAAGTTACCGTCCGGAATGACGGTTCATCACGGTTTCCGAGTGGCCAAAAATACGCATTATTTCCATCGGCTGCGGTGGGATGGCGCGTCGTGCAGGAGCCCTTCATGAAGCCCCTTACGTGGATATCTGATTTGAAATTAAAGGCATCCTACGGTGTACTTGGCAACCAGAATATTGGTAACTATCCCTACCAGCAAGTACTGGCAGCGGGACGAAACTACCCTTTTGGAAACACGCTTACTACCGGTGCTGCTTACTCCGTTTATACTGATCCAAACATCAGATGGGAATCTACAAAAACCCTTGATTTTGGTATTGAATCAGCTTTTTTTAATAATAAGCTACTATTCAATGTTACCTATTTTGACCGAAAAACCAATGATATTCTGTTCACACCAACATCCAGCGTTTCCGCTATCCTGGGGGTTGGAATTGGAGAAACGAATACCGGTGGTATGCAAAATTCCGGTTGGGAGTTTGACGTGAGCCACCGAAACCGGTTTAAAGATTTCGGCTACAGTATAAACGGAAACTTTTCTATCATAAATAATAAAGTAGTAACCCTCGGGTTGGGTAATGTAGCACAGCCGAATGGACTCGTAGGTAATGGTTCTGACCTGTTTATTGGGTATCCGATGCAAATGTATTACGGGTATCTTTCTGATGGTGTCTTTCTCAGCAGTGATGATATTGCCAGCTGGCCAAACCAAAAAGCGGTAACGCCAAACGCTCAGCCGGGCGACTTCCGGTACAAGGATATCAACGGACCGGATGGCGTTCCAGACGGGAAAGTAGATCCTATCTATGACCGTACCTATCTGGGTAGTCAGATACCAAAGTATACGTTCGGTGCTAACATCGGTTTTACCTATAAGTCATTTGATTTTTCTACATTCCTGCAAGGCGTATCCGGTGTGAGCGGTCGGCTAAGCGGATACGCAGGAGAAGCATTGAATAACCTGGGTAATATTCAACGGTGGCAAATGGACGGACGTTTTAACCCGGATAACCCGACCCGCTACCCTGAATACCCCCGATTAGAAGTAATTACAAACAGTGGCACTCCCAATACCGTCACATCTGACTTCTGGGTATTAGATGCTTCTTATCTTCGTATAAAGAACATGCAGCTAGGGTATAGTTTACCTGAAAAATGGCTTAAACCTCTGCGTATCACTAAAAGCAGAATTTATGTAAGTGCCGAGAACTTGCTGACATTTAGCAAGTACAGAAATGGCTGGGATCCTGAAATAAACGGTGGCGGAGCCTACTACCCCATCCTGAGAACGGTAACATTCGGCATTAACCTCAAACTTTAACTACCCATGAAATTACATAAAAACATAGCAAATTTAGGTTGCTACCTACTCACGGTGTTCCTTACAGTTATTTCCTTTTCCTGCGAAAGCGAATTAGAAAAATTTCCGAGTAACTCCTTTGCCAAGGATAACTTCTGGACTTCCGAATCCAACGCCAACATCGCCTTAACGGGAGTTTATCGCGGTTCCATCAATTACGGCACCCAAGTAGTACCCTCTGATTGGTGGACCTACTGCGGTATCGTTTTTCTAGAATTTGCTACCGATAATCTCTACGATCGGCGAGGAGATAATTCAACGCAAAACCGGTTGACCAATGGCACCCTACTCCCCAATAATAATGTCATTGGTGGGTATTGGAGCGGCTCTTACAAACGGGTTACCATTTGTAACGATTTCCTTGAAAATATTGAAAAAGTACCAATGGAAAAGACCAAGATTGACCGATTAAAAGCGGAAGCAAGGTTCATACGGGCGGCTCAATACTATTACTTGTCCCAGTACTTCGGTTCGGTACCCCTCGTTCAGAAAACCCTCACCCCCGAAGAGGCAAACAACGTCGACAAAGCACCCAAAAGCGAGGTAGTTCAGTTCATTATTTCAGAATTCACGGCGGCGGCCCAGGCACTTCCTAACTTTGGAAAATTAGGCGCTTCTGAAACTGGACGGGCTAGTAAGCAAGCAGCCCTAGGCTTTTTAGGCCGAATCTATTTGAGTGAAAAAAAATACACCGAAGCAGCTGCGGCGTTTAAGCAAATCATGGATTTGGGTGAAAATCAGATTGACCCCAACTATCAGTCTATTTTCTTGCCATCCAATGAAAACAGCAGCGAGAATATATTCAGTGTGCAGTACCTGGGCGGTCAGGCTGGGAATGCCCTTACCCAGCACGCATTCCCAGCCGTGTCGTCGGGTTGGCACATTGTGAACCCCCTAGGTAACCTGGCCGATGCCTATGGCTTCGATGACGGCACACCGCTATCCTACACCGATCCTCGGTTTAGCGTAAGCAATATGGGTAAAAACCGCGATCCACGTTTCCGGTACAATCTCATTTGGGATGGAGCGAAGTTTGGCAATAAAACCTATGTGTGTCACCCAGACTCTACGAGATCACTGGATCAACTTACCTACTCCAAGCAGGCAACCAGAACTGGCTACGGATTAAGGAAGTTTTTTGATGAAAATTTCAGTGGTAACCTCCAACTGGACTATGGTGGAAATATCCCCGTCCTACGCTATGCCGAGGTACTATTGAGCTATCTTGAAGCCGAATTAGAAGCCGGTAAACCCATCACTCAGGAGCTACTAGATTTGACAATTAACAAAGTCAGAGGCCGGGCCTCGGTTAATCTGCCTCCTCTGCAAGCAATGCCCGCCGCGCAGCTACGCCCAATTATGCGTAACGAACGCCGTATTGAGCTTGCTTTCGAAGGGCACCGCTTATGGGATATTTTCCGGTGGAAAATCGGCAAAGAAGTATTGGTAGGAGATTTCTGGGGAGCGCCTTTCCCTAACTCTACCTTACTGCCTAAAACTTCCAGAAAGCAGGATCCCCAGAAGCGTTGGTTTGTAACGTCCAAAAACTTCCGGGATTCGGACTACCAATGGCCAATCCCCCAGTCTGAGATTGACGTCAATCCTAAATTGGCCAATTAAAAAACACGAAAAGTGCGGTAAGAGGGTAAACTAAGGCTTACCCTCTTACCGCACTTTTTTGTCCCTAAATAGATTTTTGGCTTCTACAAAAACGATACCCATGAGTATTCAAAAAGATAGTCGGCGCCAGTTTATAAAGAAGACTTCTTCTCTGGCTCTGGCGGCCTGTCTTCCCTCAATTAATGCCCGCGCTTACGAAAAAATGAATGAACCTTTCCCCTTCGGAATAGAGCGGGGAAAACCCTTGGATACCTGTGCAACGGGCGAATGGTGGAATTGGAAAGGCGACGTTCAAATGAGCAAATTTATGCAGGAGCGCCCGCGGTCGAAGGTGATTGCCTACGCGGTGTATACCCACGACCGAGGCATACTCAAAATGACCGCGCAGCTGTTTCCTTTGTATCCTAATGAACCCGACGAGGTAACCCTCGAAATGAAAGGAGAGGATGGGGCATGGAAAATCATGGACCAACAAAAAATTGTGTACCCCGGATGGAGCGCCCATTTTAGATTAGATAACTGGGACAATACTAAACGGATGAACTACCGGGTGCGGCTTGCCAATCAGGCAGCTTTTGAAGGCACCATCCGACCTGACCCGATTGATCAAGAGGAAATAAAAATTGCCACGATGTCGTGCAACTCCCACCGCGATGAGACCGTTACCGAACGAAACGAGTACATCCGTAATCTCAAATTTCACGATCCAGATATTCTATTCTTTGCCGGTGACCAATCGTATATCCACGAGCACCATACCTACGGAATCCTGCTATTTGGGGTACAGTTTGCCGAAATCATGCGGGATAGGCCCGTGATTATGATACCTGATGACCACGACGTGGGGCAAGGCAATTTTTGGGGTGAAGGTGGTGACGTAGCGGATAGTACCGCCGGTGATTCGGGCGGATACTACTACCCAGCCTCTTACGCAAAAATGGTAGAACGCTGCCAGACCTGGCACCTTCCCGATGCCTTTGATCCAACCCCCATTAAGCAGGGAATAGGTGTGTACTACACCAATATCCGAGTGGGTGGAGTTGATTTTGCCATTGTGGAGGACCGTAAGTTCAAAAGCGGCCCCAAAGGTAAAATTCCGATCATGGGACCGCGCCCCGATCACATCATTGACCCCTCTTACGACCGTAAGGCCGTGGATGTGGACGGACTGGAACTTCTGGGGAAACGGCAAATTGATTTCTTGCACCAATGGGGTCAAGACTGGCAAGGGGCAGAAGTGAAGGTGGTGCTATCACAAACGGCCTTTGTGGAGCCGTGCACCTACACGGAACCATGGAAAATCGCTTACTAGCCGATCTGGACTGCAATGGGTGGCCGCAAACCGGTCGGAATCAGGCACTGCGCGAAATCCGCCGCTGCCTCGCAACCCATCTGTGCGGAGATCAGCATCTGAGTGTGATTGTGAAGCATGGCATTGATCAGTACCGCGATGGCCCCCTATCTTTTACCAACCCGGCCCTTGTCAACACCATCTACGGCCGCTGGTGGTGGCCACTCGATGAGAAAGCGGGCGGTGGCTCCAAGATTAAAAGCCCACTACCTTGGACGGGCGATTTTGAGGATGGCCTTGGCAATAAAATCACGGTGTACGCCTATGCTAACCCCAAGCCGAAAAATAATCAAGAACTTCGCAATGAGCGCTTTGGCCGGGGTGACGGCTACGGGCTGGTACGCTTCAACAAAAAGAGCCGGGAGGTAACCTTTGAGTGCTGGCCCCGGTTTGCCGATGTTTCCAAAGGTAAAAGCGAACAATTTACCGGTTGGCCGCTTACATTTCCTTTGGCGCAAAATGACGGTCGCAAAGTACTGGGATATTTACCAGAGTTAAAGTTCCTCACAGAAAACCCGGTTGTGCAAGTGATCGAAAATAGTGCCGGGGAAATCTTATATACCGAACGTATACAGGGTAACATATACCGCCCCCGTGTTTTCTCCAGAGGAGAATTTACCGTTAAAGCCGGACGTGATAAACCAGAAATCGTAGTTGGAAAAAACCTGAAAATTGGAAAAGGTAACATCGAAGTAAAGGTGTAGCTACCTTTTTTGAAGTGCCCGAAAAATGATCTTTCCTGCATCAGGAAGGACCATTTTTTATTGAGTATTAGTAGTGTACAAAGAAATTATTTTTCAGCCCCATCGAGGCGACACCCAGATCTTTAAATATACCGCATCGACTAGACCGCTTCTGATCGAATATGGTCAATTCCATACGTATTTTCTGATTTTGTCAAAGTATGTATTTTGCACAAAGGGCTTTGAGAAGAAATAGCTATTCAACCTATTTAATGAAAAAGTCCTTATTTCTAAGTAGGGCATTGAAATTAGTTTGCATTAATCTATCTTCGTTCCATGGGACGAAAAAACACACCCTTTCTCAGCGAGGTGCAACGCGCTGAACTGATGCAGGGATTCAAAACGAGCCTGAGCCACGCCTTTCGCT
>JBDNFP010000279.1:0-13553 GCA_041689775.1 Spirosomataceae bacterium
CAAGCGGATATGTGAGGCCAACACCCTTCCGCGCCACCCCTGACCACCTCGCGTACTGTCAACTAACAAATCAAAATAAGATTTATTGAGCTCACCTACACTGGGTAATCTACCCTTACCAGCGAGTTTAAGCACCAGTCTGTCAACTACTTGCTGCTGATCTGACGGGTCTTAAAAAAAAGGATACAGTGAGAATAGGGAGGAAATGGTATTAGCCGGTGTTGTAGCATCCAATAGTACCACCTCTCCTTTATCAAGAGCATCGTCTGCGGCTTGAAGTTCCGGCCTCAAATTCCACCAAATTTGGCCAAATAGCAAGGTCAACAGCCCCGTTACCACCAAAAGGATTCGCCTTTCCAGCGCTCTAAGCTTTTGGATTTGGGTTACTTTCATATCGTACAGTTTAGTTAAGGTAAGAATGAACAAATTCAGGGTTAAAATTATATGGGATTGCCGACCACCCGAAACCCTACATTCAGATAGCGCTTGCCGTAGCCCGCAGCACCACGAAAGGTAACGGTTGTCTTAATAGGGTTTTTATTCCAATCACCACCTCGGATCACCTTCACATTATTGCGCGGTTTGGTCGTATTTTCTACCCGGGAACGCAAGGCCTGCTCAACCGTTTGCCGATAAAAATCAGCTGAATACCAGTCACTACAAAACTCAGCAACATTTCCAGAGAGATCATAGATACCCAGGGAGTTTGGCAAGAGGCCCTTTACCGCATGCGGCTTATTTTTAGAGTTAGACAGGTTCCAGCCAGCACGATTGGCATACTTACTACCTGAAAACAGAAACTTATCATGATTCTCTCCTCCGCGCGCGGCGTATTCCCATTGGGCTTCGGTGGGGAGCCTATAGGTGAAGTTTGGATCTTTACTACTCGCCCACTCGCAGAATGCCACCGCGTCCTGATAACGAATGGCAACGACCGGCAAGCCATGAGACGTTCGGGAATAGCCCAAGTTGGTGTAGAAAGGTTTGTTGCCGATATCTATATGATAATCATTGCCTGGTTCGAGCCAATCTGGCCAATGCGCCTCAGTGGCATTACAAAATTTCAGATATTCCTCTACGGTTACCTCACGTTCAGCCATGTAGAAATCACGTACTTCAACCGTGTGCTCTGGTCGTACTTCTGGATTACCAGCGTTGTCTCCCATGACGTACTCTCCTCCACGGACAAATATCATACGTCCGGTATGCTCCGAAAAGTAATCTGACCTCTGCTTGTCGGAGGTCCAAGAATAAAGGAGGTACCCGAAGCCCAACAGCCCTATAGCTAATAGCCCTTTTTTGTTGGGTGATAGCGCATTAACCCAGTGCCACACACTCCCTATCCACCAGAAAGCGGAGGTTCTTTCCGCATCCACTTGTTTCTTTAATAACTTTTTTAAATGTTTTTGAGCAATAGGTGTTACGATTTCATCATCAGTAGGCTGACCCACAAGGTCGGTTAATAGCCGGTATGCTTCCTCCCCGTTGCCCTGATGTAGCGCTTGTTCAGCATCCCATAACTTAGCCGCCATTTCAAATCGGTTTGCCAATTTTTGGGCCGTTTGTGACCAATCAGAAAGGGAGGCCAAACCTCGGTTTTCCGGATTCTTGGAAAGAATCGGCCGGATTATTTGTTCAAACCAAGCCGGAATTCCGGATTTGACAGACAAAGGCGGAGGCTCTTCATTACAAATGGCTTGAAGAAGGGTGATATCGGAAACATTGTCTGAGCTACTATACGTTAGCAATTTTCTTTTTGCGTCGTGATAGGGCAAATAACCAGTAACCGCTTCAAAAAGCACTACGCCTAAGGCAAAGTAGTCAGCCGCCGGAGTTATATGCACGCTAACATCGGCACATTGTTCGGGAGCGGCATAAACTAGTGTACGAGGCGAGCTATTTGAAACACTTAATCGAACCTTACCTTTGGCAAGGGCTATGCCAAAATCGGTGAGAATAAAGTGTCCGCCCGGCGGAGTTTTTTTAATTAAAATATTATCGGGTTTCACATCCCGATGCGTAATTCCCTTGGGGTGAAATTCGCCAAAGGCACTGCAAAGTTGCTGCCCGATACGACAAACTTCCCCGGGGGTAAGTGTATTCCCGCCAGCAAGTACTGCCCTTAAATCACCCCCTTCGATAAATTCGAGAGCTATAAAAGGGAACAGCGCTTGGGTAAGACGTACCTCGACTACCCTAACGATATGCAAATGATCAAGACTCTCTAATATGGCAGCTTCCTGTTGAAGCCTTTTTAAATCAGTTTTGGTAAAATTTGGTAAAACTTTAAGGGCAACAAGCTCCGGAGCCCCAGCTTTGCGGTTAGCCGGGCTAATCCTCGCTTTCAGAATTTTGGCATTTGCAAATGCTATTTCACTAAGCAGTTCGTACCCAGTAAATGATTTGTCGTGATCAGTACTCATGGATGGGCTTTCTTACAGTTTGAATTTAGAGGGTTGGCCCAGTGGATAGCACTATCTTAGAAATGATATTCCAACTTGCATTAAAGGGTCGCTCGTGGTATATAACCACGGGATATTTGGTATCGGGAAACTGGCAATTAACCATTTCTACGCGCTCACCATACGCTTGGACACCCACCTCAAAACCCGATACTCTAACCGAATCAAAATGGACCCATCCACCGATTGGCACGCTAAAAGCTACCAACGAGCTATCGGTAGCAGGTCGTATCACCACACCTCCACCAGCCACCCATACGCTATCCGGCAAACGGATCGTCTCTACCAGAGATAAAGTATCAAAAACCCCTAACCTAAGGGTATCGCCGGCACCAAGGCTGTCGAGCTGTATTTTTAGTTGTTTAATTTGTTCTGTGGTACTGTCAGTAGGAGTATTGGGAGCTGGGCTAGTCAATAAGCCCGGATTGAAGAACCACAGACTTCCGGCCACGCTGATCAATATGCCAACTACTGCCCCTACCAGATACTTCCACCAAGTTGCAACTTTTACCAGCTTCTGACTTTCCACAACGTCAGTTGTGGCCTCCCCGGACCTAATCTCAGGCTCAGGTAGGGCTTCAAACGTTGATATGGGGGGCACCTCCTGAACTAGGGGGGGCTCGGTGGGCGCAAGAGCCGGGTATAGCACCAATACTACGGTGATGTTATCGTGCCCTCCGGCCTTATTGGCGGCAGCTACCAGAGCTTGTCCCTTCTTGTGTAGAGGCTGGGCAGTTGTCAGTAAATCGGTAATTTCCTGCCGAGTAATCATATCGGTAAGGCCGTCACTACAAAGTAACAGGTTGTCGCCGGGCAAGAAAGATTCCAAACCAAAATCAAGGAAATCATCGTCGTCAATCCGGTGGAGAGTTGAGCCGAGCCAACGCCTGATTTGACTCCTACGGGGGTGTTTCATGGCCACCTCCTCGGTCAATTCACCCAGGTCTTCTCGTTCGCCCACCATGGAGTGGTCTTTGGTTATCTTGTGAAGGTGCTGGCCGCGTAGCCGGTACATGCGCGAGTCGCCCACGTGCACATAGGCCACCTGATTGAGGTTGATATCCACCATAGCGCAGGTGAGTACACAACTCATACGAGCCAGTTGCAATTCGCTCTGACTCTTTTCTACGATACGGTTATTAGCCAGTACTACCGCTTCTTTAAGAAGTTGAAGGGGCTCCCCGTTCCCTTTTTGAAAGACCTCTTGTAAGGTGTCTTGGGCGATTTGGGCAGCGATTTCCCCTCCAACATACCCTCCTACTCCATCAATTGCCGCTACTAACACCTGAGAACTACTCAGGGCCATAGCTACGTACCGATCCTGGTTTTCCTCCCGGTTTTTGCCCACATCGGTAAGCCCCAAGAATACAATTTGTTTTTGGTCCATGGGATTTAATTTGGGGGATGATTAACGAGTTCTTTGGCAACGAAACAGGTCGTGGCTACCAACGCCAACAGGCAAATAAAGTCAAGCATTGTAGATATCGATTAGAGAATTCTTCTGGAACTAACCAGGCAAAATCCAGATTAATGTATTTTCTTCTCAGAGTATTTTGTCCTAGCAAGCGGCTCCTTCCAGATTGGCAGGAAGTTCTTTTTTACTAAGTATTTTCAGGATCCAGCACGTTCGGTTCCGGTACCGTACCGGAACGTGAGCCCCGTAAACCCGCCAAGCAGTAATGTCGAATTGTCGGGTAAGAGTTGCCACTGAGGCGTAAAACGCTCACTCTCCGGTAAGGCCACCTCATTGAGCCGGGTGGGTGCAAAAGCAGCTATTTCAAATAGTTCTCTGGTATTATCATAACGGATGCGCAGATGGTTTTCGGCTACCGAATCGTGTTCTATGAAAATTTCTTTTTTGGTTGAATCATCCCTTTTACCTCGCCCGATGGTGATTTCCTTCTCATGCATTAAATAGCGGTCACGTATACCACCGGGTCGGGCGTATTCAAGGGTGGCATAGTCTTTACGCTGATTTGCTATTTTTGTTTTCTCTTCAACGGTTAGCTCCCAGTTGGTATTAATGGGTAATGTAAAAATCCCCTCTCCAATTATTTCCATTCCCGTAAGGCTATTTAGATCCATATCGAGGGTTTCTGACATACCCGTGATACGTGAAGTTACCGTAACTCGTACGGTGCTACTTTCTACCACCGCTGAGCTTTCCCGGTGCATGTTTTGTCCGGTATGAATACCAATAACCCTGGCCTCTTGCTCAGGAAATGGCAAACTCACTTTCCCTTCTTTAATTTCGGGCATTGATACAAAAGAAAATTTCCATGATTTGGATATCCTGCCAGTTTTAGGGAATTGTTTTTGCCGAAGCCGTATTTCTTTGTAAAAGTTTTCGATAGTGGATTCAAAAATCGTGATGAAATAATTCTTGAAGGAATCGTAATTATTGGGGCTTAGCTGAATGGTAAAGTAGGCATCAAAGAGCAAACGATCATTGAAACTGGCCCGTGGGATACTTTGCTTAAAGGTTTCCAATATGGTATCAGCAATGACCTGATTAGTAAGACCCATTGTGGCATCTGGCTTTTTCAGTAAAAAGCCTTTTGTTTTTCCCAACATGACTTTGATTTTTTCTAACATAATATTGTACTTTAAAGGGTAAGTAGGTGCTAGGAACTATTGATCTGTATATCAGTATATTACAATGTATAAACCACAAACTAATCATGTATAATCACATGGTACCGTTTGGTTCTCGTTAGCTTCTGGGGCCGGGCTAGTGGTTGAAAAATTTCGGCGGCTTCGCCGCTTTTTTAACACAACACGAGCGAATCCACCAGCGGCTAGTGCTAGGCCGGAACGGCTTCCTGCCGTCCCTTACCAGGCACTTGCCGAAACAAATTTTCCTTACAAGAAGGGGCAGCGCCTCTAGTTACTAAGGCTTGCCACCACACGGAAACCCACACTGGTGTAGCGGTACCGGCGATAAATGCTGCTGCGATCGGCCACACGGGCGCTGTAAGGGTCGTCGCTCCAACTGCCCCCGCGCAGCACAAAAGACTGCTTAGGGCCATACGTTACGTTTTCCGCATTCGTTTTTCGGGATTCCTCCTGCTTGTACCAGTCCGCAGCATACAAATCCAAGCACCATTCCCATACACTCCCACTCAGATCGTATAAGCCCAATCCGTTCGCCGACAAACCCTTCACCCCATGAGGTTTTCCCCCAGAATTCTCAGTGGTCCAACCAACAGCCTTTATATCTTTACTGCCTGCATAACTATACGAGGCCTGGGAACGACCTCCGCGAGCCGCGTACTCCCACTGCGCCTCCGTGGGTAAACTGTACAACCGACCCCCATCCTGTCCACTCAACCATTCGCAGTAAGCCTTCGCATCTTCATAGCTCACACCAACCATCGGTAAAGTTAATGAACTCCGTGAGTAGCCTCGTGTTTTATATAACTCATCTGTCCCTGTCTCTATGTGATAAGCACTCCCCGGCTCCAGCCAAATAGGCCAATGCGTTTTCATTGCCTCACAAAAAGCAAGATACTCCCCCACAGTTACTTCACTCTCCCCCATATAATAACCATCCAACTCTACCTCGTGCTCGGGCTGCTCATCAACCTCACCACTTGTGTTGCTCCCCATCGTAAAGCGACCGCCACCTACATAAATCATAACCCCACCTACTCTAGAACTGTAACGTGCCACAGGTTCAGACTTGGTGGACTTGGCAAGTGCTTCAACACACTTCTTTTTTTGCGCCACACTATACTCATCCCAAGGTTTGTAGACCAACGCCTCCTCATATACACTCCGCGCCGCTGCGTAATTTTTTGCAGCATACAAACCATCCCCCTTGGCCAACGTTATAGAAAAATTTAACTCTAATTGACACGCTTGCACGCGATTCAAACAATACGCATTCGTGGTCGTGGTCTTATAGCGCAAAGCTTGTTGGTACGACAATAGAGCCTCCCCGTACTTATTCGAACTAAACAGACCATCGGCCTTAGACTTTAACCGGCCAAACGATACCTCATTGCGGCAGCGCTTTAAAGCCCCCTGAATCTGAACGCTTGCCCCTGGATAGCCCTCCAAGATAACCTCGTACTTCGCTACGCAACAACTATAATCCTGCTGTGAAGCGCACGCCTCCGCCTCACGGCTCAACTCCCCCACCCGGGGACTCAGTTGTTGCCCGTATACCAAATTGGAAAATATCACCAAACAAAAAAGTAAACACTGTATCCTGCTCATAGGGTATGATTATTTTTCGTGCATCAATTTTTTACCATAAACTGGGGTTATACCTTTCAATTAAAAACAATTTTCGGGATTTTAAAAGAAAAGTCCATCTTCCTATTGAAAGAGAAGGGGGCCCATCTGGGGCAGCAATTGGATGGTGGCGTCCCAATGCCTATTTTTGCCTATTGAATTCAGGAATGGTTTTCTTATATCACAAACATCATTCTGCCTGATTTGCTTATTACCAATCCATCTAAGTTTTGTATCGGCAAGTAATCTAACACCAATCAACACTTTCACTATCAACGCATTACCCAAATCAGCAGCAAACTAAACCCATCCATGAGAGAAATTAAAAGAATACTACCCGCAGAATCGAGGCCGATTGGTGATCTTAAAACCTATTCTCCGATACCCACCAGATCGTTGGATCAAATTGATCCTTTTTTATTACTCAACCACCACGGACCACAAACCTACCCTGCCGCGAACAATGGCCTTCCGTTTGGACCACATCCGCACCGGGGTATGGAAACCGTGACCTTTATCGTGGAGGGTGATATCATGCATAAAGATTCGGGTGGACACGAAAGTATCATTACCGCCGGAGGAGTTCAATACATGACGGCCGGACGAGGATTAATTCACGCCGAAATATCTTCTGACGAGTTTAAGCAGAATGGCGGACCGCTGGAAATTCTTCAACTTTGGTTAAATCTCCCGGCGAGTCACAAAATGACCGCTCCATATTACGCGGGATTTCAGGAAGACGAGGTACCCCATATTCTGTTGGACGAAGGTAAAGTAAGAGTAAACCTCGTGGCCGGAAAATGGGGTGATGATGCCGCCGCATTTATAACCCCCACTGATATTCAACTATCTACTATCCAACTAACCGCCAAAGGTACCCTTGATTATAGCGTCCCGAGAAAGCACAATATCTTGTTTTACGTTATTCAGGGTGAAGTAAAAGTGAATGGAACGGTCATTAAAGCGTTTCACCTTGCTGACTTCAACAACAACCACGAACTGCTTCATTTAGAGGCCATTGAAAACAGTATTGTACTTTTTGGACACGCGTCCCCCTTTAACGAACCGGTGGTAGCCCAAGGGCCTTTTGTAATGAACACCCATCAGGAAATTGAGGAGGCTTACAATGATTACCGAGCCGGAAAGTTTGGTCAGTGGAATGGATGATCAACCGCCAGACTACCACGAATCCGTTTTTGTTAACCAAGTAAGTAAGTGGGTTGAAGAGTTGGCCCATCACAACGAACATATTTCTTTACTGACGGTTTCGCCCACCAAGCTACGACTTGGCAAGGAGGGTAAGCCGCTATTTGATCTGATCCTCCGCAAAATCAGTGACATTGGGGTTGATGATGTAGATACCCACTCCGAAACGCTGCCGCGGAAAATAATCCTGTGGGAAGATCTGTGGCATACCAAGCGAAGCGTTGTTCAACACCGCCTGAGAGCGTTATTGGGTCTGTCGGAAAGGATTCCGGCCCGGCTCACCAAAGTGCAACGCATCGACCGCCCTACTACCACGGCCTTCTTGGCAGAAAACCATTTGCAAGATCCTGTCTTATCCAAGTTGAAATATGGCTTGTACTTGCCTCAGCGCTATTTTCGGGTAATCAACGACCAGACCCTTCTTCCACCCGAAGGTACTTCTGAGCTACTGGTGGCCGTGGCCACCTTTGCCCATCCCCGGATTTTTCAAAAAGAAAATGGTCCCCACCGTTCCTATGAATTTGTCAGGTTTGCCAATTTGGCGGCAACTACGGTCGTGGGAGGTCTGGATAAGTTACTCAAACACTTTATCCGGGAACGCCAGCCCGACGATATCATGACCTACGCGGATCTGGAATGGTCAGATGGGCACAGCTACCTGAAACTAGGATTTGAGAAAATGGGCAGTACTTTGCCCCAAGAATTTTGGGTAGGTGCCGACACCATGCAGCGGTTTCCGGCTCAGCGGTTTCCCGAGGGAATCACCGAAATTAATGCCCCAGAAAACGGTTTTGTTAAAATAAAAAATGCGGGAAGTCGTAAATTTGTCAAAACAATTACCCCGTAATTAACACTATCGGGCTAGTACCTAAACTTAAATTTCTGTTACCCTTGATCGTCATCCTTGGTCCTACCGCTTCCGGAAAAACCCAACTTGCTACCCGTCTTGCCTCCCGAATCAGAGGAGAAATCATCAGTGCTGACTCCCGGCAAGTGTACCGGAGTATGGATATTGGTACCGGTAAAGACCTGGCCGAATACACCGTTGAGGGGCAGTCTATTCCCTACCATTTGATCGACATTCTGGATGCCGGAGAAAAGTATAACGTTTTGCGGTTCCAGGAAGACGTTAATTCGGCGGTAGTTCAGATTAAAAACCGGGATAGAACTCCGATCCTGTGTGGAGGTACGGGTATGTATATTCAGGCCGTGCTGAACAACCATCAATATACCAGTATTCCTAGTGATGAAATCGTACGGGCAGAATTAGCATCCCTCTCGCATGAAGACCTTTTATCGATTCTAGCAAAGTACCCTTCCCAATATTCCGGCCTAGCGGACACCTCCACGAAGAAAAGAACCGTTCGCGCTATTGAAATAGGAAGGTATCTCAATACCAATCCCACGTTTCAGCTTCCAGCTCAGACTCCATTCAGCTTTACCATATTTGGATTAAATCCTCCGGTAGAAGTACGCCGTAGTCGCATTAGCCGTAGGTTAGAGGAAAGGCTTCAAAATGGACTGGTGCATGAAGTTCAGGGTTTACTAGCTATCGGGATTACCGCCGAACAGCTTATATATTATGGTTTGGAATACAAATACATCACCAAATATCTATTGGGTACGTACAGCTACGAAGAAATGGTCAAGAAACTTGAAACTGAAATTCATCGGTTTGCGAAGCGACAAATGACTTACTTTCGTAAAATGGAACGTGATGGCCTGGCTATTCAATGGTTAAACGCATCCGAAAGTACCGACCAATGCATTGAAACTATCCTTTCCCACGTAAACCAAACCGACTTTACCAATGAATAAAAGCCTTACCTCATTACTGCTGCTGGTAGTGCTAGGCATAACCGATGCCTATCTGTTGTCTCATCCAAATCTGATCGGCAAGCTTGGTATCTTCATTTATAAACACGACTACCTTAAGACCTTCCCGCGCGCTTTGGCTACGGTATTTCTAGTTCTGGGAGTCTCCCTTCTGATTTGTGAAGTTATCACACGAAAAGCGACAACCCGAAACGCCATCGCTGCATACCTGATATTTATGACTGCGGGGTTGGGCTTGTTTGTGTATGTGTATTCTACTTTCAGCTCGGTGTCATACAGTATGACAGGGAAATCGTTTATTTACGGCGCTCACCTTCTTCCCGTGCTCCTCATTGGCATCTTTGGTCGCTACTTCGTAATGACAATATCAAATTCCCGCAACTAAACCATCGATTTATGAATAAATATAATTCCTCCGTTTTTCTTCTCTTCTTACTATTTATTTCTCTTAACTCGTTCGGTCAAACCTCCTACCTTCTCCGACCCGACCAGGTATTTGATGGGTTAGAGGTCCACGAAAACTGGTCCGTTTGGGTCAAAGACAATCGGATTGCGGGTGTCGGTATCGCCGCCTCACTTCCGGCTGAGGCCCAACAGGCCAAGGCCATTGACCTAAAAGGAATGACCCTTCTCCCGGGACTGATCGAAGGACATTCCCATCTTTTTTTACATCCCTACAACGAAACTCCCTGGGACGATCAGGTACTCAAAGAACCCCGGTCCTACCGGACCGCCCGAGCCGTAAAACACGCAGAATCAACACTGTTAGCTGGTTTTACCACCGTTAGAGACCTCGGGACCGAAGGCGCAGAATATGACGACTACGGCCTAAAAAAGGCTATAAATGAAGGAATTATAACCGGTCCACGTATGATCATTGCCACCAAAGCCCTCATTGCCACGGGTAGCTATGCCCCCAAAGGATTTAGTCCTGATATCGAAGTTTTACAGGGGGCCGAGGAAGCCGACGGACACGATAACCTCATCCGGGCCGTTCGGACTCAGATTGGAAAAGGAGCCGACGTTATAAAAATTTATGCCGATTACCGGTGGGGAGCAAACGGAGAAGCGCGCCCTACCTATACCGAAGCAGAAATCAGGCTCATTGTAGAAACTGCCCGGAGTAGCGGACGTCCCGTGGTAGCCCACGCCGCCACCCCCGAAGGTATGCGCCGGGCCATCATGGGTGGGGTTCAAACCATTGAACATGGGGATGGTGGCACACCCGAAATCTGGAAGCTCATGAAACAGAAGAATGTAGCCCTATGTGCTACCCTCGCCGCCGGTGATGCCATCAGTGAGTACCGTGGTTGGAAAAAAGGAGAAACGCCCGAACCTGAGCGAATTACCTTAAAAAAGAAGAGTTTTAAAGAAGCTTACGAAGCCGGAGTTAGAATGGTGATGGGCGGCGATGTGGGGGTTTATGCTCACGGCACCAACGCCCGGGAAATGGAACTACTCGTGGAGTACGGGGTACCTGCATTGGAAGTTCTGAGGTATGCCACCTCCCAAAATGCTAGTATTTTCCATAAAGAAGAGCAGATCGGTATGGTTAAAATCGGCCTACTGGCCGACCTAATTGCGGTAGAGGGAAACCCCGCATCGGACATTAGCAACCTTAGAAAGGTAAAAATGGTAATGAAAGACGGTAAACTGTATAAAATCCCCTGACGAATACTTCGTAAAGCAACAAAACCCCTTTCTGAGGTCAACAAAGTAGGGTTTTTGGTAGAAACTACAAATATTTTTTTGGATATTGCAGCCAAGACACATGTGTACTTGATATCTTAAAATCGGTCCAAAAAAAGCTAAGCTTGATCATTAAGTATAACTGATGTCGGAATAAACTGAACATAATTTTCCTATAACACTGCCTAATAATTTTTTTGTAATTCTAATTTTTCGATCAACTATATGTCACAATCAGCCGATTTGACCATTGACGGTCAACATTATCAGTTTCCGGTAATAGAAGGCAGCGAACAAGAAAAAGCCATAGACATAGGCAAGCTGCGCGATAAAACCGGGTACATTACCATTGATAACGGTTTTAAGAATACCGGTTCTACCCAAAGTGCAATCACTTTCCTGGACGGAGAAAAAGGTATCCTAAGGTACAGAGGTTATTCTATTGAAGACCTGGCCGAAAAAGCAAACTTCCTTGAAGTATCTTATCTTCTGATTTACGGCGACCTCCCTACCGCCGAGCAGTACCAAGAATTTGAATATCAGGTTCGTACGCACACGCTCGTAAACGAGGACATGCGTAAGGTTTTTGAAGGATTCCCCGTGAACGCTCACCCGATGGGTGTACTTTCATCATTGATAAGTGCCATGAGCGCCTTCTATCCTGATTCTTATGACTCCAACGCGCCGGCAGATACGGAGATGCACATCATCCGGATGTTGGCAAAGCTGCCAACGATTGCTACTTGGTCTTATAAGAAGTCACAAGGGCACCCCGTAAACTACCCGAACAATAAACTTGACTACTGCTCAAACTTCCTCAACATGATGTTTGCGCTACCGGTGGAAGGTTATGAAGTTGACCCCGTAGTTGCAAAGGCCCTCAATAAGCTTTTAATTCTCCACGCTGACCACGAACAAAACTGCTCTACGTCGACCGTACGTTTAGTAGGTTCATCTCAGGCTAATATTTATTCTTCTATTTCAGCGGGTATAGGTGCTCTGTGGGGGCCTCTCCACGGCGGAGCCAACCAAGAAGTAATCGAGATGCTGGAAGCAATCAAAGCCGATGGCGGAGATACACAAAAGTATATCAATATGGCTAAGGATAAGAATAGCGGTTTCCGTTTGTTTGGTTTCGGCCACCGGGTGTACAAGAATTTCGATCCTCGTGCTCGTATCATTAAGAAAGCAGCAGACGACGTACTAGCCAAGCTTGGTGTAAATGATCCTGTATTGGACATTGCAAAAACACTCGAAAAAGCTGCTTTGGAAGATGAATACTTCGTTTCGCGTAAACTCTACCCCAACGTAGACTTCTATTCCGGAATTATCTACCGTGCTTTGGGCATACCGACCAACATGTTTACGGTCATGTTTGCGATTGGTCGTTTGCCGGGCTGGATCGCTCAGTGGAAAGAAATGCGGGAGAACAAGGAGCCGATTGGCCGCCCTCGTCAGATATATACTGGTGCTACCCACCGGGACTTCGTTGCCATAGATAAGCGTTGATTTCCTATTGAAACAACATTTTATAAGCGCTGCCCAAATCAATTGGTGCGGCGCTTTTGTATTAGGCCCCAAAGATACTTTATGGAAAAGTCCGACCTTACCCTTCAATTATCCACCACCGATTGGCTCGCTATCGAACGAACCCGGCTGGCCAACGAACGAACCTTTCTGGCCTACTTCCGTACGTCACTCACGCTCCTGGCCGGAGGTATTACCATCACCCGGCTAGACATACTGCAAGAGATATTGGCTTTGGGATACACTTTCCTATGCATGGCTCCAATCGTTTTCATTATTGGAGTATGGAGGCTAATTTCGGTCAAAAGGCGGATTGGCGGATATTACCAGCCTAAGAAATAATACTACCTTTGACTTAAGTACTACACCCACATCGCAGGCAGTAAGTAGCTTGTAGCGGAACGCCGCCCGACCATTATATTTTTATGAGTATTTGATATAAAAAATAGTAGTCATGGATTATATGGGTTGATTTCGCTATATTGGTGTCATGCTACATACTCATCCGATCCTGTGCCCCCATTGCGATAGTTCCGACACGGTCAAGAACGGCCACCGCCCCAACGGCGACCAGCGTTGGCGCTGCAATCGGCA
>JBDNFP010000280.1:0-9608 GCA_041689775.1 Spirosomataceae bacterium
TCGCAGGACGATATGTTTTTCTAAAAACGAGCAAATTCATGACAATGTCATTGGTATGTACATCAACAAACACTATTTCAAAACAGGAACATATGGCGACTCCGTCGCTGAATGATCAACCCTTTATAGACACTACCAAATACACTACCCTCTTCTCAATTATCTATTCCCGGTCCCTATTCTACCTCAGCACCATCACGGAGCCGCGTAAGGTATCGCGCGGTCGTTCGGGGTAATACTCACTACCATAGTTGATCATGTAAGGGTAAACCCCCGGCTGCACCTTGGCACCCTTGTAGGTACCATCCCACTTCTGGTTTACATCGTTTGTAGCAAAGATAACTTCGCCCCAGCGGTTATAGATTTTTATTTCAAACCGATCAAAGAACACTCCGTACACATCCAACTGATCGTTCTGTCCGTCACTATTAGGGGTAAACGCATCCGGCACAAATAGTCGTGGCTCACAGCGATTTACCACCTCAGTGGTGTCGGTGAGGGTACATCCTTCCCGATTGGTGGCAATCACCCGGTAAGTACCTAGCCTACTTACCGTAATCCGGCTGGTAGTGTCACCCGTTTCGGGCCAGAAGTATTGTTGGTTGGCTGCTCCCCGGGCGTTCAGTACCGTGGTGGCATTCTGAGCCACGCACAGCGGGCTCTCTGGTGCCAGGTCGAGGCGCGGAGAGGGTAGAAATATCAACCGGATGGTATCCCGGCCCGCACAACCGGCAAACGAGGCAGTTACGGTATAGGTGCCGGTAAACCGGGGAGTAATACTTTGGGTAGTTTGGCCATTAGACCAGCTATACTGTGCTTCGCTAATATCACTCGCCACCAAGCGGAAGTTACCATCGTAGCATAAGGTTGTATCGGGTCCCAAACGTACCACCGGTACTAGTTTTACATCCACCACGCGGTTGGCCGAAGCCACACAACCGTCATTCGAAACAAAATAAGTAAGTGTCTGACGGCCGATCAGGGTGTCTATCGGAGTGTACAATCCGACGGAATCCACCCCCGGACCTACCCAAAAACCGTTGGCCGGAGTAGCTCCCGTAAGACGCTGCGGACGCTGATCTGCGCAGAAGGACAAGGGTGCCCCCGCTACTACCTCGGGCCGGGCGCTAAAACGTACCTGCACATCGTCCGTTCCGGTACAGCCATTAGCAGGATTACTCACCGTGAGGGTATAAGTACCCGCCTCCCGCACCACCAAACTACGGGTCGTGGCCCCGGTACTCCATACGTACTGATTCCCCGCAAAATTAATGGATAAAGGCGCCAGCTGAATGGTGTCACCCACGCACTTACCGCGGTTCGGCCCCAGCAGTGCCAAGTTGTCCCGGATTAGACCTACCACAATATCTGCCTGGGTGTAGGTACAGCCACCGGCATCCGATGCTTCGAGACTATATGTGCCCGACACGAGATTAGTGGCCGTTTGCGTGGTACTTACGACCTGTCCGGCGCTATTGAACCAGCGGAATACCGTGGGCTGACCGCCCGTAACCCGCAAGGCAATCGAACCGGAATCCGGCTTAGTACAGGCTGCGTTATCGGGTACCGGGCTCATCCGAAGCGGATTTGCCGGGGAACGAAGAGCAAATGAGGTATCAGTAGTACACGACAATGGGTTACCCGATACCCTGAGTTGGTAGGCTCCTTCGCGTAGATCCGTGAGCACGGGCCCGGTACCTGCCGTCGAATTATCGGGACGCGTCCAAGCGTAGTTGTACGTGCCTGCTGGTATCATGCTCGTGATCTGTATTCGTCCATCGGCCGTTGTACAGCCTGAAGGGGGCAGCAGGTCAGCCGCGATGCGGGCACGCGGTCGGGACACGATCTGGATGGTATCTTCATTGTAGCAATCATTGCCATTTTTAACCTCCACAAAGTAAATACCGGGCTGCTTGATGGTGATATCACGGGTAGTTTCTCCGGTGCTCCACGCAAACTCCCGCCACGTAAGACCGGGGGCCGTCAGTACGAGTGTGCTATCGTTACACACTGTGGTATCCGGCCCGAGCGAAAAAGCGGGCGGACGGCGAATCGTCAGATCTACGGTATCAGCCTGAAAACATAGGCCCTGCGGTCCGTTGGCAGCAATGGCCACGTACTGCCCGGTTTGGGTGGCACTAAATGTTTTTTCTCTGCCAACGGGGCGACCGTTGTACAACCACACAAAAAACTCAGCATTGACGTTTGATTCCAGTTGAATACTATTGCGGCATTCATCCTGATCCTGGCCCAGATCCAGCGGCGGCGGTGTTTCAAATATTTCTATTTCCTGAAAGAAGGTGGTATCCTTACACTGATTGGTGGCCCGGAGGCTCGCCCGGTAAATACCCGGTAATCGATACGTATGCTCTACCTGAGTCTCCTTTCCGGAAACTGGTGCGCTACCGTCACCAAAGTTCCAGGAGTAGGTGTCCTTAATCGGATCACATAATGGGCTCGCCTGAAAAGAAGTCGGCGCTCCAGAGCAGAAACCATCGGCCTGAAAACCGGGGCCATCGTTTTGGTTGGTGAAATTCTGAACTAGACTAGGTAGTCCAAGCTGACTCTTTTTACCCCCCAGGTTTACTCCTTCTACTTTATACAATAAATTCCCGAGCGAATTAGCTTCCGGCTCGTTGATAACCGCCAGGTAATCACTGCCTTCAATGGCCATGTATATTTTTCCATCGGAACCTATCTGCAAGGCACCAAACCGCTGGTTGGTGGTGCTATCCACCACGATCCTAGAATCCGCAATCAGGGTAGAGTCGCCCAGGGTCAGGTCGTATTGCACCAGCATGGAGGCCGTGGAATCTCCGTCACCCAGATAAGATACGTATAGTTTTTCACCACTAGGAGAAAACTCCACCCCATAGGCTTTGGGCGGGGCGGGGCCCAGGTCAATCGTTCGTTCGTAACTGAGCTCGCCCGTTGAATCAGAAAAAGTAAATATCTCCACGTAGTTTTTAAGCGGCCCCGGCACAATGACCGCCAATCGCCGTTGCCCACTGGCACTATCAGGGGCCGAAAACTTCATGTAACCCTCCCCCTTTGTTGGCGTATCGTGCGCCATACCCAATGGAAACTCACCGGATTCGATTAGTCCACCGTTGGTAGCATGAAACACCCGAAACACGTTCGTTCCGTAATCGTGGGTTACTACCCAGTAGGTACTATCAGCTTCGTTCATGACCGAAGCCAAGCGCTCCGTGGTTGATCTTTCTAAGGTGGTGTTTTGCTCTACCACCGCACCTTTACCATTGTTGCGGCGCATATCCACCACACTTACTGTAAGTAGCTTAGTAGAGTCATTTATGTCGGTAGTAGTAAATACATTATAAAGATATTCACAGCCTTTACAGGTAGGCTGCGGCACAATCAGTGCCGATTGGGTGGAATTAGGGCTACCTAGTAACGGCCGACACGAATCGGCCAGGCATTCTAGTTCTTCCCCGTCTCTATCATAGATTTTTACTCCATCGGTATAAAAGAGAAGTATTCCTTTGGAGTTAGCAATCGTGGAAGTTCCTTCCGGAGTGTTCAGTTTACCGTCGGTTATAGCCTGCGGTGTACCACTTGAAAAGTCAAGCCCGGCATTATCACCAAAAAACCATTTTGCTCCTTCCTGGTTGGTAGGTTCCAAACAAATCTTCACATTAACCCGATCCTGGATTTTACAACCATTCGGTAGTATTACTTCCACCGAATAACAACCCGAACTATCTACTTCGAGGGTTTGGGTTGTATCTCCTTTGGGATACCAGATAAACTTCGCTCCGGCGGGCGCACCTCCCATCGGGTAGGGGTCCAGCGTAATAATCTGATCGGGACAAATAGTAGTATCGGGTTTCCAGCTTTGAAAAGGCGGAGGTAGTTCTCCGATCTGGATGGGAAGGCTAAGACTATCAACTGTGCCATTTTGGAGCGTTCGTAGCAATCGTACGATGTAGGGACCCGGGGTAGTGTAGGAATGCCTCGGGTTGCGCCGGGTATCCGTGTTATCCATACTGTTGGCATCACCAAAGTTCCATTGCCACGCTACGGCCGTAGCCAGTGTGTCCTCAAACGAAGTTGCTTCATTCTTGCAGTCGGGATTCATCATACACTGCCCTTTTACCACAAAGGGCACCGAAGCATAGCCCAGACCAGCTAAACCACCCATCAGTAAAATGAATATCCAAAAAAAACGTCTATATGTATTATAAATCAACCTCATCTTTCGTTACTTACTCAAAACACACATACCCAGACTTAACTTTTATATACTCTGCTTAGTTTTAACGAAAATTATTTTTATAAATTTCATAACCTAGTATTGTTAGAAAACTTCTGACATTTGATCGTTGTTATGCAAAAAGGGTATATTTTGTTGATCTCAGCCTAATAATTACTTACTTCACCGATCGTTAGCAGCTTATTTGCGGAAAATTAATAACCATGACGAAGAAATTTCTTGTACTTGTAATATTGACCCTTAGCGGCTTAAAAGGTTGGAGTCAGGATCCCCAATTTTCGCAGTTCTACGCTAACCCTCTGTACCTCAACCCGGCTTTGGCAGGTGGTGCATTGGCCCCGCGTCTGACGGTCAACTACCGCAATCAATGGCCGGCTCTATCGGCCAACTTCGTGACTACCTCCTTTGGGGTCGATAATTATTTCTCCAAGTTCAATAGCGGAGTAGGGGTGTATGCACTCATGGATAGCCAAGGACTCGGCAACTTGAAGTCTACCGAAGTAGGTGCACAATATTCGTATCAGCTTAAACTCAATGAGGAAACTTTCCTGCGATTAGGTTTGCAGGGGGCTTATACCACCCGTACCCTTGACTATTTCGGCCTAACCTTTGGCGATCAGTACAGTAATCAGGGCTTTACCGGAAACCCAACTCAGGAACCCCTGATCCAAAATGGTATTCCTCAGGTATCCTACGCGGATTTTTCTACGGGTATGATGGTCTATTCTGACTGGTACTGGGCCGGTATTGCCGCTCACCACATCAACCGGCCCAATCAGGCTTTTTCTAGCGTAGACGCCGCCCGGTTGCCAATTAAGGCCAGCTTTCAGGCCGGACTGCGTATTCCTTTTGGCGGCTACACCTACCTTGGCAATGAGATAGACCGCGAAAAAACGATCTCACCCGCCATCATGTACAAGTCACAAGGCAAGTTTGATCAGTTTGACGCCGGGGTATACGTTACCTACGCTCCGATGGTATTTGGTGCTTGGTACCGGGGTATTCCGGTCAAGAAATACGCCGAAAATATTAATAACCACGAATCACTCATTTTTCTGGCGGGTTTCCGGCAGGATAAATTCTCGATTGGGTATAGCTACGACGCTACGATTTCCACGTTGGGTATTGGTAGCGGCGGAGCCCACGAAATATCGCTATCCTATATTTTCGAACCCCTCAATCCACCCAAAGGCCGCCCGAAGCGTCGAAGTAAGGAGTTGTCTTGTCCGAAGTTTTGAGGTTGCCTAATTAGTAAATGTCAGAATTAGGGAATGAGTGAATGAAGAGGTAAATAGTAAAGCGGCCTGTACCGGATGGTGCGGGCCGCTTTGCGTATGAGGGATTTGGTTGTGCTGTTGGGTGTTTCCACCCGACAATGGTCTAAGCATTCTACTTCCTGATTTTTCGCGTCAGGTGGAAACACCTGACGCCACTTTAATCAGAAATAGTGCTTTTGAAGACCGCCCGGAGGGCTGCGTCATAGGGGTGGCTCGACGGAGCCGAGCCACGGCGGGAATCATATACTTAAAAAGAGTCTTGTTGCAATATCAGATGACTATTATTTTCGTACAATTGCCCATTTTTCTGATTCCATGATTAAAAAAAGAATCATTCTTACTGGTCTTTTTCTGTTACTTTTTATTGATTTAGGTATTGCTCAGCGTAAAGTAATAGTTGACGCATCTACTCTTGATCCTATATCTTATGTAGCCATTTACTCCAAGAATAATCCCAAAATTGGTATTTACAGTGGATGGGATGGGGCATTTGTGCTTCCAACTTCATTGCCTGCATCAGACACCCTGGTTTTTTCCCTCTTAGGCTATCAAACTTACTTCGTGGTGGCTCACCAGGTTGTAAAGTCAGACACCTTGTACCTTCATGAGGAACCCTTGCAATTGCCAGATCTGACAATAAGCCCAAAAAAAGAAAAGCGCATCATGATGGGCCCAAAATCTTCCAAAGGGAACCTCAGATTGGGCAGTAGGCTTTCCTCTTGGTACAGCGAATTGGCTGTCTTATTTAAGCCACCAGTAAATTCGCCTATGTATGTAAACTCTTTGGAAATTTATCTATTAAATGATGAAGCCGATGCTAAGGACGGTTTTGTTCGAGTGAATATGTATACGGTTGGCGATAATCAATTTCCTGCCGAACCGCTTATCAATCGTTCCTTTCTTATAAAAGTAGTACCCCGAAGACTATTTGGAAAATGGTATAGTGTTGATTTAAGTAACATACAGCTCCAGATACCGGAGCCAGGCTTATTTGTTGCTGTCGAGTTCTTTCCCGTGTCAGGTTCGGGTTTAACGAGCAATAAGATAAATATAAGATTTGGGAAAAATTACCATTTAAAAACAGTAGAGCGAATTGCGGGTAATGCATGGAGGAATTCAATGACACAAAAGATCAGGCCCGATTACTCTCCTTTGATCAGGTTGTATTTGTCAAATTGAGTAGTTTGTGGGAATTCTTCCAAAGGAAGTACTCTTAGCCTTCGATCGGCTCCGTCGAGTGAAATCCATGATTGCGTCCTCCGGACGCGAAGACGACAACTACCCGCATCTCCGCTTTTCTTAACAAGTCACCAATTGGTACGCTCCCTTGTGCCCAGTTAGGTATAATGATTTTATAGATCGCCCAGAGGGCTTCACCATATAGGTCACTCTGGCCTTCGCTCGGCTCTGTCGAGTAAAGATAATGAGTACGTCCTCCGGACGCTATCAGAAATAGTGCTTTCGATGACCGCCCAGAGGGCTGTGTCATAGGGGTCACTCGACAGAGCCGAGCAACCAATGTCATTAAGTTAAGCTCAAAGGTTTGAGCGCCTGTTTCTAAATTGCTTAGGTTTGTTTTTGGTTCTGTATTGATCGGCCTTTCTGGGGAAGCTTCTATTGGTCCTTACAGGTTCTATATTTTGAGCAAATACCTTTGCGAGATAAGCCAATGTTTGTTGAGGGTTTTTTCCTAATAGCAAATCCACTATTTTTTCTCTGAGCAGACTTACGCTTACCGTAATATTGACTTGGTAATGATGTTGTCGGTGGTTGTACTTCTGCTGAATCTGCTGATTGACCTCTTCTCTAAGTAGTGCTTCCAGGTTGGACACCAGTAAGGTAATGTAAAAATCCTGCATGATTACCCTTTGACTCACACCGGAAAAATGTTCTATATGCAGGGCGTTTTTTAGCATGTCGAAGCGGGTTTCTACTCCCCAACGTTGCTGGTACAGGTTTTTGAAAATAGCGGTAGGGTACAGCTCATCGTCCAGCAGTGAACTTATAAGTATCTCTATTTCCCCGGTGGAAAGCTCTACCCGTACCATCCTGACAGTTATTGGGGTATGGTGATCATAGGGTTTATGTTTTACGCACTCATTCTTGCCTATTGTTAGATCTACAAGCTGGCTGGATACTCCTGAACGGACAAAATCACAGACCGCGTTGTTCCACGTTACTTTGGCTCGCATGACAAAATCAATACCACCCTGGTGGTGTTGAAAGATAAAGTCGAAGGAAGGGTAGCCCCGGTCGTAAATTACCAAATCTCCCGGACTCAATACGGCTAGGTGGGATTCAGCCAGCACTCGCTCTCCATCTTTGTAGCGGCCTAGTTGTCCGTCTAAGACCAAATCGTTGAGCACATCATACAACAGCGAGATGCGAGCCTGCACCCGAAGTGTCTTGTGTTGGTTGGCGTAGGTACCATATTGCTGCTCTAACTCAGCCGTGTGGGGCAGCTCGATGATGCTACCATCAATGGCTAGTAGCCGCTTGCCTTGCCATAGCTTCACATTGAGCTCGTTTTCGGTGTAGAATTCGCGACACAGATGGTGTAGTCCATCACGAAAAAATTCCGGCCGGAGTTTCTGGCGACTTTGACAGAAGGCACTTGCCGTCAAGTTAATAGACTCTTCTTTCAGGGTCAGCTCGACCAACCGATCATAGAAGTAGTGGATTTCCAAGGCAATCTTTTTGCGTAAGGCTTTTAGCATCAGCGTAACCAAGAAGGTGAAGGGAAGCTTTCGGTTACGAGTAAAGTCACCTGGATTCTGTTTGTTATGATCGGGTAGGATCTCGACCAATAAAAAGCAACGTAAACTTGCCAATAGTTCTAGATTCGTCTTTTTTTCATCATACAAAGATCAACTTATTCCTTAACTTAATGACATTGGCCGAGCAACGGCGGGGAAATAAATAAAGGGGTTAGTTCTTGAATGAATAGCAAAGCGGCCCGTACCGGATGGTGCGGGCCGCTTTGTGTATGAGGGATTTTGAGTTATTTTGCTTGGTTTAGCCTAGGCAAGGCTGACACGCCAGCCAAATGACGAAGAGGTTTACTCCCCCCCCCCCGTTTTTACTCATTAAAGAACGGATTTGCTCCTGCAGGTTTTGAATGATACGCTCGTAGTGCTGCCGTTCTTTATCCGTTAGGGCCGCACGCTCGGGAGCGGTGGCTTGGAGCACCATTTGATAGTCAAAATCCAGGAGTTGGGAAACTTCTACTTCCAGAATTTCGGCGAGGTGGCGCAGCCGCTCGGGCGAAATCGCCGCTGTGCCGCGTTCGAGTTTACTGTACGCCGTTTGGCAAATACCCAGGCGTAGGCCCATGTAGTACTGACTGTAACCGCGTAGCTCGCGCAGTTTGCACACTTTTTGTCCAAGAGTCATAGTGAGGATTGGTGATCATGGTTGGAGTTTGGGTTAAGTTTTAGCTGTGTGCATCGTACGAATTCCAAAAATAAGTATCTTTTTCTAACGTGCAAGCTATCAGGCTGCTTAGTTATTCAACGGTCAATTTGGGTTTGTAGGAAAGTGCGTGACCTACCTAACTGGAGTGCTAATTTAGCACTTCGGGAAAGTGCAATTTCTAGCTTCTTTTCTTTGTGTTTTACATTATGTGGCCTTCTTTTTGTGCAAAAATCTACTTTGTGACGTATATCTCTAAATCTGGAAAAGTGCTAAATTAGTACCTAGACATTTTTTGATGAAAGATTTTCTTCTTGTAGGTTTGGTGCAACCAATGAGACGCACAGCGGCCGATGTGCGTGGAAAGATATAGGTAAAGCGAGCAAGAACCTTTTGCATAGGAGATCAACTCCCCGAATGCCCCCTACATCTTTAGAATCATTTTGGTTAAAAAAAGCCCCGTGCAGGTTTGGCGACACAACACGGGGGCTTTTCAAAACAGTTCAAATAATTTTTCAACTATTCGAATCCGAGGCAAAATTATGAAAATAGGACTTTCGCAAATCATGCGAATTTAATAGTTGGCCGGGTCAGTTGCGTGCGCAAATAATCACTTAGCAAACCATACTTCAATTGATAAACAGTTGTCTGACAGTCGTAAGCGATCTGCGTAAGCCTGAGCCAAA
>JBDNFP010000281.1:0-9942 GCA_041689775.1 Spirosomataceae bacterium
CGATTGCAGCGCCAACGCTGGTCGCCGTTGGGGCGGTGGCCGTTCTTGACCGTGTCGGAACTATCGCAATGGGGGCACAGGATGGGATGAGTATGTAGCATGACACCAATATAGCGAAATCAACCCATATAATCCATTACCCTTTATTTTAATATTTAGCTTCATTACTAATTTTGCCGCCTTGCTACATCCGAAAGGTGACGACCGGGCTACTATCATCGTCTAACACTTACCTTATCAGAATCTATAAAATTACGCGTTATGAACAAGAACATTGCCCAGTACGAAGTTGAAGATTTTGTTTTAGAAGACTCCTTTCGCAATTGGGTTTTAGAATCAGACTCTCTTGATCATTTCTACTGGGAGGAATATCGTTCCAAAAACCCACAGCAAGGAAGCGTCATCGAAACGGCTCGACACCTGATTGTGGTTTTAAATAGTTTGTATGACACTGCTCCTGATCCGGAAATAGTTAACTCCATCTGGCGAGCGATAGAAGCTAAGATTAATGCTGAGCCAGTAGGAGCACATTAAGTATAAGTTGGTGGCTTCAACACCACCAACTTATACTTAAATATCTACCTTTTCTTAGCCTAACAGTGCTACTTTGGCACCTGCTAGACGGGCAGTCGTACTCCGGTTTGAATAAGGTTAGAAGAACACTTTGCAATGATTTTACCTTCCGAAGCGACAATTTCGCACTCGCAATGAATAATGTTGCGGCCCGCCCTGACCACTTTGGAGTTAGCCGTTAATACCTCGCCCTCCCGGGCCGGATTCAGAAAATCACAGTTCAGGTTTACCGAGGTATACCCAAACTCTCTTCCCATCGCAAAAACCATAGAACCAATTACCTCATCCATAATCGCTGAGGCAGCACCTCCGTGCAATACGCCCATCGGATTGGTCATAGTATCCCTTACTAGAAATTCAACACTCATTACTCCGTATTCGACCGAACGTAACGTACCGTTAAGCCATCTACCGAGCGGCGAAATACTGGAACTACTGTCATTTCCGATCTGAGAACGGAGAAATTCGAGGCGCGGATTCATGTGAGTAACATCACTCATTTGCACAACATAGGTTTAGTAAAACTAATAGTAAGAGTGACCATTTATAAGCAAAATAGGAATAAACATAGAATAACTACCCAATTAGGACCAATTTCCTGTATTTTATTGTGTATGTATTCGAGGTTATTGCTATCTTTGAAAGATTATAAACCGTCTTTTCATTCCTCTAATATATGAATTATAATCTATCACAAATACCCGACCGCACCGTTAAGCCTCGCCAGGACGGTATTACTATGGTTATGGATAAGGGATTGAGTGTTCGGGAAATTGAAGATATGCTTTCTGTTTCCGAACCTCATATTGATATTGTAAAGCTTGGCTGGGCTACCTCCTTCGTTACGCCCAACCTGGACGCAAAGCTGGATGCCTACCGTAGCGCAAACATTCCGTACTACTTTGGTGGAACGCTTTTTGAAGCTTTCGTCGTGCGAAATCAATTTGACGACTTTCGGCGTCTGATTGATCGCTATAAGCTCCAATATGCCGAAGTTTCGGATGGCTCCGTAGAAATGCCACAAGACGTTAAATGTGAATATATCCGTACATTAGCCCAGCAGGTAACCGTCCTTTCTGAGGTTGGATCCAAGGATGAAGAGAAAATTATACCTCCCTACAAATGGATTCAGCTGATGCGTGCCGAACTTGACGCTGGTGCCTGGAAAGTAATTGGCGAGGCTCGCGAATCCGGAAACGTAGGTTTGTTCCGTTCAAGTGGCGAAGTGCGGCAGGGACTGGTAGAAGAAATTCTAACCCAGATTCCCAGCGAGAAAATTTTATGGGAAGCACCCCAAAAGTCGCAACAGGTTTGGTTCGTGAAGCTCCTGGGAGCCAACGTCAACTTGGGTAATATTGCAACCAATGATTTGATCCCGCTCGAAACTATTCGTCTGGGACTTCGTGGTGATACTTTTTCACACTTCCTTAATTCAAAAACCAGAAATAAATGGAAATTATCAGCCAAGTAATTGACTTCTTTCTACACCTTGATAAGCATCTTTTTGATATTATCAATGAATACGGGACACTCACCTATCTAATTCTATTTCTGATTGTTTTTACAGAAACAGGGCTGGTGTTTATGCCGCTGCTACCGGGAGACTCACTACTATTTGCGGCAGGAGCCCTGGCGGCGTCAACGGGAGCACTAAATGTCTGGCTCATTATTATACTTCTGATCATTGCGGCCCTACTTGGCGACAACGTCAATTATTTCGTAGGCAAATTTCTCGGGGCAAAAATCAAAGAACGCAAACAGATACTTTTTTTAAAGAAGGAGTATCTCGAACGAACAGAAGATTTTTATGAAAGGCACGGTGGCAAAACAGTGATTATGGCTCGTTTTATTCCAATTATCCGCACGGTAGCGCCCTTTGTCGCAGGAGCCGGAAGCATGAAATACTCTAAGTACATTTTATTCTGTGTAGCAGGCGCATTACTGTGGGTGCCTACACTCACTCTGGCTGGGTACTTCCTGGGAAATATTCCGATTGTGAAAAATAACTTTGAAATTGTCATCTTTGGGGTAATTGGGATTTCAGTTGTACCAATTATCTGGGGATACATTAAATCAAAATTTTCTTCCCCAACGGCTGCCTGATTAACACCTTCTATACCGTATAATATGTAAAGACCCTGGCCATAAAAGGACCAGGGTCTTTATGATTTCGGAACGTTTCGAACCACTTCCTCGTACAGCTCATTATTTAATTCACTAATTTACGGACCGGATTACTTACTGCTCAATTCATGCAGAAAGAGTGTCCTTTTTTTTTACTACACCCAAGGGTACTATTCTGAAACAACAACCTAAGCTTATGAACCTTTACGGCCTTATTGGATACCCTTTGTCGCATTCATTTTCGAAGCGCTACTTCGCAGAAAAGTTTACCCGAGAACGGATAACGGATAGCCGCTACGATTTATACGAGTTAAGTGATATTCGCAAAGTGACAACATTACTCACCCAAACTCCTAATCTGCAAGGACTCAATGTTACAATCCCTTACAAGCAAGCAATCATTCCCTACCTTGATGATTTAGACGAAGCCTCCGCCGGCCGCATCGGTGCCGTCAATACAATCCGGGTGTTTGCCGACGGTAGTACCAAAGGATACAACACCGACTACTATGGTTTCAGGCAATCGCTGGAAGAATGGCTCGACCATCGGGGTGAATCCTGCGCCAATCTGAAAGCTCTGGTACTGGGTACTGGCGGTGCGTCTAAGGCCGTTACCGCCGCACTTACTGACCTGGAAGCTCCGTTCCAGCTTATTTCCCGCACTAGTAGCGAGGGTATACTAAGCTATGAGGACCTAACGGAAGAAATTATGCAAGAGTATCGGCTAATCATCAATACCACGCCACTTGGTATGCATCCCAAGGTTGACGCCGCCCCTCCTATTCCTTATCAATTCATCAATCATCATCATTTCTTGTATGATCTGGTGTATAACCCATTAGAAACTGAGTTTTTGCAGAAAGGTGAAAAACAAGGCGCCGCCACACATGGAGGAATCAAAATGCTACAACTACAAGCCGAAAAAGCATGGGAAATCTGGACAATGGAAATTGATTTATGGAATCGATAATACTTACAAACGCAATCATTTTTACCGGAGAAGCACAGCTAACCGACCACGCTTTGTGGATGGAAAATGGTAAAATAAAAGCTGTACTCCCAACATCAGAAATACCTCAGGGCGAGAATATTCGGGATATGCAAGGTGCCTGGCTGGTGCCTGGTTTTATTGATTTTCAACTCTACGGCGGAGATAGTGGTTTTCTAACGCGTGATGGTTCGGTGGAATCACTGGATAATATGTACAGAACCCACCTATCCGATGGTACTACTACTATAGTACCGACCGTATACTCCACTACCAAGGAGCGAATTCTTGCCGCTATTGCTGCGGTGGAAGAGTACTGGAAGCAAGGAAGACTCGGCGTTGCAGGTTTGCACGTAGAAGGGCCTTTCCTCAACCCAATAAAGCGGGGTGCCCACAGTGATAAAATGGTACGCCCCCCCAGCCATGAAGAAATAGAGGAACTACTCGAAAAGGGAAAAGATGTAGTGAAAGTACTAACCATAGCCCCAGAGTGCTTTGATGATTCACTTCTGGAACTCTTGAAGCAAAGCAACTGGGCCATCGCGGCCGGACATACCAATGCTACCTCTGCGGAACTGAATACCTACTTCGATAAGGGCTTTAACCTCATTACCCACCTATACAACGCCATGCGGCCGCTCGAAAGTCGTGAACTTGGGGTGGTAGGTACCGTGTTTGATCGGGACGATGTACACGCCAGTATCATCGTTGATGGCCACCACTGTGAATTTGGCGCAGTACGCATCGCCAAGAAACTCCTAGGCGACCGACTTTTCCTGATTTCGGACGCAACTTTTGCCAAGTACCAAGGTACCCGATTTGAATTTGAGGGCTTTACGATTAATTATAATGGAGAACGCTTTCTAAACGATGATGGACTATTGGCCGGGTCGTGCATCACACTATTGGACGCTGTTCGTAACTGTATCAGGAAGGTAGGTATATCTCCGGAGGAAACGTTCCGGATGGCTTCGGCCTATCCCGCCCGACACTTGGGCATGAACCATCAAATAGGGTATCTCAAACCCGGTTTTTTGGCAAATGTAGTAGCACTTTCACCTGACCTTGCCCTACAGCAAGTCTGGGCTGAGGGGCAGACGGTGTAATCCTACTTGGCTTTGGACGTTTTCATAGAATGTCCAGTAATCACCTTCCACGATTTCTGAATGCGTTAAAGCTCCGGCAACGGTCGGGGCTTTAATTCCTGACCCCAGTAAATCCTTACCCTGGCAGCGACGGATTTCGTCCCAAAGTCCTGCCTGTATAAATGCTTGTAAAACCTGAGCCCCACCTTCTACCAACACGGATTGTATTTTACGGTTGTGCAAGTCAGTTAATACTTGATTTAGCTCGTCGTTATTTTTTTTTAGTATATCATACGAAACTGCATGATTAACTGCATACCGCTCGGGCACCTCCCCTATTCCGTTTTGCTGTTCGTAATTATATACAATGGTCGGTTGGGATTGATCATAAATATGAAGTGAGGAAGGTAGTGATAAAGAGCGGTCCAGCACTACCCGCACCGGATCATGACCGTTCCAAAGCCGTACGTTCAACCGGGGATTATCTGTAAGTGCAGTTTGCCGCCCCACCAAAATGGCATCCTCCTCAGAGCGCCACCGATGTACCCGCGTTGATGAATAGATGTTACTGATTTGAATCGGTGATCCATCCTCTTTTGCGATAAAACCATCGGCAGTTTCGGCCCATTTTAGAATAACATAGGGTCTTTTTTTGGCAAAGTAAGTAAAGAAACGAGCATTGAGTTTTGTACCAAAAGTGGTAAGCAAACCACTTTCTACCTTGATACCTGCTTCCCTCAGCGTGGCTATACCACGGCCAGCCACCAAAGGATTAGGATCGTCGTTGGCAATAACCACCCGCTTTATTTTCTTCTCAATCAACAGTCCGGCGCAGGGAGGTGTTTTCCCAAAGTGTGAACAAGGTTCGAGCGTGACGTAGGCTGTTACTTCCGAAAGTAGTGATTCATTCCCTCGCCTGATGGCGTCGCGCACCGCGTGTGCCTCCGCGTGAGGGCCACCATAATGCTGATGCCACCCTTCCCCAACAATACGACCGTCGGTAACAAGTACACAACCCACCATAGGGTTAGGGCTAACCGTTCCCCGACCATGTTCAGCTAGCTGAAAAGCCCGCTGCATATACAGTTCTTCTTGTGTCATTCTATAACTATAAAGGCGCATTCAGAACCATCAATTGGTCGGTGTCTCAATAAAACTTACGACCCCAGGTTCACCGTCTGTGCTAAATTTACTAACTTTCCTGCCAAAGAAATCGAAATCATCTTGATCATGACCTCGGCGCGTCAACTTTATCAACAACTTATACATCGGATCAACGTCTATCCGCCCAAAGAAACCCAGGCAATTGCCTTTATGTTATTAGAACACTACCTGCGTTTGCGGAATGTAGATGTTCTTGTAGATCGGCCTATTTCTGACTCACAAGTACAACCCGACTGGGATGAAATTATAGATCGACTCAACCGTAATGAGCCTATCCAACACGTAATTGGCTCTACCGAGTTTTGCGGGCTAACCTTCCAGGTATCCGCTTCGGTATTAATTCCTCGACCCGAAACCGAGGAGTTGGTACGCCTCGTTACCCGTGACTACGCCGAGCCAGACGAAAAGCCTTCGATACTTGACATCGGTACCGGTAGTGGTTGTATTGCCATTGTATTGGCCCGTTTCCTTCCCCACGCTACCGTTCATGCCTGGGAAGTAAGCGACGAGGCCCTTTCGGTAGCCAGGGAAAACGCCCGTCAATTGATGGCAGATGTACATTTCGACAAGCAAGACATGCTAAATGTAAGCTTTCCCTTGCAAGACGCCCCCGAAAAATTTGACTGCATTGTTAGTAATCCTCCCTATGTGACTTATTCGGAGGCTGACAATATGCGGCCTAACGTATTGCGCTTTGAGCCCCACGAAGCATTGTTTGTAGAAGACAGCGACCCGCTACTTTTCTACAAAGCCATCGCAGATTTTGGGAAGCACCATCTTAAAGCAGGTGGGCGTTGCTATGTGGAAATCAATGAGCACTTTGGTCCGGAAACACAGTTGGTTTTTGAAAAGCGTGGCTACCACCACGTAGAGCTTGTTCGTGATATACACGGGAAAAACCGTTTTGTACGTGCTTTTCGTGACTAAAATTTCGGTTTTGTATCCAAGTAGCCTTTGCAATACCAAAAACACCAGGCAGGCTAATTATTAATTCCTGATTCAGCATTCAAAATAGCACGGGTAATTCCGTCAGAATTAGCAACGTATGTATTTACCCAAAATAAAAGAAGTACTTGACGAGATGGGTAAGGTAATAGTGGGCCAGGAAAAACTCCTGAACCGCCTGCTGATTAGCCTTTTCACCGGTGGGCACGTACTCCTCGAAGGTGTCCCTGGGCTGGCCAAAACTCTTACCATCAATACGCTGGCTAAGGTACTTCACCTCCAATTTCACCGGATCCAGTTCACCCCCGATCTGCTACCAGCCGACTTGATCGGAACGATGATTTATAAACCAAAAATAGGAGATTATGAGGTAAAAAAGGGGCCCATTTTTGCAAATATCATTTTGGCCGATGAAGTTAACCGCTCTCCCGCCAAAGTACAGTCGGCCCTGCTGGAAGCGATGCAGGAAAAACAGGTTACCATCGGTAATGATACCTACCTACTCGATCGCCCTTTTTTGGTACTAGCGACCCAAAACCCCGTAGAACAGGAAGGCACTTACCCCCTCCCCGAAGCTCAGCTCGACCGTTTTATGATGAAGGTCTACGTAGATTATCTCAACAAGACGGATGAGTTGGAGGTTATGAGAAGAATGGCTGACCTTAACTTCGATTATAAGGTTAAGGCGATTATGACCAAAGAAGAGATATTTGCAATTCGAAACGAAGTCAATAAAGTAAATATATCCGAAACCCTCGAACGGTACATCATTGAACTAGTTTTTGCTACCCGCCGTCCGCTCGATTATAACCTACGTGATGAAGCCCGGTATATACAGTTTGGGGTGTCGCCCCGAGCCACCATATACCTTAATCTGGCAGCCAAGGCGCTAGCCTACCTCGAAGGACGCGACTATGTACTACCAGAAGATATTAAAGAGTTGGCACCCGATATTATGAATCACCGAATACTACTCAACTACGAAGCAGAAGCCGACGGTGTACGTACCAGCACCATTATTGATTCGATCCTTCGTAAAGTGGCGATTGGAGGGTAAATAATTACTAAATGTCGGAATGAGTGCATTAATGTTTGATTGAAAAACCCCACATGCTGTGATTCTATCATTCACTCATTCAAAATTGAATCAAGGTACCGGATCATAACCACTACCTCCCCATGGGTGGCAACGGCCCAAGCGTCGAAGCCCCAAACGGCCTCCTTTCCAAAAGCCATACCGATTTACCGCCTCGATCGTATACTGCGAACAGGTGGGGGTATAACGGCACGCATTGGGTAAATAGGGAGATAGAACGGCCTGATAAAGCCTCACCAAGGATATGATCAAAAATTTCATAGGGGTTTGTTTGAAAATCTTAACTTTGTCAGATTACTAAATTCTAAATCGGTCCCGTTTTGAGCTTACTGCTTATTCCGTTACCGAAAATATCACATCTACTACTCGCTACAATACACATGATTACTTACATCACCTGGAATATCAGCCCCGATATTTTCACTATTCCCGAAATCATGGGTTTCGGGCCGTTTACCGTCCGCTGGTATGGATTATTATTCGCGGCAGGGTTTCTGATCGGTCAGCAAATCATGGCACATATCTTCAAGAAAGAGGGTAAACCACTGGAAGACATCGACTCCTTAACCTTGGTGATGGTGGCCTACACGGTACTCGGCGCTCGCATCGGACACTTTCTTTTTTATGAGCCATCCATTCTTTACAAGAACCCTCTTGAAGTAATACTACCCCCTTATGCCGGACTTGCCAGCCACGGAGCACTGGTCGGAATTCTTTTTGGATTATGGCTCTATACCCGAAAACGTCAGTCGACGGGTCAAACGTTCCTGTGGCTGACCGACCGGATGGTTATTCTTGTGGCATTGGCTGGTGCCTTCATCCGTTTCGGAAACCTCATGAACTCCGAAATAGTTGGTACCGTCACTGGTATGCCCTGGGGTATGGTATTCATGCAAAATATGGAGTTCAGTCAGTACCCGCGCCACCCGGCCCAGCTGTACGAATCTATCTCGTGCCTCATACTGTTCTTTATTCTTTTCTCTCTTTGGAACAAGTATAAAGCTAACACTCCTCCGGGTCGACTACTAGGGCTGTTTTTAGTCTGGATTTTCGGACTCCGTTTTATGTATGAATTTCTCAAAGAGAATCAGGTGCAATTTGAGGACTCACTACCACTCAATATGGGCCAGTTTTTGAGTATTCCCGCTGTATTGTTGGGTATCTATCTCATCGTTCAGTCAACCAAATCGAAGGGAATTACGTCAGAAAAGGTATCAGTGTAGCATTTTTAGCATATCGTAATAGTAAAAAGCCCAGCGAGGAAGTCTTCGCCGGGCTTTTTGATACATAACAACTTCGCGTCTGATCACATTATGATGAATCTATTCAATCAGTATTCTATTGGTAAATATTATTACTATTTACGCATACAAAAACTCACTTGAAAGTTGAGCAGGAAGAGGGGTAGTAGAGCTTATTTTTCTTGCCGCCATTCGGGCCCCGGCTTTGGCGCATACTTCCGGGTCATGCCCATCCAAAAAAGCGGTAAGAAAGCCCGCCCAGTAGGCATCTCCCGCTCCGGTAGCATCTTTTACTTCCACCGGCTCCACAGGATATAGCTCACGCCGCGCTCCGCCCTCCCAGGAAATCATGCTGCCGTCTCCGCCCAAGGTATAGCAGATCAACTGTATACCCTGACCATGAAACAACGAAAACACCTCATCGGCTTCCACTTCCCGCCCGAAGAGCCGCTCAGCATCGTTATCACTTAGTTTCAGTAAACCACCTTTCACGTACTCGGCAATCACCCGCTGAGCCTCCACTCGGTCGGGCCACAGGCTTGGCGCGTAATTGGCATCAAGGCTTAATACGACACCCAACGCACGGGCTCTTCTGGCTGCATCCAGTATTCCGGAGCGAGCCGGATCGCGGCTCAACGCAAAACAGGTAGTATGAAAGACCGAAGCCTGGCCGAGTAATATATCAGGGAAATGGTGGGCAAATAACTGTGTATCGGCCTCCCGGTA